>NZ_JBONDW010000010.1:0-242916 GCF_054919535.1 Mycobacterium venezuelense
CGAACTCGGTGAAATAGGCGCCGTTTTGAGCGCGCATCCGCGCGTGTCGCATGCGGTGACTGTCACTCACACCCCCATGTCCGGTTTGGGGCCCCGCGACCAGACCGCCGACAAACAGTTGGTGGCCTATGTCGTGCTCGATCCGGAGATGATGCTCGTTCGGGAACCCGAGCGAGAAGCAAAACTGGTCGAGCAGTGGCAGGGCGTGTATCAGGGCCTGTATTCCGGCGAGGCGTTCACGGCAGGGGGCCGCACCGAACTCGGGGAGGACTTCGGGGGCTGGAACAGCAGCTACACCGGCAAGCCGATTCCGTTGCAGCAGATGCGGGAATGGCACTCTGCGGCAGTGGACCGCATCCTCGCATTGACCCCACGACGGGTGCTGGAGATCGGCGTGGGGTCGGGATTGTTACTCGCGAAACTGGCCCCGGAGTGCGTCGAGTATTGGGGCACGGATTTCTCGGCGCCTACGATCGAAACGCTGCAGTCGGCGGTGGCGGCAGAGCCGTGGGCCGACCGCGTGCGGCTGCAAGTGCAGCCTGCCGATGTCGTCGATGGATTGCCGCAGGGCCACTTCGACGTCGTGGTGCTCAATTCGGTCATCCAGTACTTCCCCAGCGCCGGGTATCTGCTCGATGTGCTGGCGGCTGCGATGCGGGCGCTGGCGCCCGGCGGCGCCCTGTTCATCGGCGATGTGCGCAACCTGTCGTTGTTGCGCGAGTTCACCGCCGGGGTGGTGTGTGCCGAAGCCGACGGTGCGGCCGACGGCGAGGACACTGCGGACGCGGTACGTGAGCGGGTACGCCGCGAAATGCTGAGCGAGCAGGAACTGTTGTTGGCGCCGGAGTTCTTCGCGGCGCTGCCACAACACCTCTCCGATGTCGCCGCGGTCGATGTGCAGCTGAAGCGCATGCACGCCGTCAACGAACTCAGTGGTTACCGGTATGAGGTGGTGCTGCACAAGGCACCGGTGGCTGCGCATTCTGTTGCATCCCTGCCGTCAGAGCCCTGGCAACGATTCGGAACCCTGGCAAGCGTGGGCGATCACCTGCAGTCGGAGCGGCCACCGGCACTGCGCATCACCGGTGTGCCGCACGCCGGAACGTGGCCGGATGTGGCGATGGTACAAGCGCTTGCCCAGGCTGACGGGCGAACGACGATAGCCGAATTACGTGCGGCCATCACGGAAACCGATGCCGTACTACCGCACCAGTGTCATCTGATCGGCGAGGAACATGGCTACGCCACAGCGGTGACCTTGTCGCCGACCGCCGGTCTGGTCGATGTCATCTACACCACCAACGATTCCCCGCAGGTGCTTTCGGACCTCTACCTGCCGAACACGCCGGTAAAATCGCTTGCCGGCTGTGTCAACGATCCATCGGCGATCGAACGCGCCGCAGAGCTGCGCAGCTTTGCGGCCACGAAATTGCCGGAGTACATGGTGCCCGCGGCGATCATGATCTTGGATTCGCTGCCCCTGACGCTGAACGGCAAACTCGACCGCCGGGCGCTGCCTACCCCGGAGTTCACGAGCGGGGCTGTGTATCGGGCACCGCGTGATCGGCGAGAACGCCTGTTGGCCAGGCTGTTCGGCGAGGTTCTCGGCGTCACACGCGTCGGCATCGATGACGGGTTCTTCGACCTTGGCGGCCATTCGCTGTCCGCGACGCGGTTGGTCGCGCGAATCCGTGCCGAGCTGGATACCGATGTCCCGATCCGGGCCTTGTTCGACGCCCCCACCGTTGCCGAGCTGGCGGAGTGGATCACCGCGCATGCCGAAGAACGGCCAGGCGCAGCGTTGACCGTCCAACAACGTCCCCCAGTCGTGCCGTTGTCCTATGCGCAGCAGCGGTTGTGGTTCCTGGACCAATTGCAGGGCCCTTCACCGGTTTACAACATGCCGACCGCCTATCGGATCAGCGGGCCATTGGACACCGACGCACTGGGACTCGCGCTGGGCGATGTCGTGGCCAGGCACGAAAGCCTGCGGACCATCTTCGCCGCACCTGACGGAGTCCCTCAGCAAGTGGTCGTACCGGCCGAGCGGGCGGATCTCGGCTGGCAGGTGATCGACGCCAGCGGGTGGTCTGCCGAGCGGCTCGCTTCGGCGGTTGACGGCGCAGTGCGGCACACTTTCGACCTGTCTACCGAAATACCGCTACGGGCAACGCTTCTCCGGACCGACGAGGATCAGCACGTGCTGGTCGTGGTGGTACACCACATCGCCGCCGACGGTTGGTCGATCAGGCCGCTCGCACGTGACCTGGGCCTGGCGTATGCGGGCCGGTGCGCGGGATACGCACCGGCGTGGGAGCCGCTACCCGTGCAGTACGTGGATTACTCGCTATGGCAGCGTGAGCAATTGGGAGACCTCACCGACAGCGGCAGTCCGATCGCGGCACAGGTGGCGTACTGGGAGCGAGCACTGAGTGGATTGCCCGAACGCCTCGATTTGCCCACCGACCGGCCCTACCCGCCGGAGGCGGACTACCAGGGCGCGAGCGTAGCGGTGTCGTGGTCGTCGGAATTGCAGCAGCAGGTCGCGCGGGTGGCCCGCGACCACGATGCGACGAGCTTCATGGTGATGCAGGCCGCGCTCGCCGTGCTGCTCTCGAAGCTCAGCGCCAGCAGCGATGTGGCAGTCGGTTTCCCAATCGCCGGCCGGCGCGATCCCGCGCTCGACGATCTCGTCGGCTTCTTCGTCAATACCTTGGTGCTGCGAGTCGAACTGGACGAAGACTTCACGTTCGCCGACCTGTTGTCACAGGTACGCCGACGGAGCCTGGCCGCGTACGAGCACCAGGACGTGCCGTTCGAGGTTCTGGTGGACCGGCTGAACCCGAGCCGCAGCTTGACACATCACCCGCTGATCCAAGTGATGTTCGCCTGGCAGAATTTCGCCGCTCAGGACGACGACCCGGCCGACATGTCTCTGCTGAGCGATCTGCGCGTCACCCCGCTGACCGCCGACACTCAGTCGGCGAGGATGGACCTTGCGTTCTCGTTTGAGGAACGCTGGACCGCGGTAGGTGAACCCGATGGCATCGGCGGGTCTGTTGAGTACCGCACGGACGTGTTCGAGGGGGCAAGCATCCAGGCCCTTGTCGAGCGCCTGGAGCGAGTGGTCGCGGCGTTGACCGCCGACGTCAACCGGCGGCTTTCGTCGGTTGACGTGCTCGACGAAGGCGAGCATGCCCGACTGAACGAGATCGGAAACTGTGCCGCGCTGACCAGACCGGTTGAGCCGGAGTCGGTTCCCGGCGTGTTCGCGCAGCAGGTCGCGCGTATGCCGGACGCGACGGCGATGACCTACGCGGGCCGCTCGATGACCTATCGGGAACTCGACGAGGCGGCGAACCGGTTGGCGCACCTGCTGGTCGACCGTGGCATCGGCCCAAGACAAAGCGTGGCGCTGATGTTCAACAGATGCGCCGACGCGATCGTGGCGATGCTGGCGGTGCTGAAGGCCGGGGCGTGTTATCTGCCAGTCGACCCTGCGCATCCCGACGCGCGCATAGCGTTCATGGTGGCGGACGCGTCCCCGGCGGCCGCAATCACCTCCGCGGAGCTGGCCGGCCGCCTGACCGGTTTCGATATGGCTGTCATCGATGTCGCCGACCCGCGCATCGGCAGCTATCCGGGCGCGGGTCTGCCGGAACCCGCAGGCGACGATATCGCCTATCTGATATACACCTCGGGCACCACCGGCACTCCGAAAGGTGTTGCAGTCACCCATCACAACCTGACCCACCTCGCGGCCTCGATGCCCGTTGGCCTTCCCGCGGTCCAGGCCTGGACACAATGCCATTCGTATGCGTTCGACTTCTCGGTGTGGGAAATCTGGGCTGCGCTGTTGACCGGGGGACGGCTCGTGGTGGTGCCCGAAGACGTGGTCGGCTCACCGGAACATTTCCATGAGCTGCTCGTGGCCGAACGGGTGAATGTGCTGACCCAGACCCCGTCGGCCGTGGCCGCACTCTCGCCACACGGCTTGAGCCAGACAGCGTTGCTTCTCGGCGGCGAGCCATGTCCCGCCGAGGTGGTGGATCGGTGGGCGCCGGGGCGGGCGGTGATCAACGCCTACGGCCCGACCGAGGCCACCGTATATGCCTCGATGAGTGTGCCGTTGAACACCGCCGACATGGCCGGTACGCGGGTCGTGCCTATCGGTGCCCCGGTGGCGACGACCGCGTTGTTCGTTCTCGACCAGTGGCTGCGGCCGGTGCCTGCCGGGGTGGTCGGTGAGCTGTATGTGGCCGGTCGCGGGGTAGCGGCAGGTTACGTGGGCCGGTCCGGGCTGACGGGGTCGCGATTCGTTGCGTGTCCGTTCGGTGGACAAGAAGCGGCCGGAACCCGGATGTACCGCACGGGTGATCTGGTTTCGTGGGGTGCGGATGGGCAGTTGCGATACCTCGGCCGCGCCGACGAGCAGGTCAAGATCCGTGGGTACCGCATCGAACTCGGCGAAATCCAAACGGCTCTGGCCGATTTGACGGGCGTCGACCAGGCCGTGGTGATCGCCAGGGAAGATCGCCAGGGCGACAAGCGCCTCGTGGGCTACGTCACGGAATCGATTGCCGGCAGCGCTGATTCGGATCAGATGCGGGCCGCGTTGGCCGAGCGGCTCCCCGCTTACATGGTTCCGGCCGCGGTCATGGTGTTGGATGCACTACCGTTGACGCCCAACGGCAAACTCGATGCCCGCGCACTGCCTGCACCCGAATACGGCACAGCCCGATATCGGGCACCGGAAACTGTCACAGAAAATGTTCTGGCCGGCATCTTCGCCGACGTTCTCGGTCTGGAACAGGTCGGCGTGGACGACTCATTCTTCGATCTCGGCGGTGACTCACTGGCAGCCATGCGGGTCATCGCCGCGGTGAACAAGGTGATGGACGCCCAGCTGCCGGTGCGCACCATATTCGACGCTCCGTCCGTGAGAAGCCTTGGCAGGCAAGTAGGCAAGACCGACAACACCGACGAAGTTGTCCCGGTCGAGATCCTCAGGGACGGCACCGGTGTTCCGCTGTGCTGCATCCATGACGGGTTCGGGCTGAGCTGGACGTACCGAGCGCTCGGTGACTACTTCGACGGCCCCATCATCGGGATCAATCAGGTGTGGCAAGGCGACGAAGGGGAATTCGGGTCGGTACGACGGATGGCCGAGACGTATGCGGACCGGATTCAGGCGCTGCATCCCGATGGGCCGTACAAACTTCTCGGGTGGTCGTTCGGCGGTGTCGTGGCCCACGCGCTCGCAGTCGAACTGCAGCGACGCGGATGCGAAGTGCAACGCCTCGTATTGCTGGACGCCGCTTTGCGTACGACGAGCAGAATCGCGGCAGGTGCCAACCGGACGATCGCCCGGAATCGCGCTCTGGCCGAGGGGCAGGTTCTTGACTACCTGCTGAGAACCAATCACGTTGAGTTAGGGCCGCATTGGCGGCCGCTGACCTATCAACGGGTCGAGAATATGATCCGGAAGCAGGGAATGCCGGGATTGGCGCCGCCGCCTCGTCAGCTCGTCGAATACATGGTTCACAGCCTCAACGCGAACCAGCTGGCACTGCTGGATCACGTACCCGGTGTATTCGAGGGCGACATCGTCCTGTTCTCAGCCGCCCGGCATCGCAACGACGAGAACCGCGGCCCCAGGATGTGGCAGCGATGGCACGGACTGAGGAACCGCATGGCGATCCGGTCGCATGTCAAGAGCTGGCGCGGGTGTGTGTCGGGTGACATCACCGCGCATTCGGTCGACTGCACGCATTTCGAGATGTTCACCAGTGCATCGCTGAGTGATTTCGGTGAACGACTCCGGCGGTCACTGGAGGGGTGAATCGCCTGCCTGCCGGTCGATCGGGTGGCGTGAGTCTGTCACCAGATGCCGGGAACCAAGCGATAGCGAACTTTCTGCATGTACGCGTCGTATCCGGCCAACTCGTGCTGCAGCAGCTGTTCTTCATCGCGGATACGCAAGGCGAACACCAGCAGGCCGGGAATGACGAACGCGAGTCCCCAGTACGAACCGAGGGCAAGGGGCGTGCCCAAAAGCAGAAACGTGTTGCACGAGTACATCGGATGTCGGACCAGGCCGTACAACCCGGTCGAGATGAGCTGCTGGCCTGCCTCTACCCGGACGGTCACGGCAGCGTGGTTGTTCTGTCCGAGGACCAGCGCAGCTGCCGCGCTTCCGAGGACGACGAGTAGGAAGCCGGCCAACGAAATTCCGATGGGAACTTCGGACCAACCGAAGCGGTGGTCGAGGGCGCTGACAACCAGCATCGCCGCCCACAACAAGAAGACCACGACCGAGATGACCTTCTGCGGCCCGCGGGTCTCGGCCGCCGGCAGGCGCCGCCGCAGCACCGCGGGATTCGTGCGCAGGAAATAGATGCTCGAGATCCATCCTGAGATCCCGATCAGGGCCAGGAACACCCACGCCTGCCAGTAGTCGAAGGTGCCCGCGGAGGCAAACAGGAGCAAGCCGAACGCGCCGAGCCCGAGAGAACCCGATACCAGCATTTTGAGGACGGTTTTCATGGATCCTCCAATGCCGGACCATGCGTTTTCAGCTAACAGCGTACCGCTGTCCGCACCGAGCCTAGGAGCGTTTTCGACAATCGGGCTCAGATCGTGCGAGCAAGCCGGTTGGCGAGCATCGCAGCGAATCGTGCCGGATCTTCGAGCTCGCCGCCCTCGGCCAGTAGTGCGGTGCCATAGAGCAGTTCGGCGGTCTCGGCAAATTCCTGCTGTCGTGCCGGATCGTCGCCGCGCTCAGCGTGCGCCCGCTGCAGCGAGGTCACCAGCGGATGGTCGGCGTTGATCTCGAGAATTCGCTTCCCGGCGGGGATCGTCTGGCCGGAGGCGCGGTACATGCGTGCGAGTGCCGGTGTGATGCCGAAGGCAGGCGTGATGAGACAGGCCGGGGACGCGGTCAGCCGGGTCGACAGTCGGACTTCCGAGACGTGATCGCTCAACGTATCTTTCAGCCAGGTGAGAAGGCCGGCGAAACTGCGTTCCCGTTCTTCGCGCTCGGCGGCGTGCTCGTCGCTGTCGTCGTCAGAGCCGAGGTCAACCTCGCCTTTTGCCACTGACTGCAGTGGTTTCCCGTCGAACTCGCGTACGGAATCCACCCAGATCTCGTCGACCGGGTCGGTGAGCAGCAGCACCTCGTAGCCTTTGGCCTTGAACGCCTCGAGATGCGGGGAACTCAGCAGTTGGTCACGGGACGGTCCGGTGGCATAGAAGATCTGCTCTTGACCGCCCTTCATGCGTTCGACGTACTCGGCGAGTGTGGTGAGTTCTTCAGCGCTGTGCGTCGACTCGAAGGACGACAGCCGAAGGAGCATGTCCTGGTTGTCGTGGTCCGACATCAAGCCCTCTTTGACGACCGCGCCGAATTGCGCCCAGAATGAGCGGTAATCCTGTGGCCGCTCGGTGTGAAGATCATTCAGGGTCGAGAGCACCTTCTTGGTGAGCCTGCGGCGGATCGCGGTGATCTGCCGATCCTGCTGCAAAATCTCCCGAGAAACGTTGAGCGACATGTCTTGTGCGTCGACGACGCCTTTGACGAAGCGCAGGTATCTTGGCATGAGCTGGTCGCAGTCGCCCATGATGAACACTCGCTTGACGTATAACTGCACCCCCGTCTTGGCGTCCCGCATGAACAGGTCGAACGGAGCGTGCGAGGGAATGAACAACAGCGCCTGATACTCGATGGTGCCCTCGCCCCTCATCGCGATGATCTCGAGGGGATCGTCCCAGGCGTGCGCGATGTGCTTGTAGAACTCCTTGTACTCGTCCTCGGAGACCTCGTCCCTGGACTTCGCCCACAATGCCTTGCCGGAGTTGAGGGTCAGTGTCTCGGTGGCCGCCGATTCCTCACCGCCCGCATCGGCCGGTCGCTCGACCTGCATCCGGATGGGCCAGGCGATGAAGTCGGAATACTTCTTCACCAACTCCCTGATCTTGGCTTCCGAGGTGTAGTCATGCATCTCGTCCTCGGCGTCTTCGGGTTTGAGGTGCAACGTGACAGACGTTCCCTGCGGAGCGTCATCGACGGATTCGATCGTGTAGGTGGCCTCGCCGCTCGACACCCACCGAGTCGCACCGCTCTCACCGGCTTTGCGAGTCAGCAACTCAACCCTGTCAGCCACCATGAACACCGAGTAGAAACCGACCCCGAACTGACCGATCAGGTCCTCGGAAGCAATGGCTTTCCTGGCTTCACGCAGCTGCTTTCGCAGCTCGGCCGTCCCCGACTTCGCGAGGGTTCCGATGAGATCCACGACTTCCTCGTGGGTCATGCCGATGCCGTTGTCGCGCACCGTCAACGTGCGCGGATCGTGCCCCACCTCGATCTCGATGTGCAGATCGGATGCGTCGACGGTGAGCTCCTTGTTCCGTAGTGTCTCGAGGCGGAGCTTGTCGAGTGCATCGGACGCATTCGAGATCAGCTCCCGCAGAAAGGAGTCCTTGTTGGAGTACACCGAGTGGATCAATAGATCCAGCAGTTGGCGGGCCTCCGCTTGAAACTCCAACTGCTCGACGCGTGCAGACATGTGATCCCATCCGACTGAACGAACCTTTACAGACAGGGCAGAAGGATACCCGGCGCATCGCCGAGCGGTGGGCCAATCAATTGTGGTGCAAGGACAACGGCCTCCCGCTCACAGGCCTCCCACACCGCGCAGCACCAGCGACAAACCCACGACGGCCAAGATGGCTGCCACGAACTTCTGCTGGTGGGCCTGTGCCCAGTCGTGCAGACGCCGAAGTGCCGCCTGGGTCTTCGCCGGGGCAACCACGTTGCTGACCAGGATGATCTCCTCGATCACCAGAACGCCGATCATGTAAGCGATCACGGCGCCGACCTGTACTCCGAGCGCCGCGCCCGATGCCACGATGATGGCGAGCGCAAAGATGACCCCGTCGAGCGGCGGCAGCACAATGATGCCGATGACGAACGCAATCCATGGGGATCCGTTCTGCCAGGCATGGCGCGCACGGCCGAGTAGCCGTCGAGCTGCGGACCCGCCTTCCGTCGCGCCTTCTGGTCCGGGCTGCAGCAGGCGGGAGATCACAGGCGGTGCAGCCGGATCGAGCACCAGCGTCGAAGTCGTGGCGGTGCTGCTCCGGTCCGATGTCGACGGGGCACGGCTGCGGCTCGGCGTCCGAACCATCAAGCGCACCACCATCAGTGCCGCGACCGCGATAAGGGCGACGCCTATTCCGATCGCCGTCCGCTGCGCTGCGGGATTGGCTGTCGGATGTGCGAAATCTCTCGCGAAACCTGCCGACGCCGGTGTCGAATGCAGCAGGATCAGCGGAATCAGCAGGGTGGCAAGGCCGATGATCAGGGCGCCGGCCCAATAGGCGAGCAGGTTCTGCATGGGGCGTGGTCGAGAGAGCACCAGAAGAATGATGCCGAGACGCACGGGGTTGACCGTTGTCAACAGCGCCAGCACGAACAATGGCCCCCACATGAGCGGAATACTACCTCCTTGTCTGTTTGCTATTCGGCTTGTCGCAACATTGTTTTCACATTCCTCCGGTATTGGAACACGCGACGATTCAGCCGCGAAAGTCACTGTGAATACTGCGAACTTGCGCGGTGCGGTGGTCAGCTTCTGTTGTGGGTAGTCGTGTTCGGCCAGTTCTCCCCTCGAATACTGGTTAGCTGCTTGTCAGCCGCCGCCGTCGCTGTCCGGTTCGGCGGTCTGGTCAGGTCTTCGGCGGCGGCTGGCGAGCACGACTGTCGGGCCGGTGCGTCGGGTCCGGAACTCGAGCGTGATGTCCGGATCGGCATGGCCGGCAAGCGTTCGCAGTGCCGACGGGCTGTACGCCCGCAGCCCGCTGATGACGGCGTCGTGTACTGCGGGTACTCGAACGAGCGGCATGAACGCGGCCAACATCGCCGCATGTAATGGCGGTGACGGTCTGCGGACGTCGATGATCAACAACTTGTCCGCCGCCCGCGTGCCTTCGGCGAACACTCGCGCGGCCCGTTCGGGCGGCAGGTGATGCAGCGACAACGCCAGCAGGGCAAGGTCGTAATGCCCGTCGGGCGCGTCGATCGCGGTGGCGTCCATGGCCCTGACCGTCGCGCGTGGATGACTGCCGAGGTCCCCGGCGGCGATGTCGGCGACGAACATCGGATCGATATCGGTGACGGTGACGTGAGCTGTCGGGTGGATTTCCAACAGCTTGCGTGACAACCCGCCCAGTCCACACCCGAGCTCGAGGATCTTCGGTGCTTCGTGATCCGGCAGTTCGGCTAGGGCGAGCCTGGCGTGTTTCTCGTAGGTACCGAACCGTTTTCGTCGCCCCCCGCGGTCGAGTGCCTCGATGACCTTGCGCTTCCGGTCGTCGACGTCGTCGCGGTCAAGGTATTCGAGCCTCTCGGTCTGTAAACGACGGGACAGCCACGAGGCATCGGGTCCGCCGCGCGGCATGTCTGCGATGTTGCTCGGGACCGAGAGGCTTTCCATGGCTGCTCTTCTCCGACTAATACCTCATGGTGGTGGGTGTCTCAGTGGTCTGCGCCGGTCGCAACTTCTCGCACAGCAGCTCCGCCAAACCGTGGACGGTCGTGATGTCGGAATTCGAGATACGCACGCCCACTTCAGTCTCCAGGCGTGTACGCAGCTCCAATGCGCCCAGCGAGTCCATGCCGTACTCGGAGAGGGGGCGATCGGGATCGACGCTGCGGCGCAGAATCAGTCCTATCTGGTCCGACAGCACCGACTGCAAGCGGGCGGTCCACTCTTCTGGTGGGAGCTCGCCGAGCTCGGCCCGTAATTTCGCTGTGCCCATCGAGTTGTCGGCGGTATGCCGGAACGCTTCGGCGAACGGACTCCGTTCGGCCAATGCCGTCAACCACGGGGCGTCGGAGACCGGCGCGTAACCGGTGTAGACGCGGTCATGGTGCAGGAGCGCTTCGAACGCGTATGCCCCTTCGTCCGGATCGATTCCCGCGTCCGACTTTTCGGCCAGCTCGGCGCCACGACCGACCTGCGCCCACGCTCCCCACGCGATCGTCGTGGCAGGCAGGCCCTGAGCGCGGCGCCACGAGCTGAAGGCATCCAGCCAGCTGTTGGCCGCAGCGTAGGCACCCTGCCCTGGCGATCCCACGAGCGCAGCCGCCGACGAGAACGAGCAGAACCAGTCCAATGAATCGATACCGGCATCTTGCAAGGCTTTGTGCAAGTTCCATGCACCGTGCACCTTTGGCGCCCAGTCCCGCTCGATGAGGTCGTCGGTGATGTTGGTCAGCGCGGCGTCCTCGATCACGCCTGCCGCATGCACCACACCGCGAACCGGAAGCCCGGTCGCGGTCGCTGCTGCCACCAGCCGCTCCGCTGTGCCTGCGTTCGCGACATCACCGCACTCGACGACGACGTCGACGCAGGCCGCCCGCATACGGGCGATCCGCTCGAGTGCGTGCCGAGCCGGCTGCGTGCGTGAGGACAGCACCAGCCTGCCGCAGCCGGCCGCGGCGATCTTCTCGGCCAGGAACATCCCGAGGCCGCCGAGTCCGCCGGTGATGATGTATGCGCTGTCATTGCGGAAAGTCCGGACCTGTGCCGGTGGCACCACCACGCGACTGGAACCGGTGTGCGGCACGTCGAGCACCAGCTTGCCGACATGACGCGCACCGCCGATCATCCGGATCGCGTCGGCGGCGTCGGAGAGCGGGTAATGCGTACATTCCGGCGTGGGCAGCACGCCGTCGGCGGTGAGCTGGTAGACGGTCGTCAACAACTCTCGGAGCCGTTCGGGGTGGCTGTGAGACATCAAGGCCAGGTCGACGGCATGGAACGACAGATTGCGCCGGAAGGGGAACAGTCCCAGCCGGGTGTCGCCGTAGATGTCGCGCTTACCGATCTCGACGAATCGTCCGCCGAATGCCAGTAATTCGAGACCCGCACGTTGGGCGGGGCCGGTGACCGAGTTGAGCACGATGTCAACGCCGTATCCGTGGGTGTCAGCCCGCACGAGATCGGCGAAGTCCAAGGTTCTGGAGTCGTATACGTGTTCGATTCCCGTGTCCCGCAGCAGTTGTCGACGCTCATTGCTACCCGCGGTGGCGAAAACCTCGGCTCCTGCCGCGCGGGCGATCGCGATCGCGGCCTGGCCGACCCCACCTGTCGCGGAGTGGATGAGCACCTTGTCGCCGGCGGTGATCCTGGCGATGTCGTGGAGGCCGTGATATGCGGTGGAGGTCGCGATGGTCAATGCGGCCGCGTGGGCCTCGGTCAGGCCGGCCGGAAGGCTGACGGCCAGGCGTGCATCACACGTGACGAACGTGCCCCAGCAGCCGTCGGCGCACAGACCGCCGACGCGATCGCCCACTTCGTGTTCGGTCACACCTGCCCCGACCGCGGTCACGACACCGGCGAAGTCGATGCCGAGCTGCGGGAGCTGACCGTCGAATGCGGGGTACCGGCCGAAGGCGACCAGCACATCGGCGAAGTTGACGCTCGAGGTGGTGACCGCGACCTCGATCTGCCCGGGACCCGGTGGAACTCGGTCGCAGGCAACGAGTTCCATCGTCTCCAGGTCTCCTGGCGTACGGATCTGCAGGCGCACGCTCTCGCGCTCGTGATCGGCGACGGTGGTTTGCCGCTCATCCGGCCGCAGGGGAGCGAGGCACAACCGGGCGGTGTACCACTGCCCGTCTCGCCATGCGGTCTCGTCCTCATCGGATCCGCTGAGCAGCTGACGCGCCAGGTGTTCGACTTCGGTGGCTTCGTCCAGATCGATCTGGCTGGCGCCCAGATGCGGTTGCTCGGTCCCGATCACGCGCATCAGACCTCGCAGCCCGGCCTGTTCCAGGTTCGCCACGTCACCGGCCACCACGGTCTGGGCATTGCGAGTCACCACATACAGGCGGGGTAAATCACCGCGGACCAGCGGCAGTTCCCTGCCGATGTGCACGAGATCGCGCACGTATTCGCTGCCCAGCTGCGGTGACTGGCGGTCGGGTGCGGATTCGCTCGGCGCGGTGATGATGACGACGCCGGTGAATCGGTTCGCACGCAGGAGGTTTTCGAGTGCTTCGCGGTTTGGCGCGTCGTCGGCTTGATGGGGCCAGTTTATGCATGTGCACTGCGCCCCTAAGTCTTTCAAAATCCCGCTTAACTCATCGGCAACCGTGTCCGCACCGATGCTGTCGCGGATCAGAAGCCAGGACCCGGTCTCGGCGTATTCCACTTCCGGCAGGTCCCGTCGCCGCCATTCGATGGCCAGCAGCCGTTCGCTCAGCACGCGTTCGTCGTGCCCGCTTCCGGAGCTGCCGGTTCCGAGCCGCAGTCCCTGCACACTGAGCAGCACCGCACCGTCCTCGTCGAGCACATCGATGTCGGCCTCCAACCCGGCCGCGTCGACCTCGATCACCCGCGTATAGCAGTAGTGCGCGTTGCGGGCCGGACCGTAGCCGCGAAGCCGTCGGACACTCACTGGAAGCGCCACCATCTCACCACCAACGGACTGGATTTCGGGGACGGCTTCGATGGACTGGAAGCACGCATCCAACAGTCCGGGGTGCACGCCGTAGGCATCCTGCTGTGAGCGGATCGAGCGGGGCAGCGCGACCTCGGCGAGCACGGTGCGGGCATCGTCGTCGCCGATGTGGACTTTCCCCAGACCGGCGAAGGCGGGCCCGTGCTCAATGCCGTTATGGGCCATGCGGTTACGCAGCGCGTCGCCGTCCTGAACCCGCGAATGCGTGGTGAGAAGGCCGGGAATGTCGTATGCGGGCGGCTGCTCGTCCTCCTCGGCGTGCAGTGCGGCGTATGCATGGCGCACCAGCTCGCCGTCGCGATTGGTCTCCACCGTGAATCCCGCGATGCCGGGCGATGACACCGAGGCCGAGATGCCGACCGTGGTCTGTTCGTCCAGCAGGAGAGCCTCGTCGAAGCGTATGTCGCGAACCTCCGATGCCTCGCCGAAGACTGTGCGGGCGGCCGTGAGAGCCATCTCGCAATACGCCGCGCCCGGAAGCACTGCGACACCACGTATCCGGTGGTCGGCGAGCCAGGGCTGGGCGGAGGTACCGACATCGGCCTGCCACACGTGATGCTCGGGCTCCTCCTGGAGACGTACGTGCGGCCCCAGCAGCGGATGGACGGCGATGGTGCAGCCGCCGTGAGTGGGCGAGTCATTCACACCGGCGGTCAGCCAGAGCGGATGGTGTGTCCATGTCGGTAGCGGGGTGTCGACGAGGTTCCCGGACGGGTAGAGGACGGCGAAGTCGACCGCGGCCCCGGCACTGTGCAGATCCACCAGGAATCCCCGCAATCCGTTCGGCATGGCCTGTCCGCGACGCATTGCCGCCAGGGCGGCGATCGGAGTTTCGCGGCTGCGGGCGGTCTGCTCGAGCGCATGCGTGAGCAGCGGGTGCGGGGACAGTTCGGCGAACACCCGGTGGCCGTCCTCCATGGCGGCCTGCACCGCTGTGGCGAACCGCACCATCCGGCGCATATTGGCCACCCAGTAGCGGGCGTCGCACAGCGGTTGCTCGCGGGCGTCGAACAGCGTCGCCGAGTAGAAGGGTATGTCCGGTGTCATCGGCTCGAGATCTGAGAGCGCCTGCGCCAACTCGTCGACGATCGGCTCAACCTGGGGAGAATGGAAGGCGACGTCGACGGGGATCTCGCGAGCCATCACCTCGCGCCGCTCCCAGCCCGCGACCAGATCGCGAACGGTCTCGGTGGCACCGGCGATCACCGTCGACTGCGGAGAGGCGACCACAGCCACCACGACGTCGCTGATACCGCGTGCGGTCAGTTCCGAAAGCACTTGCTTGGCAGGAAGTTCCACCGCCGCCGTCGCGCCGTGACCGGACACGCGCGACATGAGCCGGGAGCGGCGGCAGATCAGGCGCAACCCGTCTTCGAGTGACAGCGCACCTGCGACGACTGCTGCCGCGGCCTCGCCGAGTGAGTGCCCGAGGACCGCGCCGGGGCGCACACCATAGGACTTCATGGTGGTGGCGAGGGCGACCTGCATGGTGAACAGCGTCGGCTGCAGCCTTTCCTGACCGCTCACCATCTCCGGTGCCGACATCGTCTCGGTCACCGAGAACCCGGATTCCGACGCGATGACCGGTTCGGCCTGTGCGACCGTCGCAGCGAACACCGGTTCGGTCGCCAGCAATTCGGCTCCCATCGCGGGCCACTGTGAGCCTTGCCCGGAGAACACCCATACCGGGCCGCGGTCACCGCGACCGACTGCCTCTGGATACGGACTGTCTCCTTCGGCGACGTCGCGCAGCGCCCCGATGAGATCGGCTCTGCTGCTTGCGATCACGGCGGTGCGCACCGGCCGGTGCACACGCCGGCGCGCCAGGGTGTAGGCGACGTCGGGCAATGCGATGTCGTCACGGATACCCAGCCAGTCAGCGAGCCGGCCTGCGGTGCGCCGCAGTTCGTCGGCGGAGGTCGACGACAACGCGAACAGCGAGGGCGGCGCCATGGGCGTCCCGCCTGAGACCTCTTCTGCCCGTGCGGCTTCGGGGGCTTGCTCCACGATGGCATGCACGTTGGTTCCCGATATCCCGTATGACGAGACGGCGGCCCGCCGCGGGTGATTGCCGTTGGTGGTCCATGGCGTGGCTTCATGGGGTACGAAGAGGTTCGTCTCGACCTTGGCGAGTTGATCTGGCAGGCGAGTGAAGTGCAGATTCTGCGGTACCACGCCGTGCTGTAGCGCGAGGATCGCCTTCATGAGGCCGACAGCTCCCGAGGCGGCCTGGGCATGCCCGAGGTTCGTCTTCACCGATGCCAGCGCGCACGGGCCGTCGACGCCGTACACCTTGGCCAGGCTGGTGAATTCGATCGGGTCGCCCACCGGTGTTCCGGTGCCGTGTGCCTCGACCATCCCGACGGTGGCGGGATCCACACCGGCCGCGTTGAGTGCCGCTCGGTAGACCGCCGTCTGCGCGATGTCCGACGGAGTCGCGATGTTCACGGTGCGGCCGTCCTGGTTGGCGGCCGTGCCGCGTACGACGGCGAGGATCCGGTCCCCGTCGCGGATCGCATCCGGCAACCGCTTGAGCAGGACCACGACACATCCCTCGCCCGACACGAACCCGTCGGCCGCGACGTCGAAGGCGTGGCATCGCCCGGTCGGCGACAGCATTCCCTCGGCGGAGCCGGACGCGAACTTGCGCGGGTCCAACATCAATGTCACACCACCGGCCAACGCGAGATCGCTCTCGCACTCATGCAGGCTGCGGCAGGCCAGGTGCACCGCCGTCAGGCCGGACGAACACGCGGTGTCCACCGTGAGCGCAGGACCGTGAACTCCGAGCGCGTAGGCGACCCGGCCGGATGCCAAGCTGAAGTTGTTGCCGCTGAAGCCGTATGCGGCTTCCAACGCCTTGGCATCGGCCGCCAGCATCTGGTAGTCGCCATGGGTCAATCCGACGAACACCCCGGTGAGCGAATCCGCCAGCGATTCCTGGGTGAGACCGGCGTGCTCCATGGCCTCCCACGAGGTTTCGAGCAGCAACCGGTGCTGGGGGTCGATCGCGGTGCTCTCGCGGTCGTTGATCCCGAAGAATTCGGAGTCGAATCCCGCAACGTCGTCGAGGAACGCACCCCACTTCGAGACCGAACGCCCGGGCACACCGGGTTCGGGGTCGTAGTACTCGTCGGGATCCCAGCGGTCCGGCGGGATCTCGGTGACCAGGTCCTCACCCCGAAGCAGCGACTCCCAAAGACGTTGCGGAGAGTCGATGCCACCGGGAAGCCGGCAGGCCATCCCGATGACGGCAACCGGGGTGACGGGTTTGGCGGATCCCGGATCGTGCAGATTCCCCGACGGAGCCATGTGCCCTCCTCCCGCAGGCATTACGGCGGCCTGACCGCTACAAGGATGGCTTCGGCGCACGGCAGCGGGCAGTACAACGACCAACGGTAAATTCGCCACGTTCCGCTGTCCCGGAATCCGGCCGATCCAGCCGGAAAATACCGACGATTTCAAATACTTTGTGCTGAGCCGCCCACCGTGGCGTTGCCGGGTTGCCCAAATTCGGTGATACCGGCACATGACCTTTTGGATGCCGTGGCGTGAGCAAATGCATATGACGCGCGTGTAATTCGCAGTCAAAAGGGGACAGAGTTTGCGGCTCTTTCCGGTATATGTCAGCGATCGCGGAGTTACTCTGACGCGCGTGGGTGAGACGTCGCTTTTGACATTGCTGTGCGAGCGTGCCGGCCTGCAAGGCGACGACACTGCGGTCACATTCGTCGACTACGAGCAGGACTGGGCCGGTGTTGCGGAGAGCCTGACGTTCGCGCAGCTCTACCGGCGGACGCTGAACGTCGCACGAGAGCTCGAGCGTTGCGGGTCTGCGGGCGACCGCGCCTTGATCCTGGCTCCGCAGGGCCTCGGCTACATCGTCGCCTTTCTCGGTGCGATGCAGGCGGGACGCATCGCGGTGCCGCTGTCGGTTCCACTGGGCGGGGTCACCGATGAGCGTGTCGGTTCGGTGCTGCAGGACGCGAGCCCGACCGTCGTTCTCACGACGTCGGCGGCCGCACGCGCCGTCGGCGATTACGTCACCTCGCAACCCGGTGTGACGGTTCCGGCGATCGTCGAGGTGGATGCGCTGGATCTGGACGCCCCGACGGCATCGGTTTCCGTGAGCCGGGATCGGCCGGATACGGCCTATCTGCAATACACGTCCGGGTCGACCCGCCAGCCGGCCGGGGTCATGATGTCGCACCGGAATCTGCTGGCCAATTTCGAACAACTCATGGCGGGTTACTTCGCCGACTACGGAAATGTCGTCCCACCCGACGCGACTCTGGTGTCCTGGCTGCCGTTCTACCACGACATGGGTTTGTATCTCGGAGTTTGCGCACCGGTTCTGTCCGGTGTTCCCGCCGTGCTCACGAGTCCGGTGGCGTTCCTGCAACGGCCGGCGCGGTGGATGCAATTGCTGGCCGAGAATAGTCGGGGATATACCGCCGCACCGAACTTCGCATTCGAATTGACGGTACGGAAAACTTCGGACGAAGATCTGGCCGGAGGCGACCTTTCAGATGTGCTCGTCATCGTCACCGGCAGTGAACGGGTACATCCCGCAACCCTGCAGCGGTTCACGCAGCGTTTCGCGCCGTTAGGTCTGCCCGAATCGGTGATCCGGCCGTCCTATGGGCTGGCCGAAGCAACGGTGTACGCGGCGACCCGCGCGCCCGACCATGGGCCGGTGATCGTGCGCTTCGACTCGGAGAAGTTGACCGCGGGCACCGCGCAGCGCTGCGACGGCGCCGGCGGTACGCCGCTGGTCAGTTACGGTGCACCGCATGCGCCGGTGATCCGCATCGTGGACCCGGAGACCCGCCGCGAGTGTCCGGCCGGAACCGTCGGTGAGATCTGGATACACGGCGACAACGTGGCGACCGGCTATTGGCGCAGACCGCAGGAGACCGAGAGTACTTTCGGCGGAGTTCTCGTCGCGCCGTCGGACGGGACACCGGAAGGTCCGTGGTTGCGGACGGGAGACTCGGGTTTCTTCTCCGAGGACGAGTTGTTCGTCATCGGCCGCATAAAGGATCTGCTGATCGTGTATGGGCGCAACCACTCGCCCGACGACATCGAGGCCACCATCCAGGAGATCACCCACGGTCGGTGCGCGGCCATCGCGGTTCCGGACGGCTCGACCGAGAAGCTCGTCGTGATCCTCGAAATCAGGCAGCGGGCCGAGTCCCACGAGGATCGAATGGAGCACCTGTCGACCGTCAAGAGGGCGGTGTCAACGGCGGTATTCAACTCCCATGCCCTCGGCATCGCGGATCTGGTTCTGGTGCAACCAGGTTCGATTCCCATCACGACAAGCGGCAAGGTCAGGCGAGCGGCGTGCGTCGAGCGGTATCGGCACGGCGGGTTCGTACGTCTGGATGCCTGAAAATTCGTTTGCTGGACAGGTTCTCGCCCGGAGTGGAAACGATGACCGGCCGGTGACCGCCGGGCTGGACAACGGCCGATCGGCACGTGCCGAACGGAGCGGTGAATTTCCCTTGACGCGGGTCAAATCGTTACTTCCGTTCCGCGTCGACACCGGTGGTATTTGCATTACGATCCCGTATCACCTTGGGAATGGACCGAAATGGAGGTGGGCTGAATGCTCTACTTAGCACGTTCGGATAATCCCTTCCCGAGTCGCCATAAGGTTGTCGTGACCAGCCCCTCAGTCATCAACGGCTGGAGACGCACGGCATCAGCGGTGCCGGTGTCTCACGGGCCGCGGTCAATGTGTATTGCAGGTTTTAGCGTTGGGGATTGTCCGGGCTAGGACACCGAGGGGGTTCGTGACTTGGGGGTTCTGAAGCGGCTGTGGATTCCGCTGCTGGTCGTGGTGGTCCTCGTTGCGGGGGGATTCACCGTCTCGCGGCTGCATGGCGTCTTCGGTTCGCAGGTTCGCCCCGTATACGCCGACACCGACGTCGAAGAGCGTCCGCCGTACAACCCCAAGCAGCTGGTCTACGAGGTGTTCGGGCCGCCGGGGACCGTTGCGAGCATCAGCTATTTCGACGTCGACGCCGAGCCGCAGTTTGTTGAAAACGCAAGTTTGCCATGGTCGTTGAAGTTTCCGATGAGCCAGACGTCGGCCATGGTCAACATCGTCGCCCAGGGTGACAGCGACAGCATCGGCTGCCGGATCATCGTTGACGACGAGGTCAAAGAGGAGCGAATTTCGAGTGGAGAAAGCGCCTTCACCTACTGCCTGCTGAGGGCTGCATGAGTACCGGCCAGACGATCGAACGACCGCCGTTCATCGCGCGGATGATCCATCGTCTGGCGATACCGATCATCCTCGGGTGGGTGGTGGTCGCCTACGTCCTCGGCGCGGTCGTTCCGCCACTGGAGCAGGTGGAAAAGGAACGTTCGGTGTCGCTGATCCCCAACGACGCACCGTCGTTCGAGGCGATGCAGCGGATGGGAGAGAGCTTCGGGGAGACCAACTCCAACAGCGTCGCGATGATCGTCTTGGAGGGCCGGGAACCTCTCGGAGACGAGGCGCACCGCTATTACGACGACCTGATCCGTCAGTTGCGGGCCGACACAGCGCATGTGCAACACGTGCAGGATTTCTGGGGAGATCCGCTGACGGCAGGCGCGGCGCAGAGCGCAGACGGTAAAGCCGTCTATGTCCAGATGAGCCTCACCGGTGATCTCGGCCAGGCCTTGGCGAACGAATCACTGGATTCCGTGCGCGAGATCGTGGAACGGACGCCTCCGCCCGAGGGCGTCCGAGCCTACGTGACCGGCCCCGCGGCGCTGGTCGCCGATTTGAGCCAGAGCGGCAACAAGACCGTCGCGCTGGTGACGGGGCTCAGCCTCGCGGTGATCCTCGCGATGCTGCTCTTCTTCTACCGTTCGATCGTCACCGCGATCGTGCTGCTGCTCTTGGTGGGAATCCAATTGCAGGTGGCGCGAGGTGTGGTAGCGCTGCTCGCCGATCAGGGGTACATCGGGCTCTCGACCTATGCCGTCAATCTGTTGGTGACGCTCGGGATCGCGGCGGGAACGGACTACGGAATCTTCTTCACCGGCCGGTACCAGGAGGCACGTCAGGCAGGCGAAGACCGGGTGACGGCTTTCTACACCACCTATCGCAGCGTCGCCAAAGTGGTTCTGGCGTCGGGCTTGACCATCGCCGGTGCGATCTTCTGCATGAGTTTCACACGGCTGCCCTACTTTCAGACCCTCGGCGTTCCGTGCGCACTCGGCATGGTGGTTGCGGTCGCCGTCGCGCTCACCCTGATCCCCGCCGTTCTCGCGGTGGGCGGGCGCTTCGGGATGTTCGAGCCCAAGCGAAAGGTCATGGTCCGGCGGTGGCGACGACTGGGTACGGCAATCGTCCGCTGGCCCGGGCCCATCCTCATCACGACATGCGCGGTGTCGCTCATCGGGTTGTTGGCGTTGCCCGCGTACGAACCCGGCTACAACGACCAGAAATATCTTCCCAAAGACATCCCCGCGAATGAGGGCTATGCCGCTGCTGACCGGCACTTCCCGCAGTCGCTGATGGTCGCGCCCGACATCCTCCTTGTCGAGGCCGACCACGACCTGCGTAACCCAGCCGACTTCCTGGTATTGAACAAGCTGGCCAAAAAGGTTCTGGCCGTTCCGGGTGTGTCCCGGGTGCAGTCGGTGACGCGGCCCGAAGGCACTCCGCTTGCGCACACCACGATTCCGTTCATGATCAGCGCCTCGAATGCCGGCCAGCTGCAGCTGCTGCCGTTCCAGAAGGCGCGCATGGACGATCTGGTCACGCAAGCCGACGAGATAACGAAAACGATCGCAGTGATGCGGCGCATGTACGGGTTGATGCAACAGCTCGCCAGCACGACCAACGACATGGTCCAGAGAACGCACGAACTGCAGGATGTGACGAACGAATTACGGGACCACATCGCAGATTTCGACGATTTCTTCCGGCCCATCCGCAATTACTTCTATTGGGAACCGCACTGCATCAACATTCCCGTGTGCTGGTCGATAAGGTCCCTTTTCGACGCGCTCGACGGGGTCGACCGGATCAGTGACAAGATGACCGACCTGGTGGCCAACCTCGATCAGCTGAACGCGCTCATGCCGCAGTTGCTCGCGCAGTTCCCGTCGATGATCGAGACGATGCAGAGCACCCGGACGATGATGCT
Organism: Mycobacterium venezuelense; assembly: GCF_054919535.1. Taxonomy (NCBI): domain Bacteria; kingdom Bacillati; phylum Actinomycetota; class Actinomycetes; order Mycobacteriales; family Mycobacteriaceae; genus Mycobacterium; species Mycobacterium venezuelense. The sequence goes on from NZ_JBONDW010000010.1 coordinate 21,684, forward strand.
GTCCATGCACAGCACCATGTCGGGCATCTTCTCCCAGATGGAGGAGATGAGCGACAACGCGACCGCCATGGGCAAGGCTTTCGACGCCGCGAAGAACGACGATTCGTTCTATCTGCCTCCCGAGGTCTTCAAGAACGAGGATTTCAAACGCGTCATGGACGTGTTCGTGTCGCCGGACGGGAAGACTGCGCGCATGCTCATCTCGCAGCGGGGCGATCCCGCTACGCCAGAGGGAATCGCGCGGGTGGAGCCGATAAGAACCGCGGCAGAGGAGGGGCTAAAGGGAACTCCGCTGGAAAGCGCCAAGATTTTCCTCACGGGCAGCGCGGCCATGGGTGCAGACCAGGTGGTCGGCTCCACCTACGACCTCCTCATCGCGGGGGTCGCCGCGCTCTGTCTGATCTTCATCATCATGCTGATCATGATTCGCAGCCTGGTGGCCGCGTTGGTGATCGTGGGCACGGTGGCGCTGTCGCTAGGTGCGGCGTTCGGGCTCTCGGTGCTGATCTGGCAGCACATTCTCGGTATTCAAATGCACTGGCTGGTGCTCGCCATCGCGTTGATCATCCTGCTGGCGGTCGGTTCCGACTACAACCTGTTGTTGGTGTCGCGGATGAAAGAGGAGATCGGCGCGGGGATCAACACCGGCATCATCCGGGCGATGGGCGGTACCGGAAAGGTGGTCACGGCCGCGGGACTGGTGTTCGCCTTCACCATGATGGCGATGTTGGCCAGCGACGTACGCACAATCGGTCAGGTGGGTTCCACCATCGGAATCGGCCTGCTCTTCGACACTCTGGTGGTGCGCGCCTTCATGACGCCGTCGATTGCCGCGCTGCTGGGGCGGTGGTTCTGGTGGCCACAACTCGTGCGTCCGCGCCCGGCGAGCGCACTGCTGCGGTCAACGGGTCCACGGCCACTGGTTCGCTCCCTGCTGTTGCGGCCCGAAGAACGCGGATCCTGATGTACGCACCATCCCGCGGTCGGTTGACGGCCCCGTGAGCAGCCAGCGGACGAGCGAACGCCCGCCGCTGATCGCGCGGGTCATCCACCGACTGGCGGTGCCGATCATTCTCGGCTGGCTCGTGATCGTCGCCGTCCTGACATTCGCCGTGCCGTCGCTTGAGGAGGTCGGTCGCGAGTTCTCCGTATCGCTCGTACCCGACGACGGACCGTCGTTCGAGGCGATGCAACGGATGGGGCGGAATTTCGGGGAGTCCGATTCCAACAGCATGGCGATGGTCGTCCTGGAAGGCCAACAGGCCCTCGGCGACGAGGCGCACCGCTACTACGAGGATCTGGTCCGCCAGTTACGTTCCGACACAAGGCATGTGCAGCATGTGCAGGATTACTGGGGTGACCCGCTCACCGCGACGGGTGCCGAGAGTGTCGACGGCAAGGCCGCGTACGTACAAGTGAATCTCGCCGGCAACCAGGGCGAGGCCCTGGCCACCGAATCCGTTGACGCGGTGCGGAACATGGTGGAGCGAACACCCCCGCCCGCAGGGGTCCGAAGCTATGTGACCGGGCCCGCGCCGTTGGTGGCCGATATGAACCTCGCCGGCGACAAGTCCATCATTCGGATCACCGTGGTCACGCTTGCGGTGATCTTCACGATGCTGCTGTTCGTGTACCGGTCGGCCGTCACCGCCATCCTTCTGTTGGCAATGGTGGGAATTCAGGTTCAGGTGGCTCGGGGCGTGGTCGCGTTTCTCGGCGACCACGAGGTGATCGGGTTGTCGACGTTCGCCGTGAACATGTTGGTATCGCTCGGGATAGCGGTGGGAACGGACTACGGCATCTTCTTCATCGGTCGATATCAGGAGGCGCGTCAGGCCGGCGAGGACCGCGAGACGGCCTTCTACACGACCTATCACAGCGTCGCCAAAGTGGTGCTGGCGTCGGGTCTGACCATCGCGGGTGCGATCTTCTGTTTGAGTTTCGCTCGCCTTCCCTACTTCCAAAGCCTCGGAATTCCAACGGCTGTCGCCATGGTCGTTGCCGTTGCGGTGGCGCTGACCCTGATCCCTGCCGTTCTCGCGGTCGGTGGCCGCTTCGCGTTGTTCGAGCCCAGGCGAAAGATCATCGTCCGCCGGTGGCGACGGCTGGGCACCGCAATCGTCCGCTGGCCCGCGCCGATTCTCATCGTGGCATGCGTTGTCGCGCTGGTCGGACTGCTCGCGTTGCCCGCCTACAAGACCAGCTACAACGACCGCTTCTATGTGCCCGACGACATCCCCGCGAACGTCGGGTATGCCGCTGCCGAACGACATTTCCCGAAGTCGCGGATGATGCCCGACATACTGATGGTCGAGGCCGACCACGACATGCGCAATCCGGCTGATCTTCTGGTGCTCGACAAACTCGCCAAGGGGGTGTTCGACGTGCCCGGCGTCTCCCGCGTGCAGGGGATCACCCGGCCTGAGGGCACTCCGATCGAACGCACATCGATCCCGTTTCTGCTGAGCCTGCAGAATGCCAGCCAGCAACAGATCCTGCCGTTCCAGAAGGAACGTATGGACGACTTGGTGGTCCAAGCCGACGACCTCGCGAAAATGATCGACATCATGCAGCGCATGTACGGCGTGATGCAAAAGCTCGTCGCCACGACCAATGACACGTCCCGCAATACGCATGAGCTCGAAGATCTCACGAACGAGTTGCGGGACAGCATCGCCGATTACGACGATTTCTTCCGGCCGATACGCAACTACCTCTATTGGGAGCCGCACTGCTACGACATCCCCCTCTGTTGGGCCTTCAGGTCGCTGTACGAGGCAACCGACGGCCTCGACCGGATCAGCGAAAAGATGCGTGGTCTCGTCGAAAACCTCGATCAGGTCAATGTGCTGCTGCCCCAGACGCTCGCCCAGTTCCCGCCGATGATCAGCACCATGCAGGTCATGCGCACCATGATGCTGACGACGCACAGCACCATGTCGGGCACCTTCGCTCTGATGGACGACATGAGTGCGGATGCCACCGCGATGGGCAAGGCTTTCGACGCAGCGCAGAGCGACGAGTCCTTCTACCTGCCTCCAGAGGTTTTCGAGAACGAGGACTTCAAGCGCGCGTTGAGCCTGTTCTTCTCGCCGGACGGGAAGTCGGTGCGTTTCATCATCACTCACCGGGACGATCCCGCGACACCGGAGGGCATTGCCCGAGTCGAGGCGATAGCCACGGCGGCCGAGGAGGCGCTGAAGGCCACGCCGCTGGAGAACGCCAACGTCTATCTGGCCGGTACCGCGGCGACGTTCAAGGACATGCGCGACGGGTCGACGTACGACCTCTTGATCGCGGGGGTTGCCGCGCTCTGTCTGATCTTCATCATCATGTTGATCATCACGCGCAGCCTGGTGGCCGCGTTGGTGATCGTGGGCACGGTGGCGCTGTCGCTCGGTGCGGCGTTCGGGCTCTCGGTGCTGATCTGGCAGCACATCCTCGGTATCCAACTGCACTGGCTGGTGCTCGCGATGTCGGTGATCGTCCTCCTGGCGGTCGGTTCCGACTACAACCTGTTGTTGGTGTCGCGGATGAAAGAGGAGATCGGCGCGGGGATCAACACCGGCATCATCCGGGCGATGGGCGGCAGCGGAAAGGTGGTCACGGCCGCGGGCCTGGTCTTCGCATTCACGATGATGTCGATGGTGGTCAGTGACCTGAGGATCATCGGCCAGGTCGGCTCGACCATCGGAATCGGCCTGCTGCTGGACACTTTGGTGGTGCGGGCACTGATGACGCCGTCGATCGCCGCACTTCTCGGCCGATGGTTCTGGTGGCCGCAACGCGTGCGCCCGCGGCCTGCCAGTGCCCTCCTGCGCGACACCGGACCCCGGTCGGTAGTTCGTTCCCTGTTGCTGCGCAGCGAAGATCGCTGACCACGCGCCCGCCGACGGCGCACTGTTTCTCTCCGCAAAGACATGCGCGGCCGCTATCGCAGCAAATTGCGAAAACGCAGGTGCGCTCGAATCGGGCGAGTAGAGTCCGGGCATCCGGGGAGGGAGGTTCACCCATGAAACTGCTGCCGGTCAGGCTGGTCGTCGCAGTCGGCAGTGTGACATTGTCGTTGATCGCAGGGGCTGGGGTTGCGTCCGCCGAACCCGATGTGGCCCCATTCGTCAACACCACTTGCAGTTATCCGCAGGTGATGGCGGCACTGAATGCGCAAGATCCAGCCGCCGCATCGAAATTCAACTCGTCCCCGATGTCACAGTCGCTGCTGCGGCAATTTCTCGCGGCCCCACCCGACCAGCGCCAGCGAATGGCGCAGATGATCGCCGGCACACCGGGCAATCAGCAGTACTTCGGTCTGCTCCAACAGGTTTTCACGACTTGTAACAACTACTGAGCGTGCGTCGGCTTGTCGCCGCCGAGTTGCTTCGTCATCGCGTCGGCGGTCGCCACCAGAGCTTGTGCTCGCTTGGTGATCTCGGCGTCGGTCAACGCACACCCGATATGCAAGGACACGACCATCACCTGACGGTGGTGATGGTCGTAAACCGGTGCGGAGATGACGCTTACGTCATGGCGCCTGCGAGTCTGCGCCTCGCTACGGAGGTAGACCCGCTCGCCGATGTCGGAGATCAATTCCCGCAGCAGGGCCTGCAACTCCTCGGGCAGCGTGCTCGACATACCGGCCATCAGGCCGTACAACCGCTGACCCGCGGGGGTCAGCCGCTCGACCAGGTAGCCCGCGTTGCGGCACTCCGCGACCACCTGGTCCAGCCGATCGGTTTCTGTGCGCAACGGGACCGTCGGGGCTTTGGCCAGCCACATCCGTAGGGCCGGTTCATCCCACAGCACGAACATCAGGCCGACGGGCGGTGCGAAAGGGTAGCTCTGCCCGATGCGCACGCCCACGTCGCTGCCTGGCGGACCGACCAGCTCGAGAACCGTGATCCGGTCGTCGACCACTGCGGAGATCGCCGCGGTGGTGTCGAATGCCGCCGAAAGCCTGCGCAGCCCCGCACGCGCCGCGGGATTCACCCGCATCGATTCCTGCGCGATGTGGCCGAGCGAAATCAGAGCGGGCCCAAGGCGATACGACTTGTCCTTACCGTTCTCGCCGGCATCGCGCACAAGGTAGCCCGAATCGGTCAGTGTGGTCAGGATGCCCAGACAGGTCGGCTTGCTCAACCCGACCCGGCGCGCGAGTTCGGAAAGCCCGAACCGCTCGTGCGGGTGCCGGGCCAGGAAGTCGAGAACGGCGACGACGCGTGCCGTCGGCGGTGACGCGCGGCCGGCCGGTTCAGCAGACGCCGTCCCACCGGATTGACTCAAATTAGAACCCGTTCTAGTGTCAGTTTTCGGAAACTCTACCACGTTGGTCCAATATTGGACCGTACGGGATTGGAAGCCGATGTATTCACAGCCGTTGGCCGACGCCATCGCCGAAGCCGAGCGCCTGGTGGCCGAGGCGCCGTTCATCGAGTCCGAGGCCGATCTGCTGGAAGGCCTTCAGTACCTGGCGGGCTGTATCGCGGCATGCACGCATGTGGCATTCGACTACGACCGCGACCATCCGTTCTTGCACAGCGGCACCGGCCCGTTCACCAAGATGGCTCTGGACAACCCCGACACCCTGTACTTCGGCACGCGCGTACAACCCGGTCACGAGTACGTGGTCACCGGCACGCGCGGGACCACCACCGATGTGAGTTTTCAACTTCTCGGCGGCGAGTACACCGACGAGGTGGTGCCGGACAGCGAGACGGCGTTCGACGACCGCAAGCTCGAGATCGCGTCCGACGGCACCTTCGAGTGGCGGTTCACGCCGGAAGTCCCGTCGCAGCTCGTGATCCGCGAGGTCTACAACGACTGGTCCGCCCGGCGCGGCACGTTCGCGATCGCACGCACCGACACCGCGGGCACTGCCCCCGCGCCGTTGACGAGGGAACTGATCGAGAAACGGTATGCCGTCGCGGGAAAGCAACTGGTACAGCGAGTCAAGACGTGGCTGCAGTTCCCGCAGTGGTTCTATGACAACCTGCCCGTCAACACCATGGTGGCCCCGCGCCTGACCCCTGGCGGCCTGGCGACGCAGTACTCGTCCGTCGGCCATTTCGACCTCACACCCGACCAGGCGATGATCATCACGCTGCCCGTCACCGACGCGCCGTATCTCGGCTTCCAGCTCGGCAGCCTCTGGTACATCTCGATGGACTACATCAACCACCAGACCTCGCTGAACGGTACTCAGGCACAGGCGGATCCGGACGGCAAGATCCGCATCGTGGTCTCCGACGCGAATCCGGGTGTGACGAACTGGTGTGAAACCCTCGGTCATTCCAAGGGTTACCTGCAGTTCCGGTGGCAGCGACTGTCTCGTGCACTCACCGAGGCCGACGGGCCGACGGTCGAGGTCGCCGACATCGACCAGGTCGCGGGAATGCTGCCGTACTACGAATCCAACAAGATCTCCGAAGAAGCATGGCGCGCGCGAATCGCACTGCGCCAGAAGCAGATCTCCTACAGGATGGTGGGCTAGAGATGACCGGTATGCTCCAGGACAAAGTTGTGGTGATCAGCGGCGTCGGGCCGGCTCTCGGTACCACGCTGGCGCGCCGATGTGCTGAGGCAGGCGCGGATCTCGTGCTGGCCGCGCGCACTGTCGAACGTCTGGAAGAGGTCGCCAAGCAGGTGACCGATCTCGGTCGCCGCGCGATCACAGTCGGCACCGACATCACCGACGACGCTCAGGTCGACAACCTTGTCGAGGAGTCGCTCAAGGCTTACGGCAAGGTCGATGTGTTGATCAACAACGCCTTCCGGGTGCCGTCCATGAAACCGTTGGCCAACACCACCTTCGACCACATGCGGGACGCGATCGAGCTGACGGTGTTCGGCGCGCTGAGGCTGATCCAGGGCTTCACGCCGGCGCTCGCCGAGGCAAACGGCTCGGTGGTAAACGTGAACTCGATGGTTGTGCGGCATTCCCAGGCCAAGTACGGCGCCTACAAGATGGCGAAGTCGGCCCTGCTCGCCATGTCGCAATCATTGGCGACCGAGTTGGGTGAGCAGGGGATCCGGGTGAATTCAATTCTGCCGGGCTACATCTGGGGCGGAACGTTGGAGAGCTACTTCAACCACCAGGCCGGCAAGTACGGCACTACGGTCGAGGAGATCTACAAGGCCACCGCTGCCGCATCGGATCTCAAGCGACTACCCACCGAGGACGAGGTCGCCTCGGCCATCCTGTTCATGGCCAGCGATCTGGCCAGCGGGATCACCGGTCAGGCGCTCGACGTCAACTGCGGAGAGTACAAAGCATGACGCGAAGGCGACGACGAGTGAGGATCGCAGTGGGAGACGAGCGAGGAGGAGTCGAGCCATGAGTACGGCGCGAACTGATGTCGGTACGGTCGAAGACCTTCATGCCTCGGCAACGAAAGCCTGCGGTCTCGACGATTTCGGTACCGATGACGACAACTACCGCGAAGCCCTCGGGGTGCTGCTTGAGTCGTATCAGCGCGATGCCGACCTCACCGAACTCGGCAGCAAGATGCAGCGGTTCTTCGTGCGGAATGCGCTCGTGGCACGGCTGGTGTCCGAGGCGGCGTGGAAGCAATACCCGCAGCACGCCGACGTGACGATCGAGAAGCCGATATTCGTGACCGGACTGCCGCGGACCGGAACCACTGTGCTGCATCGGTTGTTGACCGCCGATCCGCGCCATCAGGGTTTGGAGATGTGGCTGGCGGAGTTCCCGCAGCCGCGGCCACCCCGGGAGACCTGGGCGTCGAATCCGGTGTATCAACAGCTCGACGCTCAGTTCTCGCGGCATCACGACGAGAACCCCGACTACACCGGTCTGCATTTCATGACCGCCGACGAGGTCGAGGAATGCTGGCAGCTGCTGCGCCAATCGCTGCATTCGGTGTCCTACGAGACCCTGGCGCATCTGCCGACGTACGCCAACTGGCTGGCACGGCAGGACTGGACCAAGCCTTATCAGCGCCACCGTCGCAACCTGCAGCTCATCGGGCTCAATGATCCGGAGAAACGTTGGGTTCTCAAGAACCCCAGTCACCTGTTCGCGCTCGACGCGGTGTTCGCCACCTACCCCGATGCACTGGTTATCCAATGCCACCGGCCCGCCGAGACCATCATGGCGTCGATGTGCTCACTGTCGCAGCACACCACCGCGGGCTGGTCGAACAGTTTCGTCGGCGCCCGGATCGGTGCGGACGCGCTCGAGACCTGGTCGCGTGGATTGGAACTGTTCAATACCGAACGCGCCAAGCATGATCCGGCCCAGTTCCTCGATGTCGACTATTCGGAGTTCATCGCCGATCCGGTGGGCACCGTCGAGAGCGTCTACCGGCACTTCGGGCTGCCGTATACCGAAGCGGCTCGCGCAGCCGTCGAAGACGTGAACGCCGCCAGCAAGAAGGGGCCACGCGCGCCCAAACACACGTACTCGCTTGCGGACTACGGCTTGACCGCTGAAACGGTGAAGGAGCGGTTTGCCGGTCTCTGACCGGTTTACCGTCACTTCCCCTGGCACCCAGGGTTTTTTCAGGTAACGTCCAGAAAACCGTGCAGCGGCGGTGCGGGCTGTCTGCCTGAAAAGGGGGAGCAAGTGGAGTGGCGTATCACCCAAGTGCAACCCTCGGTCGACGATGACGAGTTGACTGGCGTCACAGACGTCATCAAACGTAACTGGCTCACCGAAGGTCCGTGTGCTGCGGCCTTTCTCGAGGCGATCAGGCAGGAGACGGGTGCGCCGCACGCCGTGCTCGCACCCAATGGCACCCTCGCGCTGTTCCTGGCATTGCTTGCGCTCGATCTGCCGCGAGACGGCGAGATCGTCATTCCGGCGTTCACCTTTTACGCATCGGCGTCGGCCGCCGTGTTCGCCGGTCTTCGCCCGGTCTTCGCCGACGTCGATCCCGAGACCTTCAATCTGACCGACCGGGCACTCGCGGAGCGGATCACCGACCGAACCGTGGCAGTTATGCCGGTGCACGTCTACGGTCATGCGGCGGCATTGGACGGCATACAGGATGTCGCCGAGCAGCACGGGATCAGGGTGATCGAGGACGCCGCGCAGGCGTACGGGGTGAACTTCAACGGACGCGCTGCGGGCACCTGGGGTGACGTCGGCGCCATCTCGTTCTTCGCGGACAAGACCATCACGACCGGTGAGGGAGGGGTCGTGCTGACCGGCGACCCAGAACTCTACGAGAGGCTTCGCCTTCTCCGAAATCAAGGCCGGCTCAACAGCGGAACCTTCAAACACGACGCACTCGGCATGAATTTCCGGGTGACCGATCTGCAGTGCGCGGTCGGATTGTCCCAGCTACGCAAGTTGCCCGACATCGCTGCCGCCAAACGGCGCAACCATGCCCGTTACGTGGACAATCTTCGTGACGTCGAGGGGATCCGGTGGATGCGAGTTCAACCCGGATCGGATCATCTCCCGTTCCGGTTCGCGCTACTCAGCGAACGTCGCGACGCCGTCGTAGCCGCATTGGAGGCGGCGAGAATCCAGACGCGGGGTTTCTTCTATCCACTGCATCTCCAGCCGGTACTCAAGCAGTACGCCGACGGGCCCCTCCCCAACGCCGAAAAGTTGTATTCGCAAGGAATTTGCCTGCCCGTGCACACCGGCCTGCGCCCGAGCGACATCGATGAGATCTCGGACATCATTAGCGGCGTTCACAAGCGCGCTCGCGCGTAGGGTATGTAAGAATCTAGCTAACTTCCGAGCAAACATCGGCGCTCATCCGGATGGAGGCTCCTGCCTGGTGGAGACGACGCAACCGGCCCTGCCCGCACGCCAGCGCAGGCATTCCGCACGAGCGCTGGTGGCGCTCCTGATCTTGATCGTCGCCACCACATCGGCCGGTTGCCGGGGCGCCGATCCGACCGAACGAACAGCGACGGTCCGCGGATCCGACGGCGATCGCAAGGCCATCGTCTACCACCCCACGACAGCACGGCCCGGTGCACCGCTTGTCGTGGTGCTGCACGGAGCCAACGGAGCGGCCGCCGACGTCCGTAAGTCGCTGGGGTGGGACGCACTTGCCGAGCGCGATGGATTTGTCGTCGCCTATCCAGAGGCCGTGGACAAGCGGTGGAGCGCCGGCTTCTGTTGCCGCCGTTCGGATGCGCCCGAGGTTGACGATGTCGGATTCCTCCACGACCTCAGGGAGAAGTTGATCGCTGAGGATGATGTCGGTCCACAGAGTGTCTACGCGGTCGGGGCGTCCAACGGTGGAATGCTGGCGTACGCGTGGGCGTGTTCGAAGCCGGGCGATCTCGCGGGGATCGCCGTGGTGTCAGGAGCACTCACGGTGCCGTGTCCTGATCCACCGCCGATCTCGGTTGTCGCGGTACACGGATCGGATGACGAAGTGGTACCGCCCGAGGGTGGTCTCAGTGTGGGCGGACCGGGAAACAACCTCAGCTATCCGTCGCTCGACGAAGCCCTTGCGCCGTTTCTGGCCTCCGCGTCATGCCCACCCGAGCCAGAGGTACAAGACAGCGCCGGAGCCGAAGTCGCGATGTGGAAGTGTCCGCAGGGCCGAGTCGTCATCCGTGACATCGTCAAAGGCAAAGGGCACGGCTGGCCGGGATCTGGAGGAAACTCTGGAAAGAGCACCGCTCCAACGGATCCGACAGGCTACATCTGGTTCGTCTTCAGTCGACTGCGTGGTCTGCACACGCCGGAGGGCTAGCGGCTTCGGACGGCGGCCGCCTCGGTCAGTTCGAGAATCCAGTCCTCGTATGCGTCGATCGCCGCGGACTCGGAGAGCACTCGATGTGCGTACTGCCGTCCCTTCACTCCCAGTTCGGTCGCGCCGAGCTTGTCTCGACCGGTCTGCAGCGTCGCCTCTACCAGCGACTCCGGATCTCCGGACGCCACACACACTCCCGCGGCCGCCGAGTGCATCTCGCGGGTGGATGCGCTACGTGGGTCGATCGCGGCGACGACCGGGCGACCGGCCGCGAAGTAGGAGGTGAGCTTGCTCGGCACGCTCATCTCGGCGACGCCCGGCTTCTCGTTCAGGATCAGCACATCGGCTGCGGCCAAAGCGTTTTCGAAGTCACCGTCCGGTAGCGGATTCAGGAATTGCACTGTACTGACACCGGCTGCGAGTCGTTCCAGCGCTGACCGTCGAGCACCGTCGCCGAGCAGGACGAAACGTATGGGCAGGCACGCGGCCTCGGCGATCCGGGCGGCCTCGACGACGTTCTCCAGACCTTGTTTCTCGCCCATGTTTCCGGCGTGCAAGGCGATCACCTCGTCGTCCCGCCACGACAGGCTGCGCCGCGTCGCGGTCCGGTCACCGGTGTGCTGGGCGATGTGGGACCAGTTGCGGATCACGGTGACCTTCGCGGGATCGACGCCGAGGGCGGCTACGGCGGTCGCGAAGGTGTCGTGAATGACCGATATGCCGTCGACGCGGGACAACAATTGCCGCTCGAGGCCGGCCACCGCCGTCGAGATCCGCCCGCCGAACGCTCCGGTTTCGTCAATCGCCTTGCAGTACATGTCTTGACAGATGACGCCAACCGCGGTTCGGCCGGGTCTTCGCCACGTGAGCGCCGTTGCGACACTCAGTAGTGCCGGGCTGACCGCGAGTACGAAATCGGGCCTGCCGCTGCGTATCGTGGCCGCATGTGCGGCGTAGGCGGCCTCCATGGCGATTCGGCCGATACCGGTCGAACTGCGCGGGACGGGGTGGCGCACGCGGGTGACGTCGACTCCGTCGAGGTTCTCGTGTCTGCGTAGACCGCGATAACCCGCGGCGACCCGCCACTGGGGGTAATGCGGGTAGCCCGTAACCGCACGGACATGGTGCCCGCGCTCGACAAGGCCGCGCGCCAGCCCCGAGGTGTACGGTGCGATGCCGGTCGGTTCGGGTTGGTAGTACAGACCCAATATGAGGATGTGCAGTCCGGACTGTCTCACGGCGGTCAGTCTTCGTGCCGGTTGTCGTGCCGGTTGTCGTGCCGGTTGTGATGGTTGTTCGTAGTGGGGCCTCCGGCCACCCGCACCGGCTGCTTGCCGTTCACGATGGGCTCAGCCAGGGCATGAGAGCCGTTGTGGGACACGATCTTGTGTCCGCCGGCTGGTGCGCCGTTTTTCGCCGGGGTTGTGTAGCTGCCCGGCGCGTACCAGTACCTGCTCTTGCCGAGCGCCCTCGCGGGCACCATGTTCAGTACCACGCCCAAGACGCGGGCTCGCACCTGCCCAAGACTGCCGAGTGCGCGATCGAACTGGTTCTGCGTTGTCTTGCCGGCGTGAACGACGAGCACCACGGCGTCGGCATGGGCGGCGAGCACAGCGGCGTCGGCAGCGGGCAGGATCGGCGGAGCGTCGACCACGATGATGTCGAACCGCTCCTTGAGTTCGGCGAGAAGCGGCGGAAAGCGTTGCGAGCTCAGTAGTTCGGCGGGGTTTGGCGGAATCGTGCCGCTACTCAGCGCGGTCAGCCCCTGGTGGACGGGCTGCAGTATCTCCTCGACGCCTGCTTGGCCGACCAGTGCTTCACTGAGCCCCACGCCGTCATTGAGATGGAAGTACTTGGCCACAGACGGGCGGCGGAGGTCGCCGTCGAGCAGACAGACCCGCGTGCCCACCCGGGCCAGCGCGGCGGCCAGATTTCCCGCGACAGAGCTCTTTCCCTCACCTGCTACCGCACTCGTGACGACGATGACCTTCGGTATCTGGTCCACGGCGGCGAACTGGAGGTTCGTCCGCAGCTGTCGGAACGCTTCACCGCGAGCCCCGTGATCCCCGGCGGGCACGATTGCGCCTGCCCCACGGCTACTGTCATGAGCGATCGCCGCCAGCACGGGTACGTCGCACAGGGTTGCGATGTCGTCGGCGTCTTTGACCGAAGTGTTGAGCTTCTCCAACAGCACCGCGATGCCCACGCCGACGAAAAGGCCAGCCAGAAGTCCGACACCCAAGTTCAGCGGGATGCTGGGCCAGGACGGTGAAGACGGTGCCACCGCCGGGGTGACGACCGTCGCCTTCACCGGGGACGAGCCGCGGGTCTCGGAGGATTCGAGTTCTCCGATCACGTCCGTGAGGCTATTGCTGACCGAATTGGCGAGTGCTGCAGCGGTTTCCGGCGAGTCCGCGGTCGCGGAGATGTCGATCAAGACGGTTTCGAGCGGTACCTCCGCGCTGACCCTTGGCGCGAGATCGGCCGCTGACACCGGCAGGCTGAGCTCCTCGATGACGGGGTCGAGCACGGTGGGGCTGGTGACGAGCTTGGAGTATGACTTGACGCGATCGGTCGAGAAGTTGCTTCCCTGGAATAGTTCCTGATTGAGATTCCCCGAACTTATTTGCGTAGATACGAATATCTGCGCGTGCGCTTTATATGTCGGCTCCGTCAACAAGATCAGGCCCGACGCGGCGGCCACCGACAGTACGACCGCACTGACTATGACACCGAGGTGTTTGCGCAGTATCGCTAGATATGCCCGAAGATCCACTTGGCCCTCACTAACTCGTGGAACGGGGTCTTGCACCCACGTTCCCCGCAGCGGTTCTGCAGCAGCTTAACCGGTGCTGGAGCATTTTGAGCGAACAATGACGATCGAAAACTGAACTACATGATGGTGCTTCGCGGTTAGCTATTTCGGTACTCAAATACCTGCTGGGCAGTTCCTCGCGATTGGCGTGCGGGGACGCTCCCCGACGTTTATTCTCCCGCTTAGAAGGTTGCGAGAAGGGGAGGCCCGTGATTCAAGCAAAGAAAGCATTCATTACTGGGATCACCGGGCAGGACGGCTCCTACCTTGCCGAGCTCCTGCTCGCCAAGGGTTACGAGGTTCACGGTCTGATCCGGCGGGCATCGACGTTCAACACCGGGCGGCTGGACCACATCTATACGGATCCACACGTCGAGGGCACCCGGTTTTTCCTGCATTACGGGGATCTCACCGACGGTTCGCGACTGGTGACACTGTTACAACAAATTCGGCCATCAGAGGTCTATCACCTGGGAGCACAGACTCATGTGCGGGTGAGTTTCGACGAGCCGGAGTACACCGGTGACACCTCGGCGCTCGGAACGACCCGCATCCTCGAGGCGATCCGGATGATCGGGTTGGACTGCCGGTTCTACCAAGCCTCGAGTTCGGAGATGTTCGGCGCGTCGTCGCCCCCTCAGAGCGAGCTGACACCGTTCTGGCCGCGCAGCCCGTACGGGGTGTCGAAAGTGTATGCCTATTGGATCGCCCGCAACTATCGCGAGTCATACGGAATGTTTGCTGTGAACGGCATACTGTTCAACCACGAGTCGCCGCGCCGCGGTGAGACTTTTGTGACGAGAAAGATCACTAGAGCGGTTGCTCGGATCAAGGCGGGCCTTGACACCGACGTCTACCTTGGCAACCTCGATGCGATTCGCGACTGGGGCTACGCGAAAGAGTATGTCGAGGCGATGTGGCTGATGTTGCAGGCCGATGAACCCGACGACTATGTCGTGGCCACCGGCAGTGCCTACAGCGTGCGTGACTTCGTCGAAATGGCGTTTTCCCACGCCGGCCTGGATTGGCACGAGTACGTCAAATTCGATGCGCGCTATGTGCGGCCCGCGGAAGTGGATTGTTTGATCGGGGAACCATCTAAAGCCCGTGAGCTGCTGGGATGGAAAGCAAAAGTATTGACGCCGGAGTTGGTGGAATTAATGGTGGACGCCGACTACGAGCTCGCGCTCGCGGAGGTGCGGAGTCGTGGCTGACGTCCAACCGGTCGACAGGGGGTCGCGAATCTATGTCGCCGGTCACCGCGGCCTCGCCGGGTCGGCCATCAAACGTGCCTTCGAGGCTGCCGGCTTCACCGACATCGTCGGGGTCGGGTCCGACGAACTCGACTTGCGAGACAGAGATGCCACATTCGACTACATCGGCTCGGTGATGCCCGACGTCATCATCTTGGCGGCCGCGAAAGTCGGTGGCATCGTCGCCAACAACGCCTATCCCGCGGAGTTCCTCTCCGACAACGTGCGCATCCAGGTCAACGTCATGGACGCCGCGCGAGACGTCAAGGTCCGCCGGCTGGTGTTCTTGGGTTCCTCGTGCATCTATCCGAAACACGCGCCGCAACCCATCCAGGAATCGGCTTTGCTCAGTGGTGCTCTGGAGCCGACCAACGATGCGTACGCCGTGGCGAAAATCGCGGGCATCACCCATCTTCGAGCGGTGCGCCGCGAATACGGACTCAACTGGATCGCGGCGATGCCCACCAACCTGTACGGCCCCGGCGACAATTTCGATCCCGAGAACTCGCACGTACTGCCCGGGATGATCTATCGCTTCCACAACGCCGTACAGCGCGGTGAGCACAAAGTCGTCCTGTGGGGGTCCGGGCGGCCGCGGCGCGAATTCCTCCATGCCGACGATCTCGGCAGGGCGGTAGTCCAGCTTCTCGATCACTACGACGGGCCCGACATCATCAACGTCGGAACCGGCCAGGATCTGACCATCCGCGACCTGGCCCACCTGGTGGCCGAGGTGGTCGGCTTTTCCGGTGAGATCGTGTGGGATACCGACCGCCCGGACGGAACATTCCAGAAATTGCTTGATGTTTCGCGCATCAGCGCGCTGGGTTGGGCACCGCGTGTGTCATTGTCCGACGGCATCCGCGATGCCTATCTGTGGTTCCGAACGAACGTGGCGACAACCGGCGTGGGGCTGTGAGATGAGGGAATTCCGGTGACTGACACGGCAACGCCGGTAGCGGAAACCAAAGCGGTCAAGACCAAGTCGAAGCCTGTCAACAGCGCGGGCACCGTCAGCGCGCACATCGGCGGACACCGCAAAGACATCGAGGGAATGCGTGCGCTCTCGATCCTGATGATCATGGTGTGGCACGCCGGCTTCAACATCCTGCCCGGCGGATTCGTCTCGCTGGACGTGTTCTTCGTGATCTCGGGTTTCCTGATCACCCAGCTGTTGGTCGAGGAGCTTCGGACAACTGGCCGGCTGCGGTTGCGCCGCTTCTATGGTCGACGTGCAAAGCGTCTTCTGCCGGCACCGACGGTCGTCATCATCGTGACCGCGTTCATCGCGTTGTTCGTGCTGCCGCGCAGTGAGTGGATGGGCACGGCTTTCGACATCATCTTCACGGCGCTCTACAGCATGAACTGGTGGCTGGCCGCGCAGAGCACCGACTATTTCAACCAGAGCACGACGCAGAGTATCTACGAACACTTCTGGTCACTCTCGCTCGAAGAGCAGTTCTATCTCGTCTGGCCGTGCCTGCTGGCCTACGTCGCGATGCGGTCGTTCCAACAGGGCAGGCGCAGCCTGGGCCCTCCGCTGCTGATCGCGTTCGCGCTCATCGGAATTCCGTCGTTCGCGTGGTCGGTGTACTACTCGGCGGTCCAGCCGGGCCCCGCATACTTCGTCACCACCACGCGCGCCTGGGAGTTCGCGCTCGGCGGTGCGCTGGCCATGCTCACGTTCACCGATCGAAAACTCCCGCGGTGGCTGGCGATCGTGACCGGATGGGCCGGTCTGATCGCGATATTCGTGGCCGCCAGGGTCTTGACGCCCTCCGACGCATATCCGAGTTATCTGGCGCTGATTCCGTGCTTGGCGACGTGCGCGATGATCACCGCCGGGTTCACCGCGGGACGGGCCGGTCCGGTCGCATTGCTCGGCACGGCGCCGATGCAGGTCATCGGGCGGATGTCCTATTCGCTCTACCTGTGTCACTGGCCCGTGCTGACACTGACCGCGGTGGCACTCGGGCACGAACTCTCACCGGTCGAAGGATTGGTGGTGGTGACGCTGTCAGCGATCCCCGCCTACCTGCTCCACCGCTACATCGAGAACCCGATCCGGTACTCGCGCACGCTGTTCCGGAACTCGGCGCACATGTTGAAGGCCGCCGCCGTCGCCACCTGCGTATCGCTGCTTTCGGGCATGACGTTGTACATGGCCAACTGGCCGCCCCCGCCGCCGTTCGTGGCGCCGACGATCGCGACCCTGGCAATCGACGACGGCACCTCGGGCGGCGGGCCGGGGCCGTCCGGCGTGGCCAAACCCGACCCGCGCTCGAACCCCAACTCGATCCTGGGCGCGGGAATACTCGGCGACCCGCCGCTCGGAGATCCCAACGGAGCGCCGAAAGACACCTCCAACCAGATCGTGCCGGACCCGACCGTCGCAGGCGAGGACTACATACAGTGCACGCAGGTCATCGAGAGCAGCGAAGTACGGACGTGTGCCTACGGAAAACAGGACTCCGACACCGTCGTCGCCGTCGTCGGCGACTCGCACGCCAATCAATGGATACCCGGGCTTTCCAAGGTCGCGGAGGCGAACGGGTGGGCGCTCGTCGAATACACCAAGGCGGCGTGTTCGTTCTCCGATGTGCTTGTCGCGACGAAGGACCAGAAGGCGTATCCGTCGTGCAACGAGTGGAGCGCCGACGTACTCGAGCGACTGCTGACAACGGAGCGCCCTTCGATGGTGATCACGACGCAGTTGTCGAAAGGTGTCTTCGTCAACGGTGAACTCAGATATGACCCGGTCGGCAAAGATGTGCTCTCGGACGGGCTGCGGCGCTACTACCAAGCGCTGGCCGACGCGGGGATACCCGTGCTGGTGATCCAGGACAGCCCGGAACCGCAGGAGGACATCGCGGACTGCGTCGAGCAGCACCCGACGAAATTGACCGAATGCTCGGCCGATCGGGCGGTGATGTTGCCTCCTGACCACAATGCGGAACAGACGCGAGCGGCCAACGGACTGCCGAATGTCCGCCTCGTCGACTTCAACGATGCCATCTGCCCGACCGATCGCTGTGCTCCGGTGATCGGCAATGTCCTGATCTATCGCGACAACAGTCACCTGACGGGAACCTATGTGCGGACCATGGTTCCGGTCATGCAAAAACGAATCACGTTGCCGTAGCGGTTCGGAAAAGGACACAGATGCGCAACCAGGGGCCGGCGTGCTTGTTCTTCGGGGCTGGCGAATGGGGGCGCAATGTCATCGAAGCGTTCGTCGCACGCGGCGCCGAGCCACGTGGTTTCCTGGTCCGCCGAAACCCCGCGACGCGCCGCTGGCTCGCAGCCAGGTTTCCGCGAGCCATGATCAGCAGCGATCCGACCGAGCTGCTGGCCTTCGAGGCCGCGCCTGTCGTGGTGGTCGCAACGCCGAGAGAGACGCACGCCGATCTCACCGAACTGGCGTTGCGAGCCGGCAGGGACGTCTTCGTCGAGAAACCGATGGCGACGGATCCCGCGGATTGCCGCCGGTTGGCGTCGATCGCCGAGCAGGAAGACGCAGCCCTCTTCACCGGCTTCACCTACCTCTACCACGGCGCGTACGCGCATCTGCGAGATGCCGTGCCGACCAACGAAATCGAAGAACTGACGTTCACCTGGAACCGGCCCGGCCTTCGCGGCCCAACCGAATGGGAACTGCTGCCGCACGATGTGGCGATCGCGATCGGCTTGACCGGACAAACCCCGGCTCGAATTCGACTGGCGGTTACCGGCGGCAGCCTGCAGTGCCGATGGACGCTCGACGACGACCGCGTCGTCCACATCGATCACGACGGGGGTGGCACGGGCCCCAAGGACAAAAGCGTTCGGCTCGTGACCAAGCGCGGCGACGTCTGGCAATGGCGCGGCAACCACCTTTCCATGTGGGACTCGGTTTCGAGGCCGGGTGAGCCTGACCTCGCGATCGAATACTCGCCGAGGGAACCGCTCCTGCGCGAGGTCGAGTGGTTTCTCGAGCATCGGGCAGACCGGTCGGCGATGCGGGCCGATGCTTCGCTCTCGTCCAGCGTGACCGAACTGATCAAACATGCGTTGGCGTAACGACAGGAGTCAGACGTGACACTCACCCCACCACCGAACGGACGTGTCGCGGTGATCGGCGCCGGCGTCTTCGGCGTAACCGCGGCAGTGCATCTGGCCCGCGACGGCTGGCGAGTCGGGCTGTTCGAGGCGCAACGATCGATCATGGTCGGCGCCACCGGAAACAATGTGTTCCGGCTTCACCGCGGCTATCACTATCCACGCAGCCTCGACACCGCACGCGAGACCAAGCAGAGTGTCGAATCATTCGTCAGGGAGTACGGGGCTGCGGTGATTCGTTCCAAGCAGCACCTCTACGCGATCAGCAAGTTCGGCAGCCGGGTGTCCGCGCAACAGTTCCTCGAGCATTGCCGCTTGGCCGCTCTCGAAGTCGATGTGGTGTCGTCGCCGCTGTTGAAGACCGAATCGGTCGAGCTCGTCATCGAAGCGCTCGAATGGCGCATGGATCCGGTTGATCTGCGTGCGATCGGCCAACGCCACATCGCGGATTCCGGAGTCGAACTCTTCCTGGAAACCGAAGCCGGACCGAGTGTGGTGGACGACTACGACTACGTGGTGCTGTGCGGGAACGCCAAATCCAACGCCCTCATGCGGCAGTGGGGTATGGCACCGCCTCGCAGGCAGTTCGAGGTCTGCGAGGTCGCGATCATGAAGGGCGCCGAGCTCGGTGACACCGACATCGTCGTCATGGACGGCCCGTTCAACTCGTTGTCGCCATATGGCCGCCGCGAAGGACTCCACATTCTCTACGACGTCGAGCACAGTGTGCATCACCGTTTCGTGTCGGATACTTTCGAGCCCCCGGAGCAGTACCGGGCACTGCTGTCGAACCCAGCCGGTGAGCAAACCGAACTCACGGCGTTCGAATCGATGCTCAAGACCGCAAGGCAGTACGTCAACGGGCTCGACAACGCCGAGTACTTCGGATCGCTCTGGAGCGTGCGCACCGTGCTCGCCGACGTCGACGCGACCGACGCCAGGCCCACGATCGTGAACTGGGTGGCGCCGACCGTCATGACGCTGTTCTCGGGGAAGCTCGTCACGGCGGTGACGGCTGCCGAGTCGGTCGTTACCGAATTACGGGCGAGGTCCGGGATCGATCACTCGGAGGCCGTCGTGCCAGAGCACCTGTGTCCCAATTGAATCGGGACTCCGATACACGCCCTGTTTCAGGTAACTGGATTCGGCCATGCCGAGGGTGGGCCGGTGGTGCAAGGGCACGCTCAGCTGCCCATTGCGCCACACCTCGACGAATCCGGCGTCCGGATCGGCAGAGAACCTGACGTGCAGCACGTAGTCGACCCACGAACCGCGATCGATGTCGCCGATGGGACGCCGGAACTGAACCGAGCGTGCGTCGCCACCGAGTTCGAGCCTGCCGTCCAACGAAACCTGCAGCGTGAGTGCCGGTATCGAATCGTCGTCGGGTAGCCATTGCATGATGACGAACCAGTCGTGCGGGCCGGTTCTCGGGTTGCGGAAACTCTCGTCGAACCTCACCGACAGCTCATACCAACGTTCGTCACCCTCGCGGACCGAAGCGCCGCTTGCCGGTTGACCGGCGGTTCGCACCTCCGAACGGATTCCGCCGCCGAACGGCGGGACGTCGCCGTCACGGATCTCGAACCGGGCCGCGGTGACGTGACCGGCGCCGCCGTCGAGCACACATGCGTTGTAGCCGCAGTACTTACCGGGAGCCTTGTTCCATCCGCGGGTTTGGAGCATGGCCCACTGGCTGAGGTCGCCGGTGTCGTAGTCGCCGGAGAACACCACTTCGGAGTCGGGCGGAACCGGACACACGCCTGCAGCGGATGCGACCGAAACCGGACAGGGTGTGGGAACCGGCGTCGCCGAGGAGCTGCCGCCACACGCGGTCGGGCCGCACATTCCCGCGATGGCGATGATTCCTGCCAGCGACTTCGGTAGGCGCATCACCGTGTCCGGATCACCCGGGCCGGACGGCCGGCGACGATCGTGTTCGGTGCGATATCGTGCAGCACCAGGCTTCCGGCGCCGACGACGGCCCCGTGGCCGATGACGACGGAGCCCAGGATGATGGCTCCGTTGCCGATCAAGTTGTCCCCGGCCAGTTGGATGTGTGTCTCCGGCATCCCACCGCCGGGATAGATCGGCTGCCCGGCCGGTGGGATGACGTGATCGTTGCCGATGAAGCACACCCGGCTCGATATCAGTACGCCGTCGCCGATCGTGACATCGGTCTCACACAACAGATCGCTGCCGATCCTGACGTCATTGCCGGCGCGAAAGAAGTTCGGACTGAGGATTCTTGCGTTGCCGCCGACCGAGAACCGGCGACCGACACGTACTTTTCCTCCGCTCATCACCTGCAGTCGCAGCAGGCGCACCTTGCGAACGGCGGTGCGAACCGGGTTGAGCCAATGCGCTATTCGCCTTTCACCGGTCGTCGTCAACTGCGCCTCGCCAGTGCCACGAACGGCCGCACCATCCGCTCCGTCGAGTACTGCGACCGGATGTCATCGGCCATCCGGTGCGTGTCGAACAGCCAATTATCCTGGTACAGTGCGATGATCGCACGACTGCACTGGTCGACATCGTCGGTGTCGAACACGATGCTGTTCGTCGAGTTGAGGGCTTCGATCTCTGGCGCATGCGGATCATCCCGCGGATAAATCACGGGCAGGCCGAATCCCAGCGCTTGAGTGACATTCAACCCGACGTAGCCGGGGGACAACAATCCACGGCACCGCTGGAAGATCGGAGCCAGTACGCTGAGCTCGCTCACCCAACCGTGGAGCTGTACGCGGCCGGTCAATCCTGCGGCGCTGACATAGGCCCGCACGTCGTCCTCCTGCGGACCCGCTCCGACCACATGGACCGACACCTGATCCGGCAGGAACGGGAGCGCGCGTTCGAATGCCGCCAGGCCGAGCAACGGCTTCTTGTCGGCGACGAGCCGACCGATGATGATCAGGTCACTGCGCTGATCGACATCGGGAATGGTGTACGCCGCGAGCTGCGCCGCGGAATAGAGCGAGTTGCGTGCCGGTGTGATCGGCTTGTCGGGGAAACACGTCATCAACTCGGCGGCTTCCGATTCGGTGTAGGTGATCAATTCGGCGCACAGGCCCTGCATGAACCTGCGCGGTCGGTTGTACTCGGGGTTCGATCCGCGCCGGGAGTGCGCATGGCCCCATGCCGAGACCTGCCGGAAAGTCAGTAGACGAACGAGCAGCAGCAGCCATGACGTGAGGTTTCGGGGATTGAGTTCGATGATCAGGTTCTTGGCGAGGAAGCCGCGGACGAGGCAGCCCGGTTGCCAGACCAACTTGCGGCCCATCAGGTAGACGTTGCGACCGGTCTTCCGAACGATCGGCGACTCGACGTCGGTGACGACCGCGTCGCCGAACTGCCTGTCGCCCACCAGGAACAACACGTCCTCGCCCGACTCCTCGAGCGCGCGGACGAACTCCTGGCGGTACGAGGGCATCGCGAGTTGCGGGACGACCAGCGCATGCCGTCGTGGCCAGGAGTGCCGGGTTGTTGTACTCCGCCGGCTCGTTGATGACGCCTCGGCAACCATGTTCGACCTCTCAGACGTTGACGACAGAAGCTCGCTTGACCTTGATCCGGTACGCCGCACCCATCAGCGAGCACTGGAGGGCGTATCCGAATGCGACCGACCAGGCCGCTCCGACGGCGCCGAACTGCGTACCGAGCGTTGCGATCAGGGCAAGGGTGAAGATGGAACTCGCCCAGACGATCGCAGCCACCAGCGACGCCAGGTCGACGGCGTTGAGGCCACTTGCGACAGCCGATGCCATCGCCGCGAAAACGAGGCTGACGATGACGATTCGCACAACTGAGGCACTTGGTGCGTATGCCTCACCCAGGAGCAGCGTGATCCACCAGGGTGCGGTGATGGCCAACGGCACGAAGAACGCGCCCGACAGCGCACCGACGATCAGGATCGTCGTCAAGGACAGCTGTTCTTTCGTCGTCGCCAATCGTGGCAGCAGAAGTTGGGTGTACGTCCACGGCACCAGCATCAAGGCGGGAGTGAGGCGGCTTGCCGGTGCGAAGATGCCGGCCACCGGGGTGCCTGCCGAGATGGTCAGCACAGCGACGTCTACTTGTCGTATTCCCTGCCCGGCGAGCGCTGCCCAGAACGGAACCAGCATCGCCCATGTTCTGCGATCCGGTAATGCGCGTCCCGGCAACGTCAGCCCCGAAGTTGACAGGTGCCGGGCGAACATCAGGCGGGCGGCTACCGCCGCGGTCAACATCGACAGCGAAAACGCCCATACCAGCGCGGTATTCGCCGGAAGAACGAGAACGACGGCCAAAGTCGGCATGCGCCGTACGAAGTAGCCGGCACCGACCATGTGTTGGCGTCCTCGTGCGATGAGGTAGGCGCTGACCACCTCGAGCTGTCGTTCGAGCGGAGCCCAGAAGCACAATGGGATGCACGCCACCAGGACGGCTGATTGGGTGGTTACCGCCAGCGCCGCCAGTATCGGCAGCGAGATCGCCAGCACACCATAGGTGAGCAGGCGGTTCGCCCGGAACACGTCGGCCACGGTCTGGGCCGATTCGTGATGGCGGCCGACGGCGTATGTGGCACCGCCGTCGGCGATCATGATCAACGCCATGAGTGTCCCGAGTACCGCGGCGAATTGAGCGAACGCGGACGGCCCGAGCCCGCGCGCCATGATCAGCATGGTGATGGCCTGTGCGGCGGTGGCCAGCATCCGCGCGCCGCCGACTTGGCTGAGCGCCTTCAGCATCGGGCCACCCCCTGGGCCACCGTAGACGTGGGCCCGAGCGTGGGAGCCGAACGGGTGTAACGCATGTCGATCACGAGGTAGATCGCGAAGGCGACCGGTATCCAGTAGTAGCGGTTGTAGAAGCCGGGAGCGGTCTGGGCGAAAACCAGAGCCGCGACAACAGCGGTCGCGACTGCGTTGTGCAGGGGATCGCGTCGCGAATGTCTGCTCAGGCAGAACCGCAATGCGATGGCCGTCGCGATGACGACGCCGAGGAATACCAGCACGCCGCCTGCCGTCCAGGTGCCGAGAAAGTTGTTGTGAACGGTGAACCGCTTCATCAGAACGTTGTCGGCGATCAGCATTCCGCGGCCGACGAATGGCGAGTCTCCGATGGCTTCGACAGCCAGTCGCATCAGTTCGAGTCTGGTTCCCGCGGTGTCGTATTCGGATTGTGAGGCGCTGAATCCGGTGGTGCGGGTCAGACGCTCGATCGGGTTGAGCGCGCCGATACTGTCCAGCTGGGGAAGCAGTATGGCCATCAGCAGCGCACCGGCGGCCGTGACGGTCAGCGCCCTGCTGAAGCGCACCGTTCCTCTGACGATCAGGTAGAGGACCGCGGCCGCAAGGCCCAGCAATCCGCTGACGCTGCCGCTGAGGATCAGACCGACGAGGCTGGCCGACAGGATCGCGAGCGCACCGATACGGACGCCGCGGGGAATCGTGGCACCCACTGCCGCAAGCGTCGCGGCGGCCGCCATGCAGGAAATACCGGCAAGGTCGTTCTGATGCGTCGTCATGCCGGTGAACCGACCGTCGACGGTTACGGCGCCACCGGGGATCACGTCCCCCCAGGCCAATTGCGCGACGGCACCGACGGCGCACAGTGCAGCGCCGAACAGGAACCACGCGAACGCGGTGACGACATGTCTGCGTTCGGTCAGCAGGTTGACCAGAATCCATGGGACGAGGACGACGAGATAGATGAGCCGGACCGCGATGCTGACGCTGCCCACCGGGTCCCTGCTGGCGGCCGACGAGATCAGGGTTCCCACCACGAGAAGCGGGGCGACGACATACAACGCAGCGGGGAGGGACCGGGCAGGGCGGTTCATCGACAGCAGTGCGCAAAACCCGGCGCCTGCCATCAGCATGTCGCCGAACGGCAAAGCCATCGGGCCACGCAGGACGAGCAACGACGTCAGGGCGAGGCCGGGGTACAGCAAGCCGCGGCCCACCGCGAGCATGCCGTCGTCGGCCGGACCCGCCTGCGTGCGCTGGTTCACCGCGGTCCCAGTTCGGCTTCGAGGCGCGGGCCGAGGCTTCTGACATACGTTCCGGTCAGGTGGCTGGCGTCGCGGTAGACGAGAACATTGCCGATCACCGCCGCGCATTTCTCCGTCGGACAGATCGCGCCGTTGAGATCGACGATCCGCACGTTGGGCAGTCCCGCCTTGGCTTCGAACTGCTCAGCGCCCAGATCGCCCGGAACCATGACCGACCGGTCACCGGCGCACGCGGTGAGTTTCGTCGGATTGGTTTGTACGCACTCGGGGATG
The DNA here is from genome assembly GCF_054919535.1 of Mycobacterium venezuelense. Classification (NCBI taxonomy): domain Bacteria; kingdom Bacillati; phylum Actinomycetota; class Actinomycetes; order Mycobacteriales; family Mycobacteriaceae; genus Mycobacterium; species Mycobacterium venezuelense. Next base: position 46,797 of record NZ_JBONDW010000010.1, read on the forward strand.
TTCACCGTCGGCCTCGGCGTGTCCTGGATGACGACGACGGGGATACCTGCCTTGTTCAGTGCTTCGTAATTGCGACGTAGACCTTCGGCGAGCGCGGTGACGTTGGCGGCGTCGAATTCCGCCTTGCCGCCGAGCATCACCCGCTTCTTGATGTGGCTGGTGATCATCATGGTGGGCTTCTCGGCGATGAGCCGCTCGCGAAGCGCGGTGCCCCACTCCTGGCACGACGGGTATGGATGCCCCTCGTTCGTCGTGATCAAGGCATCGGCGAAAGAACATGCGGCCTTTGTGTACTCGACCAACTTCCACCCGTGGCGCGTCGCGATCTCGGACAAGGCGGGTACCCATTGATTGGCGTGCGAGTCACCGACGAGAGCCACCACAGTCTGCGAGTCCGTCTTGCCGTAGGTGCAGGACATGATCTCGCTGTTCTCTTGTGTTTGAGTGCAATTGGTGAAGTCCTGTTCAGCGACATCGGGCGGCGGGACGATCTTCGGCGAGGTGTCCTTGGGGCTTCCGGCCTCGTTGCCGAGCGGCTTCGCGCCGAGCGCCGTCGCACCGAGAATCGCGTTCGGATCGGTGCTGACCGCCGCGGATCCGTCGACAGCCGCGTCTGCTGTTCCGGCAGCGGAGAACTGTGTGATGGCCGGCGGCACGAAAGGCGGCGTGGGTGGCCACTTGGCAAGGCACAGGGCGATTCCCGCGGTGAGCGAGATGACCATCGTGATGGCGCCGAACTGCAGCATCGGCACCGAATGCTGCAGCTTGGATTTGGAGAACCGAATCGGATTCTCGATGTGATGATGCAGCAGGTAGGCCGGAATGATCGACGAGAACACCACAACCAGACCCTCTACCGGGGACAGGGGACCCATCACCGCGATGGCAACGATGAGTACCGGCCAGTGGCACAGGTAGATCGAGTACGAGAGGCGGCCGATCCATTCCATTCCAGGACGGCCCAACAGCCAACCCGCTGAGCCTTTCGGGCGGGCCTCGGACTGCAGGCCGGCCCAGATGACGGCAGCCGTGCCGACCGTTGGGACAAGCGCGTGCCAGCCCGGGTAGGCGATCTCAGGTGTGAACAGCACGCCCGCGGCGATGATCGCGGCCAGGCCGATCCAGCCGGTGACGATCGCGAGTCCCCGCGGGAGGATTCGCCGGTTCACGGCGAGCATCGCCACGACCGCGCCGAGAGCCAACTCCCACATTCTCGTCGTGGTCACGAAGTACGCGCGTTCCGGGCTCGTCTGGGTGTAGTAGATGGACCACAGCAGCGATGGGAGTCCCACGAGCGCAAGAGCGAACATTATCGAGCTGTTGAGGTTTCGGCGTTTGCCGAGCCTGGCGAACAGCACCGCGGCGGCCATCAGGCATGGCCAGAGGATGTAGAACTGCTCTTCGACCGCCAGCGACCAGTAGTGCTGCACGATGGACGGCGCACTGTCCGCGCGCAGGTAGTTGACACTTTCCGCGGCCAATCGCCAGTTGATGGCGTAGACCGCGCTCGCCATGATGTCGTGGCCGGTGGAGACCCATCGATTCTGCGGCAGGAAAGCCCAAGTCAGAAATGCCGAGGCGACGAGGACGACGGCGGCTGCCGGCAGCAGCCTGCGCGCCCGCCTCGCGTAGAAGCGGCGCATCCGAAGCCGACCGCTGGTGCGTGCCTCGTTGACGAGCATGCGCGTGATCAGGAATCCCGAGATCACGAAGAACACGTCGACGCCTACGAATCCACCGTCGGTCCATGGCATTCCGGCATGGGTGAGCATCACGAGCAATACCGCGACCGCGCGTAGGCCCTCGACGTCCGGGCGGTAGCCGGCCGGGGCCTGCGGTGAAGGGCGGTGTCTCTCGACGGTTGCTGCTTGTGTCATGTGTGTCCCGGGTTGATGCCTCGTGGTGGTTGGTTAGTAGGCGCCTTTGCGCTGAAGCACGACGCCCGGCGTCTGCCACATGATTCGTAGGTCCCACATCAGCGACCACGACCTGACATAGACCGAGTCGAGATGCTGCAGATCGGCATACGTGAGATCGCTGCGTCCGCAGACCTGCCAGAGTCCGGTGATGCCGGGCGATACGCCGAGGCGCGTGAGGGCCACGCCGTCGAGCCCGTCCGCCATCTCCGTCGGAAGAGGCCGCGGGCCGACCAGTGACATCTCACCGCGGATCACGTTGAGGAACTGGGGCAGTTCATCGAGACTCGTCTTCCGGATGAGCGCTCCGACCCGCGTGACCCGCGGATCGTGTTCTGCCTTGAACAGTGGACCGTCGACCTTGTTGTACTGGGCGACCGCTGTCCGGCGTTCCCAGGCGTCTGCAGTCATGGACCGGAACTTGTAGATCTGGAAGGGTTTTCCACCCCGGCCGATCCGCTCCTGACGGAAGAACACCGGTCCGGGGCTGTCGAGTTTGATGGCCGCGGCGATGAGCAGCCAGAGCGGAGCCACCGCGACGACGGCACACGACCCGAGCACGATGTCCATGACCCGTTTGACGATTCGATCGGTCTGGGCGAGCGACGGGGTTGGCACATGCATGAGCGTCAGGCCGTGGAGTTCCTCGACGTCGCTGCGCCAGTTCAGGAGTTCGAAGAACCGCGGGATGATCGATACCGGAACATGGCTGCTCAGGTGGCGTACCGATTCCTGGACATCGGCGTCGGTCCCGTTCGGGTACGCGATGATGACGCGGTCGACCCGGTGCCGGGTACAGACCTCGGGCAGATCGGCGATGCGTCCAAGCACCGAACTGTCCGGAGCGGGCGTGTCATCGACGGTGCCGACTATGTGGGTGTCTCTGCACCGATGCAGCCGCGACGTCAGGCGGTCCGAGATCGGACCCTTACCCACGATCAGAATCCGGGTCACGGTGGGGCCGTCGAGAATTCGCACGACCACTCGCCGCCCGAACGGCACGAGAAGCACGGCGGGCAGCGCCATCGCCACGGCTGCCGTCAGCGTCATCTTCCGGTCGGGTGAGATCAGTGCGTCGGTTCCGAGCGCCAGCAGCGCCGCGGTCGGTAGGCAGCGCGCGACCATGGTGGGGCGCCACCAGGAGCTCGGGCGCAGCACGGACGCCGGCCTGCGGTACAGCCCGTGCAGGTGTAGTGCCACGATCATCGCGATCGCGGCGAGCGCGACTTCGCGGGCGCCCAGGTCGCCGGCTCGTACCGGGCTGATGAAATTGATCAGTACGGCGCCGAGTGCTGCCGAAACACTCAGTGCAAGCACGTCGGCGAGCCGGAGCAAGCTGCGCTGTCGTAAGTCGAACTCCGGCCCGGGCTCGCCCGGTACCTGCAAGCGGGTTATGTCGGTAGATGTCGTCCGACGCGGAATGGAGGTCGTGGTCCTGTTGGTCATGGTGACCCCTCGAATGGCTGGAGCGGGTCGGCTTCAGCAGCCGAAACCGACGATATGTAGGCCGGATCCGGCAAAAGCACCTGCCGAGAGGAAGTTTCGGCCGTCGACCACGAGGTCGCCACGCATCACCCGGCGAAGTGCCTGCGCGTCGATCTGGCGGAACTCCGGCCATTCGGTGACGAGTACGACGGCGTCCACCCGGTCCGCGGCGCCGTAGACGTCGGTTGCGACCCGAACCGCGGCGTACTCGCGTGGGAGCGTCTTCACCGCGGGATCGTATGCGGACACCACTGCACCGGCCGATACCAGACGTCGCGCGATATCGAGTGCCGGGGCGTCTCGAAGGTCATCGGTGTTCGGCTTGAAGGTCAAGCCGAAGAGGGCGATTCTGCGACCCTTGAGCACGTGGAGTTCACGCTGAAGCTTGCGCACCACGGTCGCCCGTTGAGAGCGGTTGATCTCCACCGTCGCCTGCAACATCGTCGGCGTGTACCCGTACTCCTGCCCGGTCGAGATCAGTGCGGCTAGGTCCTTGCCGAAGCACGACCCGCCCCATCCCACACCGGGATTCAAGAATGCGGCACCCACCCGACGGTCGGCGCCGATGGCAGGCATCACCTCGCGCACGTCCGCGCCCACCGCCTCGCACAATTGCGCGATCTCGTTGGCGAAACTGATCTTGGTCGCGAGGAACGCGTTGGCGGCGTACTTGATCATCTCGGCCGACGCGAGTTCGGTGTTGATCAGCACCGGTCTGCGCGTGCGGCGCCCGCCCTCGAACGATTGCTCGAGCACGGGCTTGTACAGCTCGGCCACTCGGGCGACGTCGGATGGCGCCCCGCCCAAGACGATCCGGTCCGGATACAGGAAGTCCTCGATCGCCGAGCCCTCCCGGAGGAACTCGGGGTTGGACACGACGTGGAACGTCAGTTGGCGGGAACCGGCGAGCGCGTCTTCGAGGATGGTGCGGGCCCAGTTTCCCGAGCCGACGGGCACCGTCGACTTGTTGACGATGATCACGCCCGGCCGCAGATGCGAGGCAAGGGACTGGATGGCGCCTTCCAGCTGGGCCAGGTCAGGTGAGCCGTCGGGCCCGGGCGGCGTCCCGACGCAGAGGAAGACGAAGTCGGCATCCGAGAGCGCCTCGGCCGGATGCTCGGTGTATCGAAGCCGCCCGGTCGCCAAGGTCTCGGTGAGCAACTCCGGCAGCCCAGGTTCGTGGAACGGCGTCTGACCGTCATTGAGCTGCCCGGCCCGCGTGGGGTCGCTGTCGAGGCCGCAGACGACGTGGCCGAGCGATGCCAGGCATGCCGAGGTGACCGCGCCGACATAGCCGGTACCGATGACCGCAACCTTGTGTCTGGTCCGCTGCACCTCGACACGTCCCCGCGATGCACCGGAAAGCGCCTCCGGCCAGCGGGATTCGGTGCCGCACGACTGCGTGCGGAACCATTCGATGGTGTCGCGCAGCCCGTCGTGGACGTCGATACCAGGTGTCCAGCCCAGCCGCGTGCGCGCGAGCTCGATGTCGGGCCGACGTTGCGAAGGGTCGTCCTGCGGCCGCTCGGTGAACACGATCGGAGACGCCGAACCGGAAAGTTCGCGGATCAGTTCGGCGATCTGCAGTGTCGTCATCTCATGGGGATTCCCGATGTTCACCGGGCCGGCCATGTCCGAAAAAAGCAGGCGCACTGCGCCTTCCACCAGGTCGTCGACGTGGCACACGGAACGGGTCTGGCTGCCGTCGCCGTGTACGGTGATCGGTGCCCCGGCGAGCGCCTGGTTGATGAACGTCGGGATCGCGCGTCCGTCGTCGGGCCGCATTCTGCGCCCGTACGTATTGAAGATCCGCATGATCGTGGTGTCGATGCCGTGCTTCGTCCGGTAGGACGTCGTGAGCGCCTCGGCGAAGCGCTTGGCCTCGTCGTAACATGCGCGCGGTCCGACCGGGTTGACGTTTCCCCAGTAATCTTCGCGCTGCGGATGGACAAGGGGGTCACCGTAGGCCTCGGAAGTCGACGCCAACAGATAACGGGCGTCTTTCTCCTTGGCCAGGCCGAGTGTGTGCAGCGTCCCCAGAGACCCGGTCTTCATGGTCTGGATCGGAAGTTCCGCGTAGTCGATCGGCGACGCGGGCGAGGCGAAGTGCAACACGTAGTCCACTGGGCCGGGAATCGAGAGGTAGTCGTTGACGTCCACCTTGATCAGCCGGAATCCGTCATGGTCCAGCAGGTGAAGTACGTTGTCGGCGGAGCCCGTCACGAAGTTGTCGAGACATATGACGTCGATGTTCTCCGCGAGCAGTCGCTCGGCGAGGTGCGAGCCGACGAACCCCGCACCACCTGTCAGTACGGCTCTTTTACGCAATTTCCCCTCCTGCGCACGCCGAATAGACCCCGGCATAGCCCGGGGAATTAACACAAATGAGTTGAAATCTTGATGGTCGCTGTTCCGGCCACTGTGAGGTGGCTGAGGGAAACTTACCGCAGGTAGCTGGTATCCGCAGCTAGTGAACGGGTTTGCGGGAAGAGTTGAAGCGGGTTGGTTCACTTATGAAATATCTTGATTTCTCCGGGCCGGTGCCCGTACGAGTGTTCTACCGGTGCGCTATGTCACTTGACCTGGAAGGTAATGGTCTAACCCGCCACGTTGCCAGAGCGTCCGGTAGGCATCCCGAACCCCTGGCCGCGTCAAAAAACCTGCCGACGAGAGCGGGTTGGCCGGGTCGACCGTTCGCCAGAAGCTGGTCGGCATGTCGTTGCCAAGATCGCGCCGAGTTCGCTGGGACGTCCTCCAGCGATGATCGTTGAGATATTTACTATCCGCGAAACGTAATCACGGGTCTGTGATTCAGTGCGCGGAGTTTATTTATCAAGAGCGATAAATTGCGTTCGCACGAATTTGTGGTGAGGGTGAAATCAGCCGTCGCCGGGCGATGGGGCGCTCGACACTTCCTCGAGGCAGCCCTCGGCGATCGCGTGCTTGATGCTGTCGGCCAGTCGTGGGCAGGACCGGGCGCGAGCCGGATCCCCGCCGGACTCCCGGATCTCGTTGAAGACCGCACACCGTTGTGTCGCTTCGGAATTCCACTGCACCGATGTGTGCTGTGGGCCGAGTTTCTTGACCTGGACCGCCACGTGACAGAACCGGCAGTCGACCGATACCAGGCCCGCTGTCAGATAACGTTCCCGGTCACGTTGAGTCGCCTCGCGAACCGCGGCGGCGCGCTGTGGATCGGACGCGAAATCCGGTGCCTTGGACCAACTTCCAGCGGCGTGCCCGGAGCCGGCGTCACTTCCTGCGACGTGCTCGTCTTCGTCATGACCGAGCAGCTGCAGCATCGAGCGGGCCAGACTATCGACATCTGGCGTCTGGGCCCGCTCGTTGCGCTTGGTCATGAGCTGGACTGCTCAGCCTTCTGCCGCTTGAGGTTTTCCTCGACCTCGACGTTCCACTTGTCGACGGCCGCCGTCGTATCGATCTCCATCTCGAAGCGATCGGTCATGTCCGGGGTGATGTCGGCGACGTCGACATAGAACTGCTGATACCAGCGCCGCATCTGATAGACGGCACCGTCCTCCTCCACCAGCAGCGGATTGTCGATGCGCGTCTTGTGTTTCCAGATCTCGACGTCCTGCAGGAAGCCCTTGCTGACACCGTCGGTGAACGCTTTCGACAGCTTGTCGGTGGTCGCATCGTCCATGCCCTTGGGCTTTTCGACGATGACCCCCCACTGGAGCACGAACGAATCCTGCGTGACGGGGTAGTGGCAGTTGATCAGGATCGACTCGGCCTTGAAGCCGCCGTAGTTGTTGTGCAGCCAGTTGATCATGAACGAGGGCCCGAAATACGAAGCCTCCGAATCGAGATGGGCCTCACCGTAGGCGGTGCCCATGTCCCCGATGTCCGGCCTGCCGACGTTGTGCAGGTACTGCGACGCGACGTGGCCTTCGAAGACGTTCTTGAAGTACGTCGGCAGACCGAAGTGGATATAGAAGAAGTGCGCCATGTCGGTGACGTTGTCGATGATCTCGCGGCAGTTGCTGCCCTCGATGAGCATCGTGTTCCACCGCCAGTCGGTCCACCCGTCGTCGGCGAATTCGGGGATGTCGGGGATGCGCACCTCGGGCTGTGGTGGGTTGCCCTCGTGGTCGTGCCACACGAACAGCAGGCCGCCGCGTACGTCGGTGTGCCAGGCGCGGGTACGCGCGAGCCGCGGGGTCCGCTTGGCGTACGGAACCAGCTTGCACTTGCCGTCGCCGCCCCAGCGCCAGTCGTGGAACGGGCAGGCCACCTCGTCGCCCTTGATGGTGCCCTGCGAGAGGTCGCCACCCATGTGCCTGCAGTAGCCGTCGAGAATCTTCACCTCGCCCTTGGAATCGGCGAACACCACGAGCTTGCTGCCGAACGCCTCGATCGAATGCGGCTTGCCGTCCAGGAAATCCTTCACCGGGCCAAGGCAGTGCCAGCCTCGCGCATATCGATCCGGCAGTGCGCCGGTGTCGATCTCGCGAACTCCGACATTCTCGGTAGCCATGACGCCTCCAGTCCTTGCTCTCTAACTAGAACACGTTACAGTTTTCCGGTCGGGTCTGGCAACGCGAGCCACGTGACCTGCGGCATACCCGCGACTGGTGGCGATTACTCCCGCTCCGGCAGGCCGATCCGCAGCGCGATCTGCTGCATCCGGCCCACGCTGGCGACTGTTTGGGGGGACACCGGATCCTGCGGGGTGCTGTCGAACTCGAGTCGGACCAACGCCCGGCCCTGCGTGAACATCAGCAGCGTGACGGCCTTCGACCCGTCGGGCGCAGTGCCGGAGATCACGGTGCCGCCCGTGCCGACGGGGACCGGCTGCGGCGGGCCACCGGTCACGATCGTGCTCACGGCGGCCGAGGCCTGACGCAGCGTCGCCGATGCGGTCGCGACGTCCGGGTAGATCAAGATGGTGTCCGCGATGGCCCGCGTGTCGTCGGCGTTCACGAACAGCGCGCTGGCCCCGTCCTGGCCATCGGGATTGACGGTCGTCGAGCGGGCCGTGAACGTGTTCGGCGGGATGCTCACGTCCTCGGCCTGCAGCAACAGGTGGCTGTAATCCGAAGCCTGCGCTTTCGGTGATGTCGTCGTCGGCGCTGCCGCGGGCAGCCCGGGAGCCGGGGCGGTGGCGGGCGGGGTCTGGGTTGCGTCGCAGGCGGCTGCCGTGCCGATGACGAGAGCTGCGCGTGCGGTGGTGAGCAGGGACTTCAGCCGGCTGGCTGACGTGAACGACATAGTTACTGGGTACCGTACGCGCCGCGGCGATGCGACCGCACTGGCTGCGGTATATGTGAACGATGCCGTTGTACTCGTTCGAGGGTCATACGCCGAAAGTCGACTCAACCGCGTTCGTGGCCCCGACCGCCACGCTGATCGGCGACGTCACGATCGAGGCAGGCGCCTCGGTGTGGTTCAACACGGTGCTGCGCGGCGACTTCGCGCCGATCGTGATCCGCGAAGGCGCCAATGTGCAGGACGGCTCGGTATTGCACGCACCGCCGGGGATTCCCGTCGACATCGGCCCGGGTGCGACGGTGGCACACATGTGCGTCGTACACGGCGTGCATGTCGGGGCCGAGGCACTGATCGCCAACCACTGCACGGTGCTCGACGGCGCCGTGATCGGCCGTCGCAGCCTGATCGCAGCGCATTCGCTCGTCGTCGGCGGTACCAAGATCCCCGACGAGGTGCTCGTCACAGGTTCGCCGGCGAAAGTGCGGGGTCCGATCGCCGGGACCGGTGCCGAGATGTGGGTCGAGTCGAACCCACAGGCATACCGGGACCTGGCAGAGCGGTACCTGCGCGGGCTTGAGGCGCTGTAAGGCCGCCTAGACCGGTTTGGCGGTCGCGGCAGCCCGGTCGACTTCCCAGAACGCGCGCAGCGCGATCATCTGCCCGGTGTCGTTGACACGATAGGTGAACACGCCCTCGGTGGTGATCCGGTGCCCGCCCATCGTCGTGACGATGCTGCCCACGTTGGCTTCCTCGTTGCCGCACTGGAACGTGTCGACGAACTCGAACTCGAGGTTGTCGGTCGGCGCGATCGCCTTGTCCCAGAACGCCGCGATGGCCTCCTTCCCCCGATGGCCCTTGCCGTCCGGATCGAAGAACGACGGGCCGATGGGGTCTTCGACGACCGCGTCGTCGGCGAAAACCGAAAGCCAGGCTTCCTTGTCGCGCGCGGCGACCGCCGCGCGCGAACGCTTGCCTGCCACGTGCGCGGGGTGGTCGGGGTTGCTCACCGCCATGTCAGTCCTGCCAGCCGGAGTGGATGTAGGTGTCGGCGAACCGCTTCATCGAGTCCTTCTTCTTCTCCAGCGGCGCGTCGAATCCCAATCCGTCGAATACCCAGGGAATCACGATGTTGTCGGTGATGCCGGCCTCGGCGAGTTCGCGGTGACCGTCCACCCCGAACTTGTCGATGCAGACCGCCTGGAATTCGAATGGTTCGTCGGCCCTGCCGTATTCGGCTCGCAGCTTGTTGAGTGCGTTGACCGTGTCGGCCAGTTCCGCGCCCGTCATCATCGCGCTGGTCCAGCCGTCACCGACGCGGGCCGCGCGCTTGAGCGCGACCGGCGTGTGGCCGCCCACGTAGAACGGTACCGGCGCGCTGGGCGCGGGGCTCATCTGCAACCGCTCGAATTCGTAGAACTTGCCGTGGAATTCGACCATGCCGCCGCCGAGCACGAGCTTGATCACCTCGATCATCTCGTCGACCCTGGCGCCGCGCTTGGCGTAGGGCTGGCCGCACCATTCGAATTCCTCAGGGGCCCAGCCGATCCCGACGCCGAAGCCGAACCGGTTCCCGGTCAGGTTCGCCACCGAGCCGACCTGGCGGGCCAACAGCAGCGGATTACGCGAGCCGAGCTTCATGACGTTGGTGTAGAAGCGCAGCGTCGAGGTCACCGCGCCCATCGCGGCCGCCGCGATCAGCGGATCCACCCACGGCGTTTCGGCATTCCACATGCGCGAACCGTCCGGGGTGTACGGGTAGTCCGCGGCCTGCTTCTCCATGTAGAACAGCGAATCGGGCAACGCGATGGAATCGAACCCGACTTCTTCTGCGGTCTTGGCGAGGTCCACCAATTCCTCGACCGGGCCCATCGCCACGCTGACCGTGTATTTCATGCGCGTCATGCATCGCCCGGTTTGTCGGAGGAGACAACCCACATGGAGTAGTACTGCGAGCCACCGCCATACGCGTGACCGAGCGCCTTGCGTGCGCCGGGCACCTGATGGTCGCCTGCCTTGCCCATCACCTGGATGGCCGATTCGGCGAAGCGGATCATGCCCGATGCGCCGATCGGGTTCGAGCTCAGCACGCCGCCGGACGGGTTGAACGGAATACGGCCACCGATCGCCGTTTCGCCGGCTTCTGTCAGCTTCCAGCCCTCGCCCTCGGGGGCGAAACCCAAATTCTCCAGCCACATCGGCTCGAACCACGAGAACGGCACGTACACCTCGCCGACGTCAATTTCGTCGATCGGGCTCGTGATGCCTGCATCGCGCCACAACGCGGCCGCGGCATCCCGACCGGCCTGCGGGTTCACCTGGTCACGGCCCGCATAGGCAAGCGGTTCGGTGCGCAGTGCGGTTGCGTGGATCCAGGCGACCGGATGACCCTCGGCAACCCGCGCGTCGGCGGCCTGCTCGTCGCCGATCACCATCGCGGCCGCGCCGTCCGAGGACGGGCAGGTCTCATCGAAACGGATCGGGTCCCAAAGCATCTGGGACGCCAGCACCTTTTCCAGCGTGATGTCGGGCTGATGCAGATGGGCCAGCGGGTTCTTCGCCCCGTTGAGGCGGTCCTTGACCGCGACCATGGCGCCGATGTGGTTCGGCGCTCCGGAGCGACGGATGTATGCGCGCACGTGCGGGGCGAAGTAACCACCCGCACCCGCGCCGACGGGCTTGGTGAACGGCACCGGAATCGACAACGCCCACATGGCATTCGACTCCGACTGCTTCTCCCAGGCCATGGTCAGCACGCGGCGGTACTTGCCCGACTTCACCAGGCTGGAGGCGACCACGGCCGTCGACCCGCCCACCGAACCCGCGGTGTGCACGCGGATCAGCGGCTTGTTCGTCGCACCGACGGCGTCGGCCATGAACAACTCGGGCATCATCACGCCCTCGAAGAAGTCCGGCGCCTTGCCGACCACCACGGCGTCGATGTCGGCCATGGTCGAGCCGGAATCCGCCAACGCCCGGTCGATGGCCTCACGCACGAGCCCGTTCATCGACACGTCCTGACGCTTGGCCACGTATTTCGTCTGTCCGGTACCCAGTACCGCGGCTTTCTGAGCCATCACTTGCCCTCCAGTACGGCTACCAGATTCTGTTGCAGCGCAGCGCCGCTCGTGGCATGAGCCAGTACGCGCCCCGCTGATCCGTCGAATATGTGCTGTGCGGCGAAGCCGATTCGCTCGAGGCCCGCCGAGAACATCGGGTTGGCCGCCAGCACCCCACCGGACGGGTTGATCTTGGTCGATTCGCCAAGCCCGATCGCCTCGGTGAGGATCAACTGCTGGTGCGTGAACGGCGCATAGAGTTCGGCGACCTCGATCGAACTCGTATCGCCACCGGTCGCCGCCTGCGCCGACGCGGCGGTCGAGGGGGACGTCGTCAGATCGCGGGCACCGAGGATCGGGGTCTCGATGCGATGCTCGAATCCCGTTATCCACGCCGGGTTCTCCCTCAGTTCGCGGGCCCGGTCGCCTGCGGCCAGCACGATCGCCGACGCGCCGTCGGCGATCGGTGCGATGTCGTGGCGGCGCAGTGGATCGGCGAAGAACGGCCGGTTCAGCAGTTCGTCGATCGACTTAGCCGGCTTCTCGCTGTCGGTTCGTTCCGAGACGGCGAACGAGTCAAGCGCGACCTGGGCCATCTGCTCGGCGGTCCACTTGCCGGCATCGAGCCCGAAGCGGGCCTGCAGGCCCGCCATCGACACCGCGTCGGGCCACAGCGGCGCGACCGTATACGGGTCGGTCTGCAGGGACAGCACGCGGCGCAGGGTGCCGGCCGACGACTTGCCGAACCCGTACACCAGCGCGGTCTCGACCTCGCCGGTCAGGATCTTGATATAGGCCTCATACAGCGCCCATGCGGCGTCCATCTCCACGTGCGATTCGTTGATCGGCGGAACGGCGCCGATCGAGTCGATCGCGGAGATGAACGAGAATGCCCGGCCGGCAAGGTAATCGGACGAACCTGAGCACCAGAAGCCGATGTCGGTCTGCTGCAGGCCGAGCTCTTCGTAGAGCCGATGGAAACACGGCATCAACATCTCGACGCCGTTGGTCGTGCCGTCGGTGCGGCGAACATGCGGGGCGTGCGCGAAGCCCACCACTGCAACTTGTCTGTTTGACCCCGAAGTCATTGCGAAATCCCTTTACAGGTGGTGCTTGTAGCTGTCGTAGTCGGCGTCGGGCTCACCCGTCGGCCGGAAGTGCGAGATATTGTCGATGCCGAGGCCCCATTCCTCCTGGGGCTTCCACACCGCCTCAACGCGCATGCCCATCCGGACCTCGGATGCGTCGATCTCGGTGACCAGATGCAGGAACGGGATGTCGGCACCGTCGAGCAGTACGTACGCCGCGACGTAGGGCGGTTTGATGCGCTGCCCGGCGAACGGGATGTTGATGATGGCGAACGTTGTGACCGTGCCCTTGTCCGGCAGCTCCAGATACTCGGTGAGTTCCTTGCCCGTCGCGGGATCGGCTTCCTTCGGCGGGAAGTAGACCTTGCCCTTCTCGCCGTTCGCGCCCACCGTGCGCGCGCCCAGCAGTTTGCCTTCCTGCAACGCCCGCAGGAACGTGCTCTCGGGAAGCGACGCGGTGTGCTGGATCTCGATGGCCGTCGGAACCACCAGCATCGTCACCGGGTCACGGTCATCGGTGGTGTCCGGCACGGGCTCCGGGGTCTCACCGGGCACGAAGTAGGCGATGTCGGTGATCGCGCCGACGGGCTCGTCCACCCAGTGCGCGTGCACCCGCATGCCGGTGCTCACGGCGCCTTCCGCAGCATCCACCGCATGCAGCAGCGGGGTGTCGGCGCCGTCGAGCTTGATCAGCGCCCAGGCGAACGGGCGGTCCAGCGGCTGGCCCTCGAGCGGCTGCGGCTGCCAGGTCCAGGACAGCACCGTGCCGACACTGGCCACCGGAACGACCTCGGTCAGTGCTTCGTAAGTGACCGGGTCATACTCAGCGGGTGGCACATGCACGCGCCCGTCCGATCCCCGCACGCCGACGATGCGGCGCTCGCGCAGGGCGGTGAAGAACTGACTCAGCAGAGGGCCAACTGAACGGGTGTAGTCAAAAGACAGTTTCAGTGGCGCAGAAAGTGGCGGCTCGCGGCGATCTATCGAGGCCGGGCTGCTTTGGCTGGCTGTCACACATCGAGTAGAACAGGTTCTAAGAATCGTGGCAAGAAGCGGTCGAGAGGACAGCTAATGAAGTTGGGACTGCAGCTCGGATATTGGGGTGCGCAGCCGCCCGCCAACCATGCGGAATTGGTGGCAGCGGCCGAAGCGGCCGGGTTCGACACCGTGTTCACCGCCGAGGCGTGGGGGTCGGACGCGTTCACCCCGTTGGCCTGGTGGGGACGCGAAACGAGCCGGTTGCGGCTCGGCACCTCGGTCGTGCAGCTCTCGGCCCGCACGCCGACCGCGTGCGCGATGGCGTCGCTGACGCTCGACCACCTGTCGGGTGGGCGCCACATCCTGGGCCTCGGCGTCTCGGGCCCTCAGGTTGTCGAGGGCTGGTACGGCCAGAAGTTCCCGAAACCACTTGCCCGCACGCGTGAGTACATCGACATCATCCGCCAGGTGTGGGCGCGCGAAGCGCCGGTGACCAGCGATGGACCGCACTATCCGCTTCCGGTTTCGGGTGAGGGCACGACCGGGCTTGGTAAGGCGCTCAAGCCGATCACGCACCCGCTGCGGTCTGATATTCCCATCATGCTGGGTGCCGAGGGCCCCAAGAACGTCGCGCTCGCGGCCGAGATCTGTGACGGCTGGTTGCCCATCTTCTATACGCCGCGCATGGCCGACACCTACAACTCGTGGCTCGACGAAGGGTTCGCGCGGCCGGGTGCGCGTCGAACACGCGAGAACTTCGAGATCTGTGCGACCGCCAACATCGTCATCACCGAGGACCGCGCGGCCGCGTTCGCCGCGATGAAGCCGTATCTGGCGCTGTACATGGGCGGCATGGGCGCCGAGGACACCAACTTCCACGCCGACGTCTACCGGCGGATGGGCTACGGCGAGGTGGTCGACGAGGTCACCGCGCTGTTCCGGTCGGACCGAAAAGATGAGGCGGCCAAGGTCATCCCGGACGAGGTCGTCGACGACGCGGCGATCGTCGGCGACGTCGACTACGTACGCGAGCAGATCAAGGTGTGGGAGGCCGCGGGCGTCACAACGATGGTCGTCAGCGGGCGCAGCGCCGAACAGATCCAGGAGCTCGCCACGCTCGTGTAGACACTTCTTGCAAAGTGTTTAGAACAGGTTCTAGATTTGGCCTGTGACCCAGCACACCATCGCCGGGCAAGCGGTGACCATGCCGGTGCAGATTCGCACTGCGAACCAGCACATGGCCATGTTCTCCGTGGATGCCGACGCGGCGCAGCGGATGATCGACTACAGCGGTCTGCAAGTGTGCCGCTACCGGCCCGGCAAGGCCGTCGTGATCCTGATGCTCATGCGGTACGTGGACGGTGACCTGGGCCAGTATCTGGAGTACGGCACCAACGTCATGGTGAACCCGCCCGGATCGGATGCGTCCGGGCTACGTGCGCTGCAGTCCGCGGGTGCGTTCATCCATCACCTTCCGGTCGATCAGGCGTTCACGCTGGAGGCGGGCCGCAAGATCTGGGGCTATCCAAAGGTGATGGCGGACTTCACCGTTCGTGACGGACGCCAGTTCGGTTTCGATGTGAGCATCGACGGCAGGCTCGCGGTGGGCATGGAATTCCGGCCCGGCCTGCCGGTGCCGTCGGCGTTCACCGCCAAACCGCAGGTGCACCCGACGTATTCGCATCTTGACGGCGTCACCCGCGAAACTGCCGGGCAGATGCGGCTTTCCGGCGTGCGGTACCGGCTGGGCGGGGTTCGACTGACGCTCGGCGACCACCCGTATGCGCAGGAACTCGCGGCGCTGGGCCTGCCCAAGCGGGCTTTCGTTTCCAGTTCTGCTGCCAATGTGCAGATGACGTTCGGCGACGCCAAGGAGATCGCATGACCCAGGTTCTGCCCGCGACCAAGCCGGACGTCGATCTGGTGAACGGGGTGTTCTACGCCGACGGCGGGGCCCGCGAGGCCTACCGGTGGATGCGGGCCAACGAGCCGGTCTTCCGGGATCGCAACGGGCTTGC
Source organism: Mycobacterium venezuelense (assembly GCF_054919535.1). Taxonomy (NCBI): domain Bacteria; kingdom Bacillati; phylum Actinomycetota; class Actinomycetes; order Mycobacteriales; family Mycobacteriaceae; genus Mycobacterium; species Mycobacterium venezuelense. Next base: position 62,570 of record NZ_JBONDW010000010.1, read on the forward strand.
GGCGGCGGCGACCTATCAAGCCGTCATCGACGCCGAGCGCAACCCCGAGCTGTTCTCGTCGACCGGCGGCATTCGCCCCGACCAGCCCGGCATGCCGTACATGATCGACATGGACGACCCGCAACATCTGTTGCGCCGCAAGCTCGTCAACGCGGGCTTCACCCGCAAGCGCGTCATGGACAAGGTGCCTTCGATCGGCAGGCTCTGTGACACGTTGATCGACAACGTGTGTGAGCGCGGCGAATGCGACTTCGTCCGTGACATCGCCGCGCCGCTGCCGATGGCCGTGATCGGCGACATGCTCGGTGTGCTGCCGTCCGAACGCGAGATGCTGCTCCAGTGGTCCGATGACCTCGTGTGCGGCCTGTCGTCACACGTCGACGAGCAGACCATCCAGAAGCTCATGGAGACGTTCGCGGCTTACACCGCGTTCACGATGGACGTGATCGCCAAGCGCCGCGCCGAACCGACCGACGACCTGTTCTCGATCCTCGTCAACGCCGAGGTCGAGGGCCAGCGGATGAGCGACGACGAGATCGTGTTCGAGACGCTGCTCATCCTCATCGGAGGCGACGAGACCACCCGGCATACGTTGTCGGGCGGCACCGAACAGCTTCTGCGGCACCGGGATCAGTGGGATGCCCTTGTTGCGGATGAGGAGTTGCTGCCGGGCGCGATCGAGGAGATGCTGCGCTGGACCTCGCCCGTGAAGAACATGTGCCGCACGCTCACGGCGGACACCGTCTTCCACGGCACCGAGTTGAAGGCCGGTGAGAAGATCATGCTGATGTTCGAATCGGCCAACTTCGACGAGGGGGTGTTCGGCGATCCCGACAACTTCCGGATCGATCGGAATCCGAACAGTCACATGGCCTTTGGCTTCGGCTCTCACTTCTGCCTCGGCAACCAGTTGGCCCGCCTTGAGCTCAAGCTCATGACCGAACGTGTGCTGCGGCGCTTGCCCGACCTCCGCCTTGCCGACGACGCCGCGGTTCCGTTGCGCCCGGCGAACTTCGTCAGCGGCCCGGAATCCATGCCGGTGGTCTTCACGCCGACGGCTCGCGTGGGGGATTAGGCGCCGCTACCCGGCAGATGTGTGGGTGTGGTTCTGCCCGCCTGTTAGCGACAATGTCGCGGAAATCGCCTCATGTTGCCCTTTGGGCACTTCGGCCCCACGTCGGCGACATCATCGGTCGCTTGTGTCGCAATTTCTTCTCCTGCAACGTAATTGGTGGTGCCCGCCTATTAGCGACATTGTCGCTGGCGGCTGAATGTGGAGACGGATCGCGAAGCCGCTTGGCCGCGTGAGTAACGAGACGGCGATTTGACACGTCTTTTTCCGCCACTGCGTTACTGGCGCGGCAGTGTCATCTCGCGGTCCCCCCATTGTCACGCCAGAGTGGCTGTGGGCGTCGATTGTCACGCCAGAGTGGCAGTGGGCTTCGATAGCCACGCCAGCGTGACAATCGCGAGCTCACGCCGTTGCGCCTGAGTCGATTTCCGCGACATTGTCGCTCATAGGCGGGCGCACCGACACCTCGGTGATCCTGACGTCGGACCGCGGCCGGCCTCGGTACCTCAACACTCAGTGCTCCAGGAACACCACATTCGCGCTCACCGGGTTTCGTGGCGTGTGAACGGAGTTCCCCGGGAAATCCGGGTCGGCGTAACCGATGCCCACGCCGCACAGGATGCGCAGGTCTTCGCCGATGCCGAGCTGTGAGCGCACCACATCCGGATACCCGGCGATGGAAACCTGGACGCACGTGTCGAGGCCGCGGGCGGTCAGCGCCAACAGCAACGTCTGCAGGAACATCCCGACACCCATGGCGTCGACGTAGTCGAGGTCGCGGTGCATGCACACGATGCCGGCCAGCGGGGCGCGGAAGAACTCCCAGTTGCGCAGGACCACCGTGCGTCGGGCGTCGGCGTCGCCGCGCGCGATGCCGAGTGCGCCGAACAACGCTGCGCCGACCTCGAATCGGTGGTGTTCGTACTGCTCGGGAAGCGGGGGAATCTGAGGGTCAGTGGTTTTGGCCTCGGCCAGCAGAGCCGCGACGAGCCGGTCCCGCGCGGCGCCCGAGGCGAACAGCACCTGCCACGGCTGCACGTTCGAATTGGACGGTGCGCGGATCGCGAGTTCGAGTGCCTCGTGGACGAGTTCGTGCGGGACGGGTTTGTCAGGCAGGAACAGCCGAGTCGAATGTCGCTCGGCGATGGCGTCTTCGAGGTCGTACATGAATCAGCACGGTATCGGCGCTGCGCCGCGCTGCCTACTCATTTACACGAGGTACGGGTCGCTGTGGCCCTGGCCGGCCAACCGACCGCGCACCCGGGCCGACGCCGCGCGGATGTAGTCGTCGCGCGCCGGGTTGGCGAGCGCGCCCGGCGAGGTGGGTCCGTGGCGGGCCAGCTTTTCGCGGAGCCGCTCGGACACCGTGATGAACGAACCGTCCTGCAGTGCGGTGTTGTCGGCAACCGTCAACACGTCAGACGATTCGTCTTCGACGAACTCGAAAACACCCAGCGAGCTGCCGAGGCCACGTACGCGGGCCACGAACCTGCTGCCGGAATGGTGGGCGACCATCGCGCAGATGTCGTCGCGCCAGCCGTGCTCGCGCAGATACAGCGCGCCGTCGAGCGGGTGGAAACCGGTTCGGCCGAGCGCGGGCAGATAGCCGATATCGTGCAGCCATCCCGCGGCGACGAGCGCATCGACCGCGGCAGGCGGTACGGCCGCGCTGAGAGCTTCGCACCGGGCAGCGACGCCTGTGAGGTGGCTGAGGCGATCGGGTTGCTCATGCATGAGACAGGTCGCGAGCTCACGGGCGTTTTCCGCGAGCGTCCCGGACACAAACGCCAACGTACGCGCGGCAATCCGTGGGCGCCGCCCCGTTCAGCAACTTGTCGCGCGACGTTCGGACGTTCGCTGCGGTGTGTTGGTCGTGGCGCAGTCGAGCGTGGCCTACTTCATCTGGAACTTGGGCGCGCGCTTCTCCTTGAACGCCAACGGACCTTCCTTGGCATCCTGGGACAGGAACACCGGAATGCCGTTGGCGGTGTCGGGCTTGAACGCGTCGTTCTCGTGCATGCCCTCGGTCTCGCGGATGGTCTTGAGGATCGCCTGCACGGCAAGCGGTCCGTTGTTGTTGATCACCTCGGCGATCTCCAACGCCTTGTCCAGCGCCGTCCCGTCGGGAACGACGTATCCGATCAGCCCGTACGACAGCGCCTCGGCTGCGGTGATGTGGCGTCCGGTCAGCAGCAGATCGCACGCGATGGTGTAGGGAATCTGGCGCACGAGGCGCACGGCCGACCCACCCATCGGGTACAGGCTCCACTTGGCCTCGGAGATCCCGAACTTCGCGCTCTCGCCCGCGATGCGGATGTCGGTGCCCTGCAGGATCTCGGTGCCGCCCGCGATGGCAGGTCCCTCGACCGCCGCGATGAGCGGCTTGGTGAGACGGCGGCCCTTGAGCAGGCCGTCGATGCGCGACGGGTCGTAGCTGCCGTCCTTGAACGAATCGCCCGGCGGCTTCTTGGTCGCGCCTTTGAGGTCCATGCCCGCGCAGAAGTAGCCGCCGGCCCCGGTGAGGATGCAGGTGCGGATCTCCGGGTCGTTGTCGACGCGGTCCCACGCCGCGACCATGATCGAGAGCATCTCGGTGGAAAGCGCGTTGCGCGCCTCTGGCCGGTTCAGCGTCAGGATCAGAGTGTGTCCACGCTGCTCAATGAGTGCGTCGGGCTCCTTTTTCGCCTCGCTCACAGGTACCTGCCTCCATGCTTTCTAACCCCAGACTTGTCACGAAATGTAACACGTTCTAGTTTAGGTTCCGTGGCTCTGAACATTGCGGATCTTGCCGAGCATGCCATCGACGCGGTGCCCGACCGGGTGGCGCTCATCTCCGGCGACGAACAGCTGACATACGGGCAGTTGGAGGAGAAAGCCAACCGTCTCGCCCATTACCTGATCGAGCAGGGCGTCAACAAGGACGACAAGGTCGGACTGTATTGCCGCAACCGCATCGAGATCGTGATCGCGATGCTGGGCATCGTCAAAGCCGGCGCGATTCTGGTCAACGTCAACTTCCGCTACGTCGAGGGTGAGCTGAAGTACCTGTTCGACAACTCGGACATGGTCGCGCTCGTGCACGAGCGTCGCTATGCCGACCGGGTGGCCAACGTGCTGCCCGAGACCCCGAACGTCAAGACGATCCTGGTGGTCGAAGACGGCAGCGACGATGAGTACGAGCGGTACGGAGGCGTCGAGTTCTACTCCGCCATCGCCGACAGCTCGGCCGAACGTGACTTCGGCCCGCGCAGCGAGGACGACATCTACCTGCTCTACACCGGCGGCACCACCGGGTTCCCGAAAGGCGTGATGTGGCGCCACGAGGACATCTACCGAGTGTTGTTCGGCGGGACCGACTTCGCGACCGGTGAACCCGTTGCCGACGAGTACGGCCTGGCCAAGCAGGCCGCGGCCGGACCGCCGATGATCCGCTACCCGATCCCGCCGATGATCCACGGCGCGACGCAGTCGGCCACCTGGATGGCGCTGTTCTCCGGCGGAACCGTGTTGCTGACACCGGAATTCAATGCAGAAGAGGTCTGGCAGGCCATCCACGACCACAAGGTCAACCTGCTGTTCTTCACCGGTGACGCGATGGCCCGCCCGCTGCTGGACGCGCTGCTGGCCGCGCAGGCCAACGGCACGGAATACGACCTGTCGAGCCTGTTCCTGCTGGCGAGCACGGCCGCGCTGTTCTCGACGAGTCTCAAGGAGAAGTTCCTCGAGCTGCTGCCCAACCGCGTCATCACCGACTCGATCGGTTCGTCGGAGACGGGCTTCGGTGGCACGAGCATCGTCGCCAAGGGTCAGTCGCACACCGGCGGTCCGCGCGTGACCATCGACAAGAACACCGTGGTGCTCGACGAGGACGGCAACGAGGTCAAGCCCGGTTCGGGTGTGCGTGGTGTGATCGCCAAGCGCGGCCACATTCCGGTGGGCTACTTCAAGGACGAGAAGAAGACCGCGGAGACGTTCAAGACCATCAACGGAGTCCGCTACGCGATCCCCGGTGACTACGCCGAGGTCGAGGCCGACGGCAGCGTGACGATGCTCGGCCGTGGCTCGGTGTCGATCAACTCCGGTGGCGAGAAGATCTACCCAGAAGAGGTCGAGGCCGCGCTCAAGGGGCATCCGGATGTGTTCGACGCGCTCGTGGTCGGCGTACCCGATCCGCGGTTCGGTCAGCACGTCGCGGCCGTCGTGCAGGCCAGGGAGGGCACACGCCCGTCGCTGGCCGAACTCGACGCGTTCGTGCGCACCGAGATCGCGGGATACAAAGTGCCGCGCAGCCTTTGGCTGGTCGACGAGGTCAAGCGCTCGCCAGCGGGCAAGCCCGACTATCGGTGGGCCAAAGACACCACCGAGGAGCGCCCCGCCGACGAGGTGCACGCCAACCATGTGGGAGCCAATTCATGATGCGTACTGAACTCTGTGACCGGTTCGGGATCGAATACCCGATCTTCGTGTTCACCCCGTCGGAGAAGGTGGCCGCCGCCGTCAGTAAGGCAGGCGGGCTCGGTGTTCTGGGCTGCGTGCGGTTCAACGACGCCGACGACCTCGAGGACGTTCTGCAGTGGATGGACGCCAACACCGACGGCAAGCCCTACGGCGTCGACGTGGTCATGCCGGCCAAGGTGCCGACCGAGGGCACGGCCGTCGACATCAACAAACTGATACCGCAGAGCCACCGTGACTTCGTCGCCAAAACTCTCGCCGATCTGGGTGTTCCGCCGCTGCCGGAGGACGAGGACCGCAACGAGGGCGTGCTGGGCTGGCTGCATTCGGTGGCCCGCAGCCATGTCGAGGTGGCGCTCAAGCATCCGATCAAGTTGATCGCCAACGCGCTGGGCTCGCCGCCCAACGACGTCATCGAACAGGCGCACGCGGCGGGTGTCCCGGTGGCGGCGCTGGCCGGCAGCGCCAAGCATGCGCTGCGCCACGTCGAGAACGGTGTTGACATCGTCGTCGCGCAGGGGCATGAGGCCGGCGGGCACACGGGCGAGATCGGCTCGATGGTGTTGTGGCCGGAAATCGTTGACGCCCTTGACGGCAAGGCGCCCGTGCTGGCCGCGGGCGGTATCGGCACCGGACGTCAGGTCGCCGCGGCGCTCGCGCTGGGTGCCCAAGGCGTGTGGATGGGGTCGGCGTTCCTGACGTCGGCCGAATACGACCTCGGGCATCGGCTGCCCGGTGGCACCTCCACGATCCAGGAGGCGCTGCTGCGGGCAGGCACCGCCGACACCGTGCGCCGCAAGATCTACACCGGCAAGCCGGCCCGGTTGCTCAAGACCAAGTGGACCGACGCCTGGGATGCCCCGGACGCGCCCGAGCCACTGCCGATGCCACTGCAGAACATCCTCGTCAGCGAGGCGCACCAGCGCATGAACGAGTCGGACAACCCCGACACCGTTTCGATGCCGGTGGGCCAGATCGTGGGCCGCATGAACGAGATCCGGCCGGTCGCCGACATCATCGGCGAGTTGGTGGCCGGCTTCGAGCAGGCCACCAAGCGCCTGGACACCGTTCGCGACAGCTGAGGTTCACACGCCGGTCGCGCCGTCGATGCTTTCGCGGATGAGATCGGCGTGCCCGCAGTGCCGGGCGTATTCGGCGATCATGTGGGTGTAGATCCAGCGCAGGGTCACCTCGGTGCCCATGAACGGGCTGGTGTCATCGAGTGCGCGGCCGGCACAGTTCGCCTTCGACCGCTCGATCTCGGATTGCCATCTGGCGTGCACGGTTTCGAAGGTGACGTCCGTGGCGGGGTCGAAGCCGCCGTCATGGCCTTCTGCTGACCGTGGACCATAGATCGACGGTATGTCCTCGCCGATCAGCACGCGGCGGAACCAGTTCCGCTCGACTTCGGTCTCGTGCTGGACGATGCCCATGAGCGTCAACGAGGACGGCGACACCGACGCCGTGCGTAACTGCTCGTCGGACAAACCCGCACACTTCGCCGCCAGGGTCGCGCGATAGAAGTCGAGCCAACTCTGCAGCGTGGTGCGCTCGTCGCCGGCCAGCGGCGGGGTGCTCCGTTCGACCGTGCTCACCGCCCGGGCAGTTTCTGCACAGCCTGGATCATCGGCGTGAGGGCCTTCTGCCATAAGGTCTGCGATATACCCAGCGGCGGATCGAGATTGAGCACACGGGCCGTGGAAACCGTCTGGGATTCCGTGTATTTGAGGATGCCGTCGGCACCGTGCCTGCGGCCGACGCCGGATGCCTTCATGCCGCCCATCGGAGCCGCCGTGCTGCCGAAGGCGAGCGCGTAACCCTCGTCGACGTTGACGGTGCCGGAACTGATCCGGGTGGCGATCGCCTCACCCTCGGCCTTGCTGGCCGCCCACACGCTGGCGTTGAGGCCGTACTCGGTGTCGTTGGCCTTCTCGATCGCCTCCTCGACCGAATCGACCGGGTAGATCGACACGAGCGGGCCGAAGGTTTCGTTACGCGCGCATTCCATCTCGTCGGTGACGTCCGACAGAACGGTCGGCTCGTAGAACAGCGGCCCGATGTCAGGGCGGGCATTGCCGCCCGCGATCACCTTGGCGCCCTTGACCTTTGCGTCGTCGACATGGCCTGACACGGTCTTGACCTGGTCTTCGGAGATCAGGCTGCCCATGTCGGCGGTGAAGTCGTATGCCGGCGACAGCTTCATGTTGCGGACCTGTTCGCCGAACTTGGCGGTGAATTCGTCGGCGATGTCGCGCTCGACGTAGATGCGCTCGATCGAGATGCACAGCTGGCCTGCGTTCGAGAAGCACGCCCGGGTCGCGGCCTTCGCGGCGACGTCGAGGTTGGCGCCCTTTGCGACGATCATCGGGTTCTTGCCGCCGAGTTCGGCGGAGAAGCCGATCAGCCGCCGGCCGCACTGCTCGGCCAGTGACCGGCCGGTGGCCGTGGAGCCGGTGAACATCAAGTAGTCGCAGTTCTCCACGATTGCGGTGCCGACGACCGAACCCGGGCCGGGCACAACGGCGAACAGGTCGCGGGGCAGGCCTGCCTCGTAGAGCAGTTCGGCATTGGCGAGGGTGCAGTACGGGGTCTGGCTGTCGGGTTTCACGACGACGGCGTTGCCGGCCAGCAGGGCCGGAATCGAGTCCGAGATCGAAAGCGTCATCGGGTAGTTCCACGGCGAGATGACTCCGACCACGCCTTTGGGGTGGTGGTTGACGACGGTCTTGACCACGCCTGGCAGCAGGCCCTGAACACGCTTGGGCGCCAGCAGCTTGGCTGCCTGGCGCGCGTAGTAGCGCGAGTTCAGCATGATGTCGACGAGCTCTTCCTGGGCGGCCGAGCGCGCCTTGCCGGTCTCGGCCTGCGCCACGTCCATCAGGAAGTCACGGTTCTTGGCGACGAGTTCGCGGAACCGCTCGATGATCGCGCAGCGCTCCTTGACCGGTCGCTTGGCCCACGCCGCCTGTGCGGCGCGTGCCTTGGCGAAGGCGGCCGTGACGTCTTCGGCGGTGCCGACCGGGATGGTGGTCAGCTCGCGGCCGGTGAAGACCTCCTCGATCGATCTCACCTGCCGGGATTCGACGTCGTCGATCGCGACGAGCTTGCGGAGCCGGGCGAATTCCGCGGCGGACGGAGCGGGCATGGCTGACCCTCCCTACTGGCGAGTAACTAGCGGTTAGGGTCAACCTACTCGGCAACCGCGGACCGACCAAGGGCAGGCCTGTCCGATCTGTTCACGACGCGGTCCACACTGCGGGCTTAACGTGCGGATATGGATATTCACGTCACGTCGACCGCCATCGAGATCGTTGCCAAGGACTTGGGCCGATCTCTCGCCTTCTACCGTCTGCTCGGCCTGGCGATTCCTGACGAAGAAGGTCCGCACGTCGAGGTCGAACTCCCAGGGGGAGGCAAACTGGCGTTCGATACCGAGGAGACCATCGCCGGACTTCACCCCGGCTGGTCACCGCCCACCGAGCCGGGCCGGGTGGTGATCGGGTTCGAGTTGAATGCGCCTGCCGCGGTCGACGCCCTCTACGACAAGCTGGTGGCCGCGGGCCATCCCGGCGTACTTGCGCCGTTCGACGCCTTCTGGGGCCACCGCTACGCGACTGTCGAGGACCCCGACGGCACGTCGGTCGACCTGTACGCGCCGTTGGCCAGCTGACGTAGCGGAACTCCGGCCAGGGTGCGCACCTCGCGGTGCAGGTGGGGCTGATCGGCATATCCGGCCTGCGCCGCGACATCGGCAACCGGCAGTCCGGAATTGAGCAACCGCACGGCCCGCCGGAACCGCAACACGCGCCGCAGCATTGCGGGCCCGTACCCGTAGACCGCCGTGCAGTGGCGCTGCAGCGTGCGGCTCGACCAGCCGGTCTCCCGTGCGATGTCCGCTACGGCGGCACCGTCGGCGAGCCGGCTCGTCACCTGCCGCAGTGTCGCAAGCGACCACGGCGCGGTCTCGGCGCTGGGTTGGTCGGAGGCGAGACCGGCTGCCAGTTCGTACAGCGAGCGGTCGCGGCGGATCACGCGGAGATCGTGCAGGGCCACGCGGGTGTTCTGGACCTCGGCAGCCGGGACGCCGAGCAGCCGCGGCAACACGCCTGGCCGGAACCGCAAGCCCTGTATGGGATGCGGACTTCCGTCAGCGACGTATGCGGTGGTGTCCGGGCCCGCCACGATGGTGTGGTCGCCGGCGCGGATCAGGTCCATGCAGCCGTCGGGCAGCACACGAGCGGGCTCGACCCGCCCGGTCCGTGTCCAACTGCATTCCACGAGGGCGGCCAGCTCAGGCGGCGGAGACTGCTCGCGGTAGCCCACAGACCCGACGGTACCCGCGCGGGCATGCGGTTGAATCGGGGCATGACCGGGCGTCCACGCGACACGTCGATCGACGAACGGGTGCTGACCGCGACGCGGGAGTTGCTCGTCGAGGTCGGCTGGGACGATCTGAGTGTCCGGTTGGTCGCGGCCCGTGCGGGGGTCGGGCGCTCAAGTTTGAACCGGCGCTGGGCGTCCAAGGCGGAACTGGTGCTGCACGCCATATTCGGCGAAACACCGGATATGTCGCCGTTCGAGGGCACCGATCTCGCCGGCTGGATCGAGTGGGTGGTGCGCGGCAGCCACGAGATGTTCAGCAGGCCCGACCTCAACGAGGCGGTGCCGGGCCTGCTGCTGGCCCTGCGGGAGAACCACGAGCTCCGCACCGCGTTGTGGACCGAGTTCAGCGGTCCCGCGATCAAGCTGTTCGCCGAGCAGGGATACGGCAGTGAAGTGGACGCGCGGGCGGCGATCGCACTGGCGGCCGGGGCGGCGTTGTTCGTCACAAACGTTGCCGTCGACGATGATTCGCCTGCTCTGCAGGACCGCCTCGTGCAACTGCTCTGCGCCGCGCTCGGCGCATCACCGCCCGATCGACTCGAGTATCGCTGACTGCGGTGAGCGCCAGGCGCCGATCCCGAGTTCAGCGCGGGTGTGGCTGTCGTCGGTGGGGGTTGCGGCCGTCAGCAGCATCGCGGCTTCATAGCTGAGGCCGTCGCCGAGTGGCAGCATCCCGCCGATCAGATCCGAGCACCGGCCGACCGCGCGGAACACCTTCGGTGACAGCGGGATCCTCCGGATCCGCCGGCCGGATCCCTGCTGCAGGGTGTCGATCATGTCGTCGAAGCTCACCATGGCCCCGCCGCAGACGTAGCGGCGTGGCCCCCGTCCGGGTTGCATGAGCCTGATATGGACGTCGGCGACGTCGCGCACGTCGATCATCTGCATCCCACCCTGCAGGCGCGGCGCAATGCGCGCGCGCAGGATCGGTGCCCACCCCCGCTCGGTCACGCCGGGCGCCGTCCAGTGGGCCGAGCCCACGACGCTCGACGGGTAGGTCACCACGACGGGGGCGCCTGCGCGTTGCAATCGTCGCGCCACCCGGTCGGCGTACGCCTTTGTCTGCGCGTAAGGGCTCCGGCCCGGCGCGGTCGGGGTGTCGCGCGAGATCACGCCGTCCGGCGGCGGGAACAGTGCGCTGTAACTGCTGACCGAGACGACGGGATCCAACCCGGCCGCCACGGCCCGCGTCAGTACCGACTCGGTTGCGTAAGCGTTGATGTCCCACATCAATTCGGTGCGACGGCGGTCGGTGCCGACCACGCCGGCCGCGTGGATCACCGCATCGCAGCAGGACAGCAGTAGGTCGATGGCCGCGGTATCGCGGATGTCGCCTTCGATCACCGTCATGTCGCCGCCGGTCGCGAGGCGCTCGATCACCGCGTCGTCGACTCCGGGTATGGCGAGCATGCGTACCTCGTGCCCGGCTTCGAGCAGGCCTCGGACGATGTGGGCCCCGACGTAACCGGTCCCGCCGGTCATGGCGATTCGCACAATTCACCTCTCGTCACTGCCTGCTATATTTCGATGCCAATGGTATCGAAACTGGAAAACGCGGTGGCGGCGGGGCCTTTCACGTCCATGACCCTGGGGCCGTTGACGCTCAAGAACCGGTTCATCAAAGCCGCGACGTTCGAAGGCGTGATGCCGCTCGGGCAGGTCAGCGACGAACTCGTCGACTTCCACGTCGACGTCGCCAAGGGCGGTGCGGCGATGACGACTGTCGCCTACTGTGCGATATCGCCAGGCGGCCGCGTGCATCGCGACACGATCGTGCTGGACGCCGACCGGGCGCGAGCGCTGCGCCGGCTCACCGAGGCGGTACACGGCGAAGGCGCACTGGCCTGTGCGCAGATCGGGCACGCGGGCCTGGTGGCCAACACGCTGTCCAACCGCACGCCATCGCTCGCCCCGGGCACGCGGCTCAGCGCGCCCGCGATGGGCCTGGTGAGGGCCGCCACGCCCGAGCAACTCGAGACGGTCGTCGAGCAATTCGGAGTCGCGGCCCGTAACGCCGTCGACGCCGGTTTCGACGCCGTCGAAATCCACATGGGCCACGGCTATCTGCTGAGTTCCTTCTTCAGCCCGAACCTCAACAAGCGGAATGATGCGTACGGCGGCACCACCGTTCGACGTGCCGAGCTGGCCCGTCGCGTGGCCGAACAGGTCCGCCTGGCGGTCGGTGAAACAGTCGCGGTAACAGCGAAATTCAGCATGGACGACGGCGTGCGAGGCGGATTCTGGCTCACCGACAGCCTGCCGACCGCACAGCTCCTGCAGGACGACGGTCACCTCGACGCACTGCAGTTGACCGGCGGCAGTTCACTGCTCAACCCGATGTACTACTTCCGTGGTCCGGTTCCCCTCGATGAGTTCATCGCGTCCCAGCCGGGCGTGGTGGGACTGGGCCTGCGGGTGCTCGGCCGAAGGCTGTTCCGGGAGTATCCGTTCGAAGAGGCGTTCTTCCTTCCGCTGGCCAGGCAGTTCCGTGAGACCTTGACCATGCCGCTGATCCTGCTCGGCGGGGTCAACGAGTTGGCGACGGTGCAGGACGCGGTGGCCGACGGATTCGAGTTCGTCGCGATGGCCCGTGCGCTCCTGCGAGACCCAGCGCTGGTCAACCGCTTTCGCGTGCACGCGGCCACCTCGGGTCTCTGCGTGCACTGCATGAAGTGCATGCCGACGGTGTACAGCGGCACGCGCTGCGTCGTGCGCGGCTAGCGCACGACCGGCCACACCGGATCGGTGCAGTCGATGCCCTCGGCCGACAGTTGTCGCTTGACCACCTTGAAGGTTTCGGTGCGGGGCAACGTGGGGCCCACCCGCACGTAGGAGGGCCACTGCTTGGGTCCGAGATCGGGTTGCTCGTAGAGGAAGGCGCGAAACTTCTCGACATCAAACTCGCCGCCTGCGGCAAGCACCAGCGCCGCCATCACCTGATCGCCCACCGCGGGGTCGGGGATCGGGTACACGGCAACCTCGACAACGTCGGGATAGCGCAACAGGATTCGCTCGATCGGGGCAGTGCCCAGGTTCTCGCCGTCCACGCGCATCCAGTCACCGAGCCGGCCGGCGAAGTACACGTAGCCATCTTCGTCGCGGTAGGCGAGGTCGCCCGTGTGGTACACCCCGCCGGCCATCCGCTCGGCCTCCGCGTCGGGATCGTTGTAATAGCCCCGGAACCAGCCCCGCCCAGTGGGATTCACGAGCTCGCCGACGACCCCGGCGGGGCACGGCTCGCCGGTCTCCACATCGACGATCGCGACCTCGTCGGTCAGCGGCCCCAGCGAACCCTCCGGCGTGCCGGGGGCACGGGCGATCGCGACACCGCCCTCGGTGGACCCGAAACCGTCGACCACCACGACGCCGAACCGCTTCGCGAAGCGCTCGAGATCGCGCGGCGCGCCCTCGTTGCCGTACATGATCTTGAGTGGATTGTCCGCATCGTCATGCCGGGGCGCGGTGGCCAGGATGTAGGACAACGGCTTGCCCACGTAGTTGGCATAGGTGGCGCCGTAGCGGCGGACGTCGTCGATGAATCCCGAGGCGGAGAACTTGCGCCGCAGAGCGATTGACGCGCCCGCCGCGACGGCCACGGCCCAGCCGGCCATGATCGCGTTCGAGTGGAACAGCGGCATCGAAAGATACGCGGTGTCGTCCGGCCCCAAGCCGAACCGGTCGGCGAGCATACTTCCCGGAAACGCCACCTTGTCGTGGGTAACCCGCACGGCCTTGGGTTCACCGCTGGTCCCCGAGGTGAAGATCAGCATGAACAGGTCGTCGCCCGACAGCTCGGCAAAGGTCACCGGCGTGCCGTCGAAGGACGCGAGTTCACCTGCCCATTCGGCTGATTCGACATCGACGAAGTCCACGCCCGGCGGCACTGTCTCCGGGTTGTCGGTGAGCACCAGCTGACAGTCGGCCCGTGCGATGTCGCGGGCCAGCGCCTCGCCTCGCCGGGTGGGGTTGAGGCCCACCGGAACCAGCCCGCTCAGCCCCGCGGCCACCAGCAGGCTGGAGAAAAACGGCGTATTGCCCAGCAACACGCCGACGTGCGGTGGCCGCCCCGGCTCAAGGCGCGACCGCAACGCGGCGGCCAACCGCGCACCGTCCGCGATGTGGTCGGCCCAGCTGACGAACGAATCACCTTCGTAGATACCGCGGTCGGTGACGTCAGCCAGCGGGGCCAGCAGTTCGGTGACGGTCGGGCCTGCCACTTCAGGCAGGCGTATCGGCGAGTTCGCGTCCGATGCGCAGTAGCTGCCCGGTCGCGCCGCCGAGCGCGAACTCGGTCTGCTTGGCAACCAGGAAGTACCGGTGCACCGGGTGATCCATGTCGATGCCGACGCCGCCGTGCACGTGCACCGTGGTGTGGGCGACCCGATGGCCTGCCTCAGCTGCCCAGAACGCGGCACTCGAAACATCGATGTCGGCGGGGAGATCCTCCGACAGCCGCCACGCGGCCTGGGTGAGGGTGAGCCGCAATCCCTTGATGTCGATGTAGCCGTCGGCCAGCCGCGACGACACCGCCTGGAAGCTGCCGATCGGGCGGTCGAACTGCTCACGCTCGCGCGCGTACTCCGCGGTGAGCTCCAGGGCTCGTTCGAGCACCCCGAGTTGATAGGCGGTCCGGCCCAGCGCCGCGTGCGTGGTCAGCCAGTCCACCACATCCGCGCCGCCGACGACTCGACCGTCGTCGACCGGGGTGCCTTCCAACTCCAGGAGCCCGACGCTGCCGCGTCCGGTGGTGACGAGCGCGCTGACGGACACGCCCGGGTCATCTGCTGCGACCACGAAAACGGAGACGCCCGAACCTGTCTCGGCCGGCACGAGGAACGCGTCGGCCACCGGGCCGAAGCTCACGAGGGTGCGCGTCCCGGTGAGCCGGCCGTCGGTGGCCTGCACCGGGCCCTGGCCCATCTCGCCTTCGAGAGCCACCGCGAGAATCTTCTCGCCGGCCACGGCGGGAGCTGCCCACTGTGTGCGCAGTTCCTCCGATCCGAACGCCGCGATGGCGCCGGCGCCGAGGATCACCGAATCGAGGTACGGCACGGCGGCGAGTTGCCTGCCGAGCGCGGTCAGCACCGCGGTCTGCTCCAGCACGCCGAAGCCGCCTCCGCCAACGGATTCGGGGGCCGCGGCCGAGAGTACGTCTGCTTCGACCAGCTTGGCCCATAGGTCGCGGTCGAAACGTTGTTCCAGGCCGTCGAGCTCACGCTGGTGTTCGGGCGTGCACACCGACTCGGTGATCGTGCGCACCAGGCCGCCCAGGTCGGCGGCCGCTTCAGTGGTCTTGAAATCCATTGGTGTGCCGTCCTTACCGGTTCACTCGGGGCAGGCCGAGCGCGACCATGCCGATGATGTCACGCTGAATCTCGTTCGTGCCGCCGCCGAACGTCAGGATGAGCGCCGACCGGTGGAACCGTTCGATCCGGCCGCGCAGCAGTGCGCCGCGGCTGTCGGCGCGCAGCGTTGCCGACGTTCCGAGTACCTCCATGAGCAGGCGGTAGGCCTCGGTGGCGAGTTCGGTGCCGTACACCTTGGCCGCCGACGCGTCGGCGGGGGAGGGCGCCGCGTCTTGAGCCGAAGCCAGTTCCCAGTTGACGAGCTTGAGCACCTCGGCTTTGGCGTGCACGCGGGCCAGATTCAGCTGCACCCACTCGGAGTCGATCAGGCGCTTGCCGTGCACGTCCTTGGTGTTCTGCGCCCATTCGCGAACGCCGTTGAGCGCGACGTAGATCGGCTGGGCCGAGACCAGCGCGACCCGCTCGTGGTTGAGCTGGTTGGTGACGAGCTTCCAGCCGGCATTCTCCTCGCCGACGAGGTTGGTGACCGGCACCCGCACGTCCTGGTAGTAGGTGGCGCTCGTATCGACGCCGGACATGGTGTGCACCGGAGTCCACGAAAAGCCTTCGGCGGTCGTCGGCATGATCAGCATCGAGATGCCGCGGTGCTTCTTGGCTTCGGGGTTCGTGCGCACGGCCAGCCACACATAGTCGGCGTAGGCGATCAGGCTGGTCCACATCTTCTGGCCGTTGACGACATAGTCGTCGCCGTCGCGCACGGCGGTGGTGCGGAGCGCCGCCAGGTCGGTACCCGCGCCGGGCTCGGAGTAGCCGATCGAGAAGTGCAACTCGCCCGCGGCGATCTTGGGCAGGAAGAACTTCTTCTGCTCCTCGGTGCCGAAGTGCATGATCGTGGGCGCGACGCTGTTGATCGTCAGGAACGGGACCGGCGCACCTGCGATGGCCGCCTCGTCGGTGAAGATCAGCCCGTCCATGGGCGGACGGGCCTGACCGCCGAACTCCTTGGGCCACGACAGCGTCAGCCAGCCGTCCTTACCCATCTGCGCCACCGTGTCGCGGTAGACGTTGCCCCGGCCCATCTCGCCTTCCGACGAGTTCAGCGCTTCGACTCGGTCGGGTGTCATCAGTTCGGAGAAGTAGGCGCGCAGCTCGCGGCGCAGCTCCTCCTGCTCGGGGGTGTAACCGATCCGCATCCGCTGCATCCTCACTGCTTGATAGACCTGAGTTCTCACCCGGTTGTAACACGTTCTAGTCTTAGGGTCCAGGCCGGTATTGAGCCGGCAGTGTTCACGCCGGGTCGTATTCTGTGGCTGCGTGCCCCCAGCCCGGCGCACGCACACGTCGTGAGGAGGTCGTCATGCGAGTTGAAGTTGACCGTGATCGCTGTGAAGGCAACGCGGTGTGCGTGGGAATCGCCCCTGATCTGTTCGATCTCGATGATGAGGACTACGCCGTGGTCAAAGCCGACCCGGTCCCTGCCGACCAGGAGGAACTGGCCGAGCAGTCGGTCGCCGAATGCCCACGGGCAGCCCTGATCCGGAAAGACTAGAGGTATTCATAAATTGACGCCGCGCACGCGAGGAGCGATATGACCGGAGACAGCAGCGCCGACGCCCAGATCGATCTGTCCGGAAAGGTTGCCGTGGTCACCGGCGCGGCGGCCGGACTGGGCCGGGCCGAGGCGATCGGGCTCGCCCAGGCGGGTGCGACCGTGGTGGTCAATGACATGGCCGGCGCACTCGACAAATCCGACGTGCTCGACGAGATCGCCTCGGCCGGCTCGAAGGGTGTTGCGGTGGCAGGCGACATCAGCCAGCGTTCGACCGCCGACGAGATCGTCGCGACCGCCGACGGCCTCGGTGGGCTCAGCATCGTCGTCAACAACGCCGGGATCACTCGGGACCGGATCCTGTTCAACATGACCGACGAGGAATGGGATGCCGTCATCGCGGTCCATCTGCGTGGTCACTTTCTGCTCACCCGCAATGCCGCCACCTACTGGCGGGCCAAGGCCAAAGAGGGCGATGGCACGGTATACGGCCGCATCGTCAACACCTCGTCAGAGGCCGGGCTGTCCGGTCCGGTCGGGCAGCCGAACTACGGCGCGGCGAAGGCGGGAATCACGGCGTTGACCCTCTCGGCGGCGAGGGCGCTCGAGCGGTTCGGGGTGCGGGCCAATGCCATCGCGCCGCGAGCCAGGACCGCGATGACCGCGGGTGTGTTCGGCGATGCGCCGGAGCTGCCGGAAGGTCAGGTCGATCCGTTGTCGACCGATCATGTGGTGACGCTCGTGCGGTTCTTGTCGTCCCCGGCGGCGGAAGCCGTGAACGGTCAGCTGTTCATCGTTTATGGTCCAACTGTCACGTTGGTCGCGGCACCCACGGCGGAGAAGCACTTCACTGCGAGCGCCGATGCGTGGGCTCCGGCGGACCTCAGCGTGACACTGCACGATTACTTTGCTGATCGTGACCCTGAGCGTGGATTTTCGGCGACTGCACTGATGGAGTCACGAGACTGACAGTCTCAGTTGTCATTGCCCGGCGAGTGTTAGAACACGTTCTAGAACGTGTGTCGATCGACGTGCTCTGACCTGGGGAAACAATGTAGTTTTCCTATGATTTGCTGTTCTTTGACACTGCGAACGTGTTCTAGTTAGTATGATCCGGCTCACTAAGAGCCATGTAAGACCAAGGGGTGGGAGGACCGCCACGGCGCGCGGTCACCGAATTTTCGCCAACGCAAACTGTGCAAAGTTGGCGAACAGTCGAACGACCACCCCGCCCACCCGAGAACGGAGCTGAGGTTGATCGAACAGCTTGCGGCTCCGGCCCGGGCCGTGGGCGGTTTCGTCGAGATGTCGTTGGACACCTTCGCCAAGATCTTCCGCCGACCTTTCCAGCTCAAGGAATTTCTCGATCAGACGTGGATGATCGCGCGCGTGTCGCTCGTGCCCACGCTGTTGGTGGCCATCCCGTTCACCGTGCTGGTGGCCTTCACCCTCAACATCCTGCTGCGCGAGATCGGTGCCGCCGACCTGTCGGGTGCAGGCACGGCGTTCGGCACCATCACCCAGCTCGGCCCGGTGGTGACCGTGCTCGTAGTGGCGGGCGCCGGGGCCACGGCCATCTGCGCCGACCTCGGTGCGCGCACGATTCGTGAGGAAATCGACGCCATGCGGGTGCTGGGCATCGACCCGATCCAGCGTCTGGTGGTCCCGCGGGTGCTCGCGTCCACGTTCGTGGCGCTTCTGCTCAACGGCCTGGTGTGCGCGATCGGCCTGTCCGGGGGTTATGTGTTCTCGGTCTTCCTGCAGGGCGTCAACCCGGGTGCGTTCATCAACGGGCTGACCGTGCTGACCGGTCTGGGGGAGCTCGTGCTCGCCGAGATAAAGGCCTTGCTGTTCGGCGTGGTCGCCGGTCTGGTCGGCTGCTATCGGGGCTTGACCGTCAAGGGCGGTCCGAAGGGTGTCGGCAATGCCGTCAACGAGACCGTGGTGTACGCGTTCATCTGCCTGTTCGTGATCAACGTGATCATGACGGCCATCGGCGTTCGGGTGCTTGTTCGATGAGTTATGACGCCACTCTTCGCTTCCGCCGACTGTTCCGCGGCGTGCCCAAGGTCGTCGACAACGTCGGCGAGCAGGCGCTGTTCTACGGCGAGACGATGCGCTACATCCCCAACGCGGTCACTCGCTACCGCAAGGAGACCATCCGCCTGATCGCCGAGATGACCCTCGGCACCGGCGCGCTCATCATGATCGGCGGCACCGTGGGCGTCGCCGCGTTCATGACCCTGGCCTCCGGCGGTGTCATCGCGGTGCAGGGTTATTCGTCGCTCGGCAACATCGGTATCGAGGCGCTGACCGGTTTCCTCTCGGCGTTCCTCAACGTCCGCATCGTCGCACCCGTCATCGCGGGAATCGCGCTGGCCGCGACCATCGGCGCAGGCGCGACCGCACAGCTAGGTGCGATGCGGGTGGCCGAGGAGATCGACGCCGTCGAATCGATGGCCGTCCACGCGGTGTCCTATCTGGTGTCCACGCGGCTGATGGCCGGCCTGATCGCGATCGTGCCGCTGTACTCGTTGTCGGTGCTGGCCGCGTTCTTCGCCGCGCGCTTCACCACGGTCTTCATCAACGGACAGTCCGCGGGCCTCTACGACCACTACTTCAACACGTTCTTGATCCCCAGTGACCTGTTGTGGTCCTTCCTGCAAGCCATCGTCATGTCGGTCGCGGTCATGCTCGTACACACCTATTACGGCTACAACGCCTCGGGCGGCCCGGTCGGCGTCGGCATCGCGGTCGGTCAGGCCGTGCGGACCTCGCTGATCGTCGTGGTCACCATCACCTTGCTCATCTCCCTGGCCGTCTATGGCGCGTCCGGCAACTTCAATCTTTCCGGGTAGGGCGGGATGTCGAACGGAAGCGCGAAACGTAGCCATGTCAGGATCGCCGCCGCGATCTTGGCCGCCATCGTGCTGGCCGCGGTGGTCTTCACCTACCTGTCCTATACCGCGGCGTTCACGCCTACCGACACCGTGACCGTGACCTCGCAGCGCGCCGGTCTGGTGATGGACCGCGACGCCAAGGTCAAGTACCGCGGCATCCAGGTGGGCAAGGTCTCCGACATCGAATACGCCGGCAACGAGGCCAAGCTGACGCTGTCGATGAACCGCAACGAGCTGCGCTACATCCCGTCCAACGCCACGGTGCGGATCGCGGGTAACACGGTCTTCGGCGCCAAGTCGGTCGAGTTCCTGCCGCCCGACGAGCCGAAGGAAACCTCGCTGCGCCCCGGCACCAACGTCGCGGCCAAAGACGTCCAGCTGGAGGTTAACACCCTCTTCCAGACGCTGTCGGATGTGCTGAACAAGATCGACCCGGTCAGCCTCAACGCGACGTTCACCGCGCTCGGTGAAGGCTTGCGCGGCAATGGCGACGACCTCGGTGCGGCCATGAGCGGGCTGAATTACTACCTGCAGCAACTCAATCCGAAATTGCCGACACTGCAGGACGACCTCGCCAAGACCGCGGTGGTGGCCAACATCTACGGCGACGCCGGACCCGACATCGCGCGCGTGATCGACAACGTGCCCGCCTTGAACCGGACGATCGTCGACGAGCAGGCCAACCTCAACGCCACGCTGCTGGCCGCGACCGGGCTGGCGAACAACGGCACCGCGACGCTGGAACCGGCTGCCGACGACTACATCGCCGCGATCCAGCGGTTGCGCGCCCCACTGAAGGTCGCCGGCGACTATTCGCCCGAGTTCGGCTGCATCCTGAAGGGCGTGTCGGTCGGTGTCGACCGGTTCGCGCCCATCATCGGCGGTATCCGGCCCGGTCTGTTCGTGGCATCAAACTTCCTGCCCGGCGCGCCTGCCTATACCTACCCGGAAAGCCTGCCCCTCGTGAACGCCTCCGGTGGGCCGAACTGCCGTGGCCTGCCGGACATTCCGTCCAAGCAGTTCGGCGGCAGCTGGTATCACGCTCCCTTCCTGGTCACCGACAACGCATACGTTCCGTTCCAGCCGAACACCGAATTGCAGTTCGACGCACCCGCGACGTTGCAGTTCCTGTTCAACGGCGCGTTCGCGGAAAGGGATGACTTCTAGTGCATCGCGATCGGACCATGCTCAAGGTCAGTGTCTTCACCATCGCCATGCTGTTGGTGGCGGCGATGCTGGTCGTGGTGTTCGGCGAGTTCCGCTTCGCCGCGGGCAGCGGCTATCACGCCACGTTCAGCGAGGCGTCGCGGCTGAAAGCCGGCCAGGACGTCCGCATCGCCGGGGTGCCGGTCGGCACGGTCAATGCGGTGAAGCTGAATCCGGACAACACCGTTGACATCGAGTTCGACGTCAACAAGCGCTATCAGCTCTACACCTCCAGCCGCGCCGTGGTGCGCTACGAAAACCTGGTCGGCGACCGGTATCTCGAGATCACGTCCGGACCCGGTGAGCTGCGCAAGCTGCCACCGGGCGGCACGATCGCGCTGCAGAACACCCAACCCGCACTGGATCTTGATGCGCTGCTCGGCGGTTTGCGGCCCGTCCTCAAAGGCCTCGACGGCAACAAGGTCAACGAGGTCTCCAACGCCGTGATCGAACTGCTGCAGGGGCAGGGCGGCGCGTTGTCGAATCTGCTGACGAGCACGAGCGCGTTCACGCAGAACCTGGCCGCGCGCGATCAGCTGATCGGCGACGTGATCACCAACCTCAACACCGTGCTCGGCACCGTCGACGAGAAGGGTGCCCAGTTCGACGCAAGCGTCGACGAATTGCAGAAGCTCATCACCGGATTGGCGGAGGGGCGCGATCCCATCGCCGGTGCCATCGCGCCGCTCGCGTCGGCTGAGAACGATCTCACTGCGATGCTGGAGGCCTCCCGCCGCCCGATCCAAGGTGTCATCGAGAACGCCAGGCCGCTCGCGCAGCGGATGGACGAGCGTAAAGGCGACATCAACAAGGTCATCGAACCGCTTGCGGAGAACTACCTGCGGCTCAACGCACTCGGCGCGTACGGCTCGTTCTTCAACATCTACTACTGCTCGATCCGGATGAAGGTCAACGGACCGGCGGGCAGCGACATCCTGATTCCGTTCGGCGGCCCGCCGGACCCGTCCAAGGGGAGGTGTGCACCGAACGATGGCTAACTCACGCGAGTCGAATCCCTTGCGCACCGGGATCCTCGGCATCTTCGTGGTGGCGTGCCTGGTGCTGGTGTCGTTCGGATACACCGGGCTGCCGTTCTTCCCGCAGGGCAAGCCGTATGAGGCGTACTTCAGTGACGCGGGCGGCATCAACCCCGGCAACGACGTGAACGTCTCGGGCATCACGGTCGGCAAGGTGACCGGCGTGGCCTTGGCCGGCGATGCGGCCAAGGTCAGTTTCACCGTCGACCGCAACATCAAGGTCGGCGACCAGTCGCTGGTCGCCATCAAGACCGACACCGTGCTCGGCGAGAAGTCTCTCGCCGTCACCCCGAAGGGCTCGGGCTCCCAGACCGTCATCCCGTTGGGGCGCACCACGACTCCCTACACCCTCAACACGGCTCTGCAGGATCTCGGACAGAACGTCAGCGATCTCGACAAGCCGAAGTTCGAGCAGGCCCTGCAGACCCTGACCGACACGCTGCGCGATGCCACCCCACAGTTGCGGGGCGCGCTCGACGGCGTCGCGAACCTGTCGCGCAGCATCAACAAGCGCGACGAGGCGCTCGAACAGCTGCTGATGCATGCCAAGCGGGTGTCGGATCTGCTGGCACAGCGCGCCGGGCAGGTCAACCAGCTCGTCACCGACGGCAACATGCTGTTCGCGGCTCTCGACGAGCGCAGGCAGGCGCTGAGCAACCTGATCGCCGGTATCGACGATGTGTCCAAACAGCTTTCGGGCTTCGTCGCCGACAACCGTCGCGAGTTCAAGCCGGCCTTGGAGAAGCTGAACCTGGTGATGGACAACCTGCTGGAACGTCGGGAACACATCGGCGAGGCGCTCAAGCGGCTGCCGCCGTACGCGACCGCACTCGGTGAGGTCGTCGGCTCGGGGCCCGGCTTCCAGATCAACCTGTACGGTCTGCCGCCTGCGGCCATCTCCGAGGTGCTCCTCGACACCTACTTCCAGCCGGGCAAACTGCCGGACAGCCTCGCCGACATGCTGCGCGGGTACATCTCCGAGCGGACGATCATTAGGCCGAAATCGCCATGACCCAAGACAATTCGGTTTCCAGCCGCGGTCGCTGGCTTCGTATCGGACTGGCAGCTCTGCTGCTGGTGACCCTGGCGGTCGGGGTGTTCCAGGTGTGGCCGTCGCGGGTCGGCCACAAGCTGACCGCGTACTTCACCAACGCGGTGGGGCTCTACCCGGGCGACGAGGTCCGCGTGGTCGGCGTGCCGGTGGGCAGGATCGACTCGATCGAACCGCGGCCGTCCGACGTCAAGATCACCATGACCATCGACGACGGCGTCAAGGTGCCCGCCGACGCCAAGGCCCTCATCATCGCGCCGAACCTGGTGTCGGCCAGGTTCATTCAGCTGACCCCGGCCTACACCGAGGGTGACGTCATGGCCGAGGGCGCGTCGATCGGCCTGGACCGCACGGGCGTTCCCGTCGAATGGGACGAGGTCAAGGAGCAGCTGACCCAGCTCAGCACCCAGCTCGGGCCGCAGCAGGGCTCGGTTCAGGGCCCGCTGGCGCAGTTCGTCAACCAGGCCGCGGACACGTTCGACGGCAACGGCGACTCCTTCCGCAACGCACTGCGCGAACTGTCCCAAACCGCTGGGCGCCTTGGTGATTCGCGCACGGACCTGTTCGGCACGATCAGGAATCTGCAGGTTCTGGTCGACGCGCTGTCCAACAGCAATGAGCAGATCGTGCAGTTCACCAACCATGTGGCGTCGGTGTCGCAGGTGCTAGCCGACAGCTCCAGTGGGCTGGACTCGACCCTGGCCACGCTCAACCAGGCGCTCAGCGATGTCCGTGGGTTCCTCGACGAGAGCAACGACGCGCTCATCGGGCAGGTGGGTAAGCTCGCCGACTTCACGCAGATCCTCACCGATCACAGTGACGACATCGAGCAGATCCTGCACATCACCCCCAACGGCCTGGCGAACTTCTACAACATCTACAACCCGGCCCAGGGCACCGTCGGTGGTCTGCTGTCACTGCCCAACTTCGCGAACCCGGTGCAGTTCATCTGCGGCGGCACGTTCGACACCGGCGCCAACCCGGACAACTACAAGCGCGCCGAGATCTGCAGGCAGCGCATGGGGCCGGTGCTCAAGCGCATCACGATGAACTACCCGCCGTTGCTGTTCCACCCGATCAACAGCATCACGGCCTACAAGGGCCAGATCATCTACGACACCCCGGCGACCGAGGCCAAGTCGGAGACGCCGTTGCCGTACCTGCAGTGGCAGAACGCTCCCGGCGTGACGCCGCCGCAGATCCCGCCGGACGCGTCGCTGAGCTCCCTGATCCTGCCGCCCGATCCGGCCGCCGCGGCGCCGGGTGCGCCTGCTGCTCCGCCGCCGTCGAGTTCGCACATGGGCGGACCCGAGGCGCCGGCCCCCGGCCCCGCCCCCGATCCGGCCGCGCCGCTGCCCGCGCAGGCAGGAGCCGGCGGATGACCTCACCGATCACAAGAGGTAAAGCGTTGGGAAGCAAAGCATCACGGCTCACCTGCCGGACCGTGGCGTTCGGTAGCGGCGCAATGCTGCTGGCCGGATGTCAGTTCGGCGGCCTCAATTCGCTCAACATGCCCGGCACCGCGGGGCACGGTCCTGGCTCCTACACCGTCACGGTGCAATTGCCGGATGTGGCGACGCTGCCGCAGAACTCGCCCGTGATGGTCGACGACGTCACGGTCGGGAGCGTGTCCGGCGTCGACGCGGTGCAGCGTCCGGACGGGACGTTCTATGCGGCCGTCGAGTTGTCGCTCGACGGCAACGTCAAGCTGCCCGCCAACGCGACGGCGCGCGTGGCGCAGACCTCGCTGCTCGGTTCCCAGCACGTCGAATTGTCAGCGCCGGTCGACGAGCCGGCCGAGGACGAGAAGCTGCGCCAGGGCTCCGACATCGCGCTGGCCGAGGCCGGCCGCTATCCGACTACCGAGGAAGTGCTGTCTTCACTCGGGATGGTGGTAAACAAGGGCAATCTCGGTGCCCTGCAGGACATCACCGATGAGGCGTACGCCGCGGTAGCCGGGCGGGCAGGCAGCTTCACCGACCTGATTCCGCGCCTGGCCGAATTGACGTCGTCACTGGACCGCCAAACCAACGACATCATCGCCGCCGCCGACGGTCTCAACAGGTTCGCGTCGATATTGGCCCGCAGCAAGGACAATCTGGGCCGTACGCTCGACACGTTGCCCGCCGCGCTGAAGGTGCTCAACGACAACCGCACCAACATCGTCGAGGCGTTCACCGCCCTGCGCAGCTTCGCCGAGGTGGGCTCGCGCATCCTGTCGCAGACCAAGGACGATTTCGCGGCAGACCTCAAGGACCTCTATCCGGTCATCAAGGCGTTCAACGACAACGTTGACGACTTCATCAAGGACCTGGAGTTCCTGCCGACGTTCCCGTTCCACTACAAATACCTGCGCCAGGCCGTCCGCGGCGACTACCTGAACGTGTTCGTGACGTTCGACCTGACGTTGCGACGGTTCGGCGAGTCGATATTCACGACCTCCGGATTCGACCCGAACATGAAGCACCTCAACGAGGTGATCAACCCGCCGGACTTCGTGACCGGGGCGATGGCGAACCTGTCGGGGCAGGCCGCCGACCCGTTCAAGATCCCGCCGGGAACCGCCACGCAGCACGAGGGGACGCCGTAATGATCGACCGGCTGACTCGGATGCAGTTGATGATCTTCGGGATCGTCACGGTCCTGACTGTGGGTGCGATCTCGATCTTCTACCTGCACCTGCCCGCCGCCGTGGGCATCGGCACCTACAACGTCAACGCCAACTTCGTTGCGGGCGGCGGTATCTACCAGAACGCCAACGTGACCTATCGCGGCGTGACGGTCGGGCGGGTGGAATCGGTGGGGCTGGCACCCGACGGCGTCGTCGCCAAGATGCGGCTGGACAGCAGCACGGCGATTCCCCAGAACGTCACCGCCACCGTCAAGAGCGTCTCGGCCGTCGGCGAGCAATACATCGACCTGATCCCGCCGGACGATCCGTCGACCGACAAACTGCGCAATGGTGCCACGATCGACCAGCAGAACACCCGCGTGGGCCAGGACATCGCGGGGCTTCTGCAGGAGGCCGACAACCTGGTCAGCAGCATCGGCGACAGTCGTCTGCAGGATCTGCTGCGCGAAACGTTCAAGGCTTTCAACGGATCCGGGCCCGAACTCGCGCGGCTCATCGAATCGTCGCGGCTGCTGGTGGACGAGGCAAACGCCAACTACGAGCAGACCACGAAGCTCATCGACCAGGCCGGGCCGTTCCTCGATGCCCAGATTCGCGGCGGCGACGACATCAGGTCCCTTGCCGAGGGGCTGGCCCGGTTCACCGGCGAGGTCTCCAACGCCGATCCGCAACTGCGCACGACGCTCAAGACCGTGCCCGGTGCGACGGCCGAGGCCAACACCGCGTTCAGTGGAATCAGGCCGTCCTTCCCGATCCTGGCGGCCAACCTGGCCAACTTCGGGCGCATCGGCGTGATCTACAGCAAGTCGCTGGAGCAGGCGCTGGTGATTTTCCCGGCGTTGATGTCGGCGCTCAACACCGTGGCTGGCGGCGTTCCCACCGACGAGGGCGGCAAGCTGGACTTCAAGATCGACCTCGGTGATCCGCCGCCGTGTTCGGTCGGGTTCATCCCCGCGACCGAGATCCGCTCGCCTGCCGACGAGACGCTGCGCGAACTTCCACCCGACCTGTACTGCAAGACCGCGCAGAACGATCCGGCGGTGGTGCGCGGTGCACGTAACTACCCGTGCATGGAATTTCCCGGTAAGCGCGCGCCGACTATCCAGCTGTGCCGCGACCCCAACGGTTTCGTGCCGATCGGCAGCAACCCGTGGCGCGGACCGCCGGTGCCGTACGGGACGCCTATCGAGGATGGCCGGAACATTCTGCCGCCCAACAAGTTCCCGATGATCCCGCCGCAGGTGGATCCGGATCCGGGCCCGCCGGTTGTGCAGCTGCCGCCGGGTGTGCAGCCCGGGCCGGGGCCTGCGCCGCACGCGCCGTTCCCGCTGCCGGTGCCGCCGAACAACAACCCGCCGGCACCACCGTGGCCGTACTACGCGCCGCCGGACCAGATCGTGCCGCCGTACGGTCGCACGCCTCCGCCACCCGCGGGTGTTCCGCCGGCCGTGCCGCCGCCGGCCGGAGTCCCGGCTCCGCCTCCCCCAGGGGACGGTCCGCTGCCCGCCGAGGCACCACTGGCCAGCCCGCAAGGTATCGGCACCTACGATCAGCACAGTGGGGTTTTCGCGGCCGGCGACGGCGGCACCGGTGTGTACGCGCCCGGAGCCGACAATCTGGCCCCCGCGGAGACCTGGGTAGACCTGATGCTGGATCCAAGGCAGGCTTGATGAGTGAAGACACGGCCTTAGAAACTTCGAGGCCGGTGCGCCGCCGCGCGTCGCGCGCGGCCGGTCCGGCTGCCGGTGACACACCGGCGGCTACGACCACGGATGTGCGCGTCGAGCCGCCCGTGACCAAGGTGCGGGTGGCCAAGCCCATCAAGGCGCCGCCACGGCGTCGGCCCAACGGCAGGCTGGTCGCGATCGTCGCGGCCGCGGTACTTGCGATCGCGACGGTGGGTATGGGCGTCCTGACGTATGTGATGGTCGACCAGCAGCGTGCGGTCGACGCCGCGCAGGCCCGCGACGAACGCTTCGTGGACACGGCCAAGCAGACCGTGGTGAACATGTTCAGCTACACGCAGGAAACCATCGATGAGAGCGTCAACCGGTTCGTCGACGGAACCAGCGGCCCGCTGCGGGACATGATGAGCCAGGGCAACAACGTCGACAACCTCAAGGCGCTGTTCCGCGATACCAACGCGAGCTCCGAAGCCGTCGTCAACGGGGCCGCGCTGGAGAAGGTCGACGACATCGCAAACAACGCCTCGGTGCTGGTGTCGGTGTGGGTGACGGTCACCGACCTGGACGGCGTCAACTCGCCGACGCGTCCCTACCGGCTGCGCGTCATCGTGCACGAGGACGACAACGGCCATATGACCGGGTACGACCTCAAGTACCCGGACGGGGGCAACTGATGCGGTCGAAAGTCGCCGGGCTCCTGATCGGCCTGTTGGCGGTGGCATTCGTCGCGCTGTCGGGTGCCGGGGGAGTGCTGTACTGGAACCGCGTGCAACAGCACGGGCAGGAAGCCACCCGGGCCGAGTTGGCACCGCTGGCGGCCGACCAGATCCCCAGGATGTTCGGCTACGACTACCAGACCGTCGAGCGCAGTCTCATCGAGACGTATCCGCTGCTGACCCCGGACTTCCGGCAGAAGTTCGAGGAAGATGCCACCAAGACGGTGATCCCCGAGGCCCGCAAGCGCCAGCTCGTCGTGCAGATCAACGTCGTCGGCGTCGGTGTCATGGCCGCGCAGCGCGAGTCGGGTTCGGTGCTCGTGTATATGAACCGCACGGTCACCGACCAGTCCCGACAGCCGCTCTACGACGGCAGCCGACTGCGCGTCGAGTACCGCAAGGTCGACGGCAAATGGCTGATCGACGCGATCAATCCGATTTAGTCGACGCGAGCGCTTCCAGGAACGACCGGGCCCACCGGTCGACATCGTGGGCGAGCACCTGCCGGCGCAGCGCGCGCATGCGGCGCTTGCCTTCCTCCGGGATCTGCGTCAGCGCCGCCTCGATGGCGTCCTTGACGCCCTCAAGGTCGTGCGGGTTGGCGAGATACGCCTGACGCAATTCGGCTGCCGCACCGGTGAATTCGCTGAGCACGAGGGCACCGCCGAGATCGCTGCGGCAGGCCACGTACTCCTTGGCCACGAGATTCATACCGTCTCGCAACGGGGTGACGAGCATGACGTCAGCGGCCACGAAGAACGCGATGAGCTCATCCCGCGGCACCGGCCGGTGAATGTAGTGCACGAGCGGATGGCCGACCTCGCCGTACTCGCCGTTGATGTGGCCGACCTGACGCTCGATGTCCTCGCGCATCGCGATGTAGCTCTCGACGCGTTCACGGCTGGGTGTCGCCAGCTGTACCAGAACGGTGTCGTCGCGTTTGACGCGGCGCTCCTCGAGCAGTTCGGAGTAGGCCCGCAGTCGGACGTCGATGCCCTTCGTGTAATCGAGCCGGTCGACCCCGAGCAGGATCTTGCGGGGATTGCCGAGCTCGGCGCGGATCTGGCGCGCCCGCTGCCGGATGCTGCGGTTGCGGGCCTTGCTGTCGAGTTCGGCCGAGTCGATCGAGATCGGGAAGGCTCCGACCTTGACGGTCCGGAAACCGACATGGACCTCGCCGAAGCGTGAGCGCACGCCGACCGAGGCCCGCGAGGCATTGGCCCCGACCAGGCGCCGCGAGAGCACCAGGAAGTTCTGTGCCCCGCCGGGCAGATGGAAGCCGACCAGGTCGGCTCCGAGCAGGCCCTCGACGATTTCGGTGCGCCACGGCATCTGCATGAACAGTTCGACGGGCGGGAACGGGATGTGCAGGAAGAAGCCGATGGTGACGTCGGGGCGCAGCATGCGCAGCATCTTCGGCACCAGCTGCAACTGGTAATCCTGGATCCACACGGTCGCGCCATGGGCCGCGGCCCGCGCGGTAGCCTCGGCGAACCTGCGGTTCACGTCGACGTAGCTGTCCCACCACTCGCGGTGGTATTCGGGCTTGACGATCAGGTCGTGATAGAGCGGCCACAGGGTGGCGTTGGAAAAGCCCTCGTAGTAGGTCGCGACATCCTCGGCCGACAGCGATACCGGATACAGCCGAAGGCCGTCATCGTCGATCGGCTCTTCGTCGCTGTCGGGGATACCGGCCCAACCGATCCACGCACCGCTGCGTTTGCGCAGCAATGGCTCCAGGGCGGTCACCAGACCGCCCGGGCTCCGTTTGAACTGCGTGGTGCCGTCCGGCAACCGCTCCATGTCGATCGGCAGCCGATTGGCCACCACGACAAAGTCGGAATCTCCGGAGACGGAATTGCTGCCGTCCTCCGGAGACATCTAGGCCTCGATTTTCGACGGTCCAATGCCGAGCATCGAGAGGAACATCCGGCATTCGTCGGCGTCGACCGCATACGTCGCCACGACTCGTCTGGCCTGGCTGGCAGTGCTGTCGGCTAACGGTTCAACATCGTCGATATCGGCGGGATCAGATTTTGCAGGCATAGAACAACTGTAGGCGACCGGGAAACCCCGGTCGCCTACAGCTTGATCAGCCGATCGAACCGTGAACTGTCGGGCTGCTGCCGACGGTCGACTCCGGCACGGCTTGGGGGCCTGCTGCCTGGGCCTCCTCGGCCAGGCCGATGCACTGGCCGGAGTTCGCACCCGTGCACGGGATGGAGCCGCCGCCACCGGGCAGGTTCACCGCGGGAAGGCTGGGGTTACCGGGGATGGGGCTGAACGCGCCGCCCGAGTTCGGCACCGTGTGCGGGACGCACACGCCGGTGTAGAGGTCTTCTTCCTCGCCCGCGGGGCATGCGACCGCGGGAGCGGACGACATCGGAACGGCGAAGACGGTGATCGCCGGAGCGGCGGCCGCTGCAACCACGAATCCGCCGGCAAGGATCAGTCGTCGCATGGAGTACGGGAAGGTCGCCATCGTCACGCTTTCTGTAGTTATTCGACTGTTTCGTCGGGGAGGATTCTATGGAACCTGAGAAGAATCTGCATTAGTTCTACTAGTTGCCTGGGAAACTAAGGACTCGCGCTGATCGTCGACCGCGGAATCGGTTGCGGTCCAGCGGCCTCGGCTTCCTCGGCCAGGCCGATGCACTGTCCGGCATTGCGGCCGGTGCACGGTATGCCGTCGATGGCCGGGATATCCGGATTACCCGGTATCGAGGTGAACGGCGAGGGTGAATTAGGCACCATAAAAGGGGTGCACACGGTTGTGAAGACGTCGGCTTCTTCACCGGGTACGCACGTCGCCGATGAGGTCGGCGTTATGCCGGGCAGCAAGGAAAGCGCCGCTACACCGAATATGGTGGCTGCGAATCCCGCGCCGAACAGCAGACGTGACATCACCCCAACAGTCTAGGACTGCTGGGGTGCTGCTGTATGGGGTCTGCTAACTCCCTGTGATTGCCGGGGTCAGCCGATGTGGCCGGTGGCGGTGGGGCTGCTACCCACCGTCGACTGCGGAACGGGCTGCGGTCCCTGCGCCTGCTGCTCCTCGGCCAGGCCGATGCACTGACCGGAGTTGGCGCCCGTGCACGGGATGCCGTCGATCTGCGGAAGCTGTCCCGGAGCGGACGTGAACTCGGGGGAGTTGGGGACGAGGTCGGGCACGCACACACCCGTGAAGGTGTCTTCGGTCTCGCCGCTGGGGCACGCGGCGAGCGCGGTCGCCGGAATCGTGAATGCCGTGATCGCCGGAGCCGCGGCGATCGCGGCGGCGAGGCCGCCCGCAACGATCAACCGCCGTGCCGAAAGCTTGGAGATGGTCATTCGTCATGCCCTTTTCTGAGTGTCCGACCAGTTTGCTGCCCGAACGCCTTCCGATGGCCGGTCGAGTGTTGTCCTCGGAGTCGTCTGGTGACGATATCCTACGCGCCACAACGAGAATGCGCCGCGCGATCTCGCTGTTGGCGCGTGCCTCGGCGTCCGCTGTGAGACCACTGTAAGGTTGCTGTGATCCCGGTGTGAGCCGCTGGCGGCGATACACGTAAGGTGCAGTTTGTTAAGTGCCGGTCCGCAGCGAGGTGGTTTCGACATGGTCAGTTCCGACGACGCGTCCAGCCAGGTCGCCTACGAGACTCTCGATGACGGGCGTATCGCACGGATCTGGCTCAACCGCCCGGCCGCGCAGAACGCGCAATCGCGAACGCTGCTGGTGCAACTGGACGAAGCGTTCGGCCGGGCCGAGGCCGACGATCAGGTCAGGGTGGTGATCCTCGCCGCGCGCGGCAAGAACTTCTCGGCCGGGCACGATCTGGGCTCGGAGGAGGCGCTCGCCGAGCGGCAGCCCGGGCCGGACCAGCACCCGACCTTCCGTTCGCACGGTGCGACCGCCGCGGGTGTCGCCGAGCGGACCTATCTCCAGGAATGGCATTTCTACTTCGAGAACACCAGACGCTGGCGTGATCTCCGCAAGATCACCATCGCCCAGGTGCAGGGCAATGCGATCTCGGCAGGCCTGATGCTCATCTGGGCCTGCGACCTCATCGTGGCCGCCGACAACGCCAAGTTCAGCGATGTGGTCGGCGTGCGGATGGGCATGCCCGGCGTCGAGTACTACGCCCACCCGTGGGAATTCGGGCCGCGCAAGGCCAAAGAGCTTCTGTTGACCGGGGATTCGATCGACGCCGATGAGGCGCACCGGCTCGGGATGGTGTCGAAGATCTTCCCGCGCGATGAACTGGAGGACAAGACACTGGAATTCGCGCGCCGCATCGCCGAACGGCCGACCATGGCTGCACTGCTGATCAAAGATTCGGTGAACGCGGCCAGCGACGCGATGGGCTTCACCGAGGCGTTGCGGCACGCGTTCCACATCCACGAGCTGGGGCATGCGCACTGGGCAGCGGCCAACGAGAACCGGTTCCCGGTGGGCCTGCCGCCGGATGTTCCGGATTGGCGCACATTGGGTGCCCCCAAGCCCGCGCGCCGTGATACACCTTGACGTAACAAGAACCTGTTTCAGTTTCGGGTAAGGGGTCACAGCAGTGCAGCTGTCCTTGGCGGATCATACGTATCTGGTAACCGGTGGCGGTAGCGGTATCGGCAAGGGCGCCGCCGCCGCGATCGTCGCGTCAGGCGGCAACGCGATGCTCATCGGCCGCAACGCCGACAAGCTCAGCGCCGCCGCCGACGAACTCGGCGCGCAGGGGCCGGGCGAGGTGCGCTACGAACCCGCCGACGTGACCGACGAGGACGAGGTCAGCCGCGCGGTCGACGCCGCGACTGCCTGGCACGGCCGGCTGCACGGTGTCGTGCACAGCGCAGGCGGATCGGAGACCATCGGGCCCATCACCCAGATCGACTCCGAGTTGTGGCGGCGCACGGTCGATCTCAACGTCAACGGCACCATGTACCTGCTCAAGCACGCGGGCCGGGAGATGGTGCGCGGCGGCGGTGGGTCGTTCGTCGGTATCTCCTCGATCGCGTCGAGCAACATCCACCGCTGGTTCGGGGCATACGGCGTGAGCAAGGCCGCGCTCGATCACCTGTTGATGCTGGCCGCAGACGAACTCGGCCCCTCATGGGTGCGGGTCAACAGCATCCGGCCCGGTCTGACCCGTACCGAGATGGTCGGCCCCATCATGGATGTGCCCGCCGTGACCGACGACTACAAGGCCTGCACGCCGCTACCCCGGTTCGGCGAGGTCGAAGACATCGCGAACCTGGCGGTGTTCCTGCTGAGCGATGCCTCGGGATGGATCACCGGCCAGGCCATCAACGTCGACGGCGGTCACGGGCTGCGCCGTGGCCCCGACATCTCCGGCATGCTCGAACCGCTCTTCGGCGCCGACGGGCTACGCGGGGTCGTGCCGTCCGAGTAGGTCAGGTGTCGAGTTATTGCGCCGGGCTTGCGCCACCGGCTTCCCAGGCGCTCAGCGCGCCGACCGCCGACCAGTCGAGTTCGCCGCCGCCCGTGGCCAACAGCGTCAGGAACCGGTCGCGCAGCAGGCTGGCCACCGGCATCGGCACCTGCAGTTCCTCGCCGGCACTGAGCGCGAGCTTGACGTCTTTGAGGCCGAGCCTGGCGGCGAAGCCAGCGGGGGTGAATTCCTCGCGGGCCAGCAGCCCGCCGTAGGTGCGATATGCCGGGGCGTCGAACAACGTCGAGGTCAACAGTTCCAGGTACTCCTGCTTGTCGACGCCGGCTTTGCCGACCAGTGCCATTGCCTCGCCCAAGGATTCGATCACCGAGGCGATCAGGAAGTTACCGCTGATCTTCACCAGGCTCGCGGTCTTGGGATCGTCGCCCAGCACGAACGTGCGCTGCCCGATCGCGTCAAAAACCGGCGTCGCTGTCTCGACGTCGACTGCGGCGCCTGCCGCGACGACGAACAACTTCGCCGCGGCCGCGGCTTCGGGCCTGCCGAACACCGGGGCGCTGACGAACCGCTGCCCGGCATTCGTGTGAGCTTCGGTGAGACGCTCGGCCAGTGCCACGCTGACGGTCGACGACGAGATGTGCACACCGCCTTCTGGCAGCGCACCGAGGATGCCGTCGTCCCCGAACGTGACGGCCTCCACCGCGGCATCGTTGGCCAGCATGGTGATCACCACATCGCCGCGGCACGCGTCGGCCACCGACGCTGCCGGCAATGCACCCTGGTTGGCCAGGTCGGCGACCTTGTCGGGTGATCTGTTGTACGCAGTGACCTCGTGTCCGGCCTTGAGCAGATTGGCGGCCATGGCCGCGCCCATGTTGCCAAGGCCGATGAATCCGATCCTCATGCCTCCATTGTGGCGGGGGCGGACGAACCCGCAGCGCGGTGCACCGCGTTGACGATGCCCTGGTAGCCCGTGCAGCGGCAGAAGTTGCCCGACAGGCCCTCGCGGATCTCCTCGTCGGTGGGCGACGGGTTGTCCCGCAACAGCGCGGTGATCGAGGTGACGAAACCCGGTGTGCAGAAGCCACACTGCAGGCCGTGGCATTCCTTGAGCGCGGCCTGCACCGGTGACAGCTCGCCGTCCGGATCGGCGATGCCCTCAACGGTCGTCACGTCCTGGCCTTCCGCCTGCACCGCGAAGATCAGGCAGGATCGCACCGCCTGGCCGTCCAGCAGCACCGTGCACGCGCCGCATGCGCCGTGTTCGCAGCCGAGGTGGGTACCGGTCAGGCCGCACTGTTCACGCAGGAAATCGGCGAGTGTCACCCGTGGCTCGACCACGGCTTGATGCGTCTGCCCGTTGACCGAAACCTGCACCGGCAGTTCATGCATTGAGCGCCTCCACGCTTGCTTGTGTCCAGGCCCTTGCCACCATCGCGGCTCCGACCCGAGTGCGGTAGGACGCCGAACCTTGCAGGTCGGCTGGTATGTCGGTGAGCTCGGACATCGCGAGTTCGCCGATCTGCTCGGCCGTCAGGTTCCCGATCGGGGTGCCCGTCACGGCGGCTTCGGCGGGAGTGGCTCGTTTCGGTGTCGATCCGAGGCCCAACAGGCCGATGCCACAGCGGCTCACGCGGTTGTCATCGTCGAGCTGGATACCCACGACGGCCCCCGCTATGGCGAAATCGCCGTGGCGGCGCGCGAATTCCTGCACACCGAATCCGCAGCGCCCGGACCAGGCCGGGAACCGCACCGCGGTCAGGATCTCGTCGGGAGCAAGCGAGGTCTCCCACAGGCCGGTGAAGAACTCAGCGGCCCCGATCTCGCGCTTACCGCGCGGGGAGGTGGCCTCGATGGTCGCGTCCAAGGCAAGCGCCACCGCGGCGTACTCGGCAGCCGGGTCGGCGTGGGCGATCGCGCCGCCGAGGGTGCCGCGGGTCCGGATCTGAAAATGCCCGATGTGCGGTGTGGCCAGGCTCAACAGCGGCACCGAATCGGCGACCTCGTCGTCCATCCCGACGAGAGCATGCGGGGTGGCCGCACCGATGCGCACCTCGTCCCCAACCCGGTCGATGTCGTTGAGCTCGGTGATCCGCGAGATGTCGATGAGATTGTCGAAATGCGTCAGCCGCATGGCCAGCATCGGCACCAGGCTCTGCCCGCCCGCGAGGATCTTCGCGTCGTCGCCGTACTCACCGAGCAACCCGACGGCCTCGGTGACCGAGTCGGGGCGGTGGTAGGCGAACGGGGCGGCTTTCACGACACCAACCGAAGCAACGCGGCGTGCAGGTCCTCGGTTGACAGCGCGGTGCGCCTGCGGTCCTTGCGGCCGACGCGGCCCAGCACGAATCCGAGCATGCCGGCAGCTGCGACCGCGCCGATGGCCGGAGCGAAGCGCTTGGCCATCGGCACCGCCATCACCTTGGCCAGCGCGATCGCGTTGATCGGGGCGGCCTCTTGTGGACCTTGTCCGGAACTTTCTGGGGCCGAACCGGTTTCGCTTGACGGACTGGCAGCGCCGAGCAGTTCGGCTTCCAGCCTCTTGGCGAACTGGTCGATGAGACTGCCCGCGACATCGGCCAGCACACCGCGACCGAACTGGGCGGCCTTGCCTGAGATGGCCAGGTCGGTGGTGACGACCACCGTGGTGGCATCGCCCTCGTCCTTGAGCTGGGCGGTCACGAGCGCGGCTGCGGTGCCGTTGCCGCGGGTCTCCTTGCCGTTGGCCTTGAGGACGACCCGCTGGGCCGCGGCATCCTTCTCCTGGAATGCGGCTTCGCCCTTGTAGGACACCGTGATCGGGCCGACTTTGACCTTCACCGCTCCGGTGAACTCGTCGCCATCCACGCTGAGCAGCGTCGCGCCGGGCAGGCACGGTGCCACGCGCTCGACGTCGGTCAGCACCTCCCAGGTCTTGGCGGCGGGCACCGCGACCCGGAATTCGTTGTTGAGTTCCACCGTTAGTGCTCCTTCTCTTCCGAACGTTCGAGCGCAGCGACGATGGCAGCTGGGCTGGCGGGCAATGTGGTCAAGGTGACCCCGAGCGGGGCCAGCGCGTCGTTGATGGCGTTGATGACCGCCGGTGTCGAACCGATGGCGCCGCCCTCGCCCGCGCCCTTGTAGCCGCCGACACCGGGTCCGGGAATCTCGACGTGTCCGTATTCGATGGTCGGCACATCGGTGGCCGTGGGCAGCAGGTAGTCGACAAACGTTGACGAGAGCGGGTTTCCGGCATCGTCGTAGGCCAACTGTTCCAGCAGCGCGCCGCCGATGCCCTGAACGGTGCCGCCGGCGATCTGGCCCTCGACGACGTTGGGGTTGATCATCGGGCCGACATCCTCGCTGACGATGTAGCGAGTGAGCGTGACGTGTCCGGTCTCGACGTCGACCTCACACGTGCACGCGTGGGTCGCGTTGGCCCAGTGGATCGGTGCGGTCGGCGGTGCGGTGTAGCGGGCGGTGGCCTCCAACGTCGCAGACACACCGGGCGGCAACTGCTGGGGTTCGTAGTAGGCGCGGAACGCGAGATCGGCGAATGTCACGCTCTTGTCGGGATCGTCACGGACCGTCGCCTTGGACCCGCCGAGTTCGATCTCCGATTCGTCGACGCCGAGCCGGCCCGCGGCCATCGCGACCAGCTGGTTGCGCAGGATCGTGCCGGCTTCGCTCACCGCGCCCGCAGTCATCGGCGCGCTGCGGCTGCCCTGTGTGCCTGCGCCGTAAGGGGTCACCGCGGTATCGCCCTGGATGGTCGCGACATCATCGATGTCGGCGCCCAGCGCATCGGCGGTGAGCTGAATGACCGTCGTTTCCAAGCTGTTCCCGGTCGAGCCGCCGTTGACGTAGACATTGATCTTGCCGGTGGGCTCCATGCGGATGGTGCAGCCCTCGGAGGCCAGGTGGCCGGTGGCCGCACCGGTGGGTTCGATATAGGCCGAGAACCCCAGGCCGATGTAGCGACCCTCGGCCAGTGCGGCCGCCTGCTCCTTGCGGAAGCCCTCGTGGTCGAGGATCTTGACCGCCTGTTCGAAGGTCTCCACCGGGGCTACGTGGTCATACGGCATGCCGTTGGGATTGAAATACGGCATCTCGTCGCGGCGCAACAGGTTACGGCGACGCAGGTCGACCGGATCCATGTTCATCTTGCGGGCCGCGATATCGAGAAGTATTTCCCTGGTGAGGGTTTCGTACTGCCACGGCCCGCGGTAGGCGTGCAGGCCCGCGGTGTTGGAGAACACCGTCTTGTAGTTGAAGCTCGCCTTCGGCACGCGGTAGGGGCCTGGGAAGAACATGCCGATCGCGGCGGTGGTCAGTACCGGGTAGGGCGTCGGGTAGGAACCGACGTCCTGGACGAAGTCGATGTCGGCCGCCAGGATGTTGCCCTCATCGTCGAATGCCATCCGTACGTCGCCGTCGACGTGGCGGGACTGCCCGGCCGCCATGAGGTTTTCCCGGCGGTCCTCGATCCACTTCAGCGCCGCGCCCGATCGCGCGTTCGACGTCGCGGCGGGTAGTTTTCGCGCGGCGAGCAGAACGCACATGTCTTCGCGCATCGGCACGACCTTCTGGCCGAAGCCGCCTCCGGTGTCGCGCATGATCACCCGCACGTGCTGAGCCGGGATACCCAGCAGCCGGGCCGCGAACGCGCGAAGTTCATGCGGAGTCTGGGTGGATGCCCAGATGGTGAGCTCGCCGGCGGCCGTTCCGGTCGCTGCCCATTCGACGACCATGCCGCGGGTCTCGATCGGCACGGGCACGTACATCTGTTGGTAGATGTGCTCTTTCACGACGTATGCCGCCGAACCGAAGGTCTCCTCGTCGGGCGGCATCCCGGCCATCCCGCCGGCATTGTTGTCGGGGTAGGCCTCGTGGACGGCAACGTCGGAGGTGAGGGCGTTCCGGAAGTCGGCGACCGCGGGCAGCGGTTCGTAATCGACCTCCACGAGGTCGACCGCGTCCTCGGCGATGTATCGGGTCTCGGCGATGACGAGGGCAACCGGGTCGCCGACGAACTTGACCTCGCCTTCGGCCAGCGGCGGCCGCGGCGTGTCCGGGATGTCCTTGCCCGCGACGGCGTGCCAGGCCTCTTTGACGTCCGGGTTGAGATCGGCGGCCGTGAACACCGCGCGCACGCCGGGCAGGGCGAGTGCCGCGGTCGCGTCGATGCCGTTGAGCTTGGCCCGTGCATACGGACTGCGGACAAAGCAGGCATGCAGCATGCCGGGCCGTGTGATGTCGTCGACGAATGTGCCGCGTCCGGTGAGCAGGCGGGTGTCCTCGACCCGCTCGACCCGCCGGCCCGCATAGCGGCTTGCGACGGTTGCCGGGGCAGCTGACGCCATAGGAGCGCTCCAATCCGTCGGTTACTTCTGCGCGTAAGTAATAGCGCCAGGCAACCGACGTCGTCCTCAAGAGTGCGGTTATCGTACAACGGAAAGATGCGTGCCAGAAGAAGAGAGTGCCATTTCCGCTCGAAACTAGGGTAGCGACCTACTCATCCCGCGGTGCTCGAACCGCGCGAACCTGTCTGCGTCGACTAAGGCAGGTGAACATCATGACTACAGACGTAGACGCCCTTGAACCTTTGGAGCGCGCGGTGACGATCGACGATGTCGTGCACCGCCTCGACCTGATCATCAAGTGGTCGATCGATGCGAAGAGCGCCATCGGGTACTTCGCCGTGTTGTACCGGCGGGGCACCGTCGCCATTCAAGAGGCCATCGCGCGCGGCGAGTTCAACGACCCCGAGTGGATCGAACAGTTGGATGTCGATTTCGCCAACCGGTACTTCCATGCGTTGAACGGGTACTTCCACCCAGCTGAATACTCCGCAGGATTGACGCTGCCTTGGGAAGTCGCCTTCGTCAAACAGCACAACACCAAGGTGTCGCTGATCCAGCAGATGATCGCGAGTTTGAACGCCCATATCTGCTACGACCTCGGTCTTGTCACAGCCAGCCTGTCGGGGACCCGGCTGAAGGCAGTCGAAGCTGATTTCGTCCGAGTCAATCGCTTGGTGGCAGCCCAGACCGAGAGGATGCTCGACGTCGTCGAACGACGCTCCCCGCGAGTTCGCTGGCTCCGTCGGGCGATTCCCCGCGAGGTCACGTTCATCGCGAAACTGCTGACGGAGTTCCGGAAGTCGGCGTGGCTTTTCGCCTATGGCCTCGCTCAGTATCCGGCTCTGGCCCGCGAGACTGAGGCGAACAAGGCGGCGTGGACGGCAGGGCTCGGTGCCTACTATCTCGACCCCTGGCCGCGGTGGACGCCGACCACGCTGCTCGTCAAGGCGATCGGCGTGCGTGAAAATCGTGATGTGGGCGGCAACATCCGAGCGCTCGCCGATATCAAGGACGACCCTGACCCAGTGTCCAGCGCCTTCGCCTAGGGTCGCCGGCCGAACAGGCGAGCCGCTGCGAGGAGCCCGCGGGCCGAAATGCTCGTGGGTTCCAACTCTCCGCCTGGTTTCACCTCGATCGGGGGCTTTGCCGGTTGGCGCAGCAGCCAGCGCACTCGGTCCAGCCTGCGCAGCGGTTTGAGCACCGATTGCTCACGGAGCGGCCAGACTTCACAGCGACGTGCCGACGAGTCGGTCGCGTCCAGGATGCCGTTGACCGCACGTCGAGCCGCCTCGTTCGCTGCTTCCATGGTCGCCAGATCGGTGTATGTGCGGACGAAGTCGGCGGCCAGGAAGAAGTTCGGTATCGCGGTGACGGCGTCCGGGCGATCCGCCCACGACCCGGCGATGTTGATCAGCAGTGGCTCGAGGTTGGTGGCCTTCGTGGGGTTCGGGAACGTGATCGCCGGATCGAGAAACGAGGTGATCACGTTGTCCTTGTCGAGGCTGCCGTCGTCGATATGTTCGACGAGCTGGTGCCACACCTCTTCGAGGATCTGGTCTTTCGAGCAGGCCGCGGCAACCATCCCATTGCCACCCGGTTTGTCCCATGCCGAGATATCCACGGAGAGAATGCCTTCGACACGGCCATCGCCACGCTGTGTCAAGTTGATGCCGTGCCAGAACTGGGCCTGCGAGATCGCGGTCAGCGACCATGCGGAGTCGATGAAGATTGCGTGGCCGTGGACCACCCGAACGTCGCGGTCGAGGTAGAACATCGCGCCGTTCATCCAGTCCGTCTTCAGGCGGGGCAATCCGGCTAAACGGGGTTCCGCGGATTGCAGGGCCGGCGAAAGCAGCAGTTCCAGGCGCTCTTTGGGCAGCGCCGAGATGTAGTAATCGGCAACCACGTGTTCGGGCCCGCCATTGGCGGTGACGGTGACTCCAGTGATGCGTGTTCCGTCGCAGTCGATTCCGGCTACCGGACATTCACTGCGGAATACGACGCCATTGCCCGCCAGATGGGCTGTCCACGGATCGATCCACACCTCACTGGTCGGGCCGTCGAGCACGCGATCCAGCCGCCCATCCGCACGCGCCAGATCAAAGAGCAACTGGCACAGGATGACGCCGCCGGTGCGGGCCGACATCTCCGTTGCCTTCGCCGCCACCAGTGTCCGGGTCATGCCTTCGGCGAGGAACTTCTGGAAGGCCTCGGAGCGCTGTGCCGCACCGATGAACTCCCACCAGCTCATCTGTTCCCACTGACCGAACCGGCGCTCGTCGCACGAGGTCATCATGGTGAGCAGGCGCTGAACGAACCACACCAGTTCCGGCGGGCTGACGCCGAGTTTGAAGCCGACTTCCCAGAAGACCTTCACGATGGCTCGCAGGTCATCGAGTGAGGTTGGCGGCTGGGTTGACGTGACGATTTCGTTGGCCCCGCCATCCTGAGCCAGCAGCATCTCCGTCGCCACGGCGAGATGTTTGTCAACGGTCTTGTTGCCGTGCGGGATCCGGGCCATGGTGTCGGGGATGTGACGGTAGAAGCCGGGAAAGAAGCGGAATCCGTGCTCGGCGGGCAGCGGCTTCCGATTGCCGACCGCGGAGCCGGGCACCGGCATCGAGCGGGCCTTGCCGCCGAATTCGCGCCGCGACTCGTACACGGTGACGTCGAATCCGCGGTCACACAGCTCGTGTGCAGCGGTCAGCCCTCCGACACCGCCGCCGAGCACTGCCACCGTGGTCATGACAGTATCCGCTCGGCCCGGGCACGTTCGGGCCATCTCGTGTCCCCGCCGAAGCGGTGCGCAACATCGGCCAGCGCATTGCGGTCACCGTCCCCCAACAGGTCGAAAGAGTCCAACAGGCAACGTAGTTCGAAGAGCACGGCGCGTTGGTGACGGGCGCATTCCAGTGCTTCGGCAAGTGCCGCCCGACGTTGTGGCCGCCCGATGAACGTGTGGGCCCGTAACCGCATGAGTTCGGCGTTGTGAAAGCGCATCCCCGTCTCTTCCGCTAGGTGTAGTGACATATCCAGTCGTTCGCGAGCCTGTGCGGGCCGGCCTGCTGCGATGAGCAGCCGGCCGATGATCGAATCGTGAAAGGTGAGATAGACGTTGAGGTGCATGAGGCGCGATCCGTCGACGCGAACCGCGATGTTGTCGGCCGCCGCGGTCAGCGTGGCCGGATCAGCACCGGATCGCAGTGCGGCCATGGCCTTCACCGTGGCGTGCTCGGTGGCGCTGACGATGCGCCACAGATCCAGCCCGGAATCCTCGGTGCAGCGTCGCATTCCGGCGGCCAACGCGGCCGCTTCTTCGATCTGCCCGGATTCCAGACAGACCCAGATTTCCTTGAAGTACGTGTGCGCCCGATTGAACGCGTTCAAGGGGAATCCCAGGCACTCGCAACGGCGAACCGACTCGGCGAGCTCGGCATTGGCGCCGTCCAGGTCACCACAGACCAAATGACTGAGCGCCAGATAGGTGTGGGCACCCGAGATCGGATCGGTGTTTCCCCGCCAGGTGGTGTCGAGCTCCTGCGGATCTGCTGCCGAGGCCTCGGCCAGCGCTCTCATCAGATGCTCGCGCGCAGTCGTGAAGCCGCCTTCGAGCCAGGTGATCGAACCCAACGAGGAGGCGATCGCGGGGTAGAGCCACAGCTGTTCGGGGGCGATGCGGCCGGATAGGGAGTCCAAAAGCTCATGGCTCCTGCGTAACTCGGCCCGAGGCACGTAGTAGCTCAGCATCGCGGTCAGCGTGGCGAACAGTTCGGCCTGGTGTGACCCGCTGGTGGCCAGGTCCAGACAACGTTGATAGTCGGCCGGGCAGTCACCGCTCATGCTGCCGTGGGCGGCTCCTACCAGAAATCCGCGTTCCAGCCGGATC
This sequence comes from Mycobacterium venezuelense, assembly GCF_054919535.1. Taxonomy (NCBI): domain Bacteria; kingdom Bacillati; phylum Actinomycetota; class Actinomycetes; order Mycobacteriales; family Mycobacteriaceae; genus Mycobacterium; species Mycobacterium venezuelense. Next base: position 105,174 of record NZ_JBONDW010000010.1, read on the forward strand.
GCGATCTCCACCGTGTCGCGCCTCGGTCCGGGGACACAACGGTCGAGCTGGTCGAGGGCATTCGTCAGGTAGGTGCACGCCTCGCCTGCCGCCCCGAGGCGCCGGGCCTCTACCGACGCCTTCTGGTAGGCCGTGACGGCATCGTCGTATTTGTGTGCCCATTCGAAATGGCGTGCCACCAAGCGCCAATCGGGTTCGACCCCGGGCGTTGCTGCCACCAGCTCCCTGGCCACGCGCTCGTGCAGCGTCCGCCGCACACTGGGCGGGGCAAGTTCCGTGGCCACTTCACGCAGCAGCTCGTGGCGGAATCGCCACCGCTCCGGGCCGTCGCGCTCGAACACCCGGGCATCCATGAGTTCGGCGACCACCGTATCGGCGTCGACATCGGCACCGGCCACCGAACGCAGCAGAGCCAGATCACCGCTTCGGCCAATGACAGCCGCGGCCTCCACAACGGGTACGACGTCGGATCGGGTGTGCAGACGGGCGAACAACGGTTCGTAGAGCGCCTCCGGCACCTGCTGCTCATGTCCGGCGGTTGTCAGTCCGGCAAGGACGTGTTCGATGTAGAACGGAATCCCGTCACTGCGTCGGCAGACGGCCACTTTCTGCGCTGCCGACACGTTCGGCTCGATAGCGTCGATCAACTCGATGCAGTCCTCGACGGACAGGGCTGACAGATCGAAAATCTCCACCGGCCAGTCGACTTGAAGCCACTTGCCTTCCCGCCCGGTCAGCACCACGAGCAGGTCACCGTGTGCGCTGGTGAGCAGGGATTCGATCAGGGCCATGGTCGACTCGTCGAACCACTGCAGATCCTCGCCGATGATGACCCCCGGTTTGTCCCGTAGGCATGCCAACAGGTACCGGTGGGTTGCCGCGCGGATCGACTCGTAGAGAGTACGGCCCTCCGCGGCGGCGGGCTGATAACCGTGCTCAGGGCCCAGGCCGAGCACCGGTGCGAGCAATGGGATGAACGTCGAATCCATTGCGCAGGAGCTCAGTTCGGACTCGAGTAGCCGCAGCCGATCCGGAGCAGCGGTCAGTCGGCTTATACCGCAACGGCGTTCGAGCAGGCGGCGGACCGGATGGAGCCCGGATTCCATGTGAAGCGGCGAACCCCGGATCTCGATGGCCGTGCAACCGCTTTGGTGGGCGAGTTCGGCCGCGGCACGCGCCATGCGGGTCTTGCCGATGCCGGCTTCGCCGCGAAACGCGACACCCGGGCATTCCGAGGTCCGATTCAATACGTCGTGCCAGGTGCGTTGCAGCCAGGCGAGTTCTCGCCGGCGGCCGACCAACGGGACCGGCGTGGCCATGGCCGCTTGTGGCTGCTCTGACAGCACGAGATGGTGACTCACCAGGCCGTCAACGCCTTTGACTGCAGCGGCAGGCCGAATCCCGAGCTCGAACGTATCGCCGACCAACGCCGCGACCACGTCCGATACCGCGACCGTTCCCGGTGCGGCGAGTGAGGAGATCCGTGCGGTGAAGTTGGCGGCGAAACCGTAGACGTCGTCCTGCGAAGTATCGAGATAGACCACGCCGCGGTGGACGCCGACACGCACGTCGATCGTGACACCGAACCGGCGCTTGGCTAGCGCGCTGAGGCGTGCCACCGCATGGACCATGTCCAGACCCGCCGCTACGGCGCGGCGGGTGTCGTCCTCGTGCGCCTTCGGGTGGCCGAACACCGCGAGCAGTCCGTCACCTTTGGTCGAACTGATATGTCCCTCATACTGATTGACGAGTCGCTTCACCTCGTGGTGGTAGCGGCCGACCAACGTGTGGTAGGTCTCGGGTTCGACGCGGGTGGACAGTGCGGTCGAGTCAACGAGATCGATGAACATCAATGTCAGTCGCCGGATTTCGCCAGGATTCTCAGAGGCGGCCAGGAGATCCTCGGCATCGGTGTTGCCGTGATCGACGGCGAGTACTTGTTCGGCAAGAGAATTCGCAGCGGCGCGGTCACCCCTGTTGCACGCGCGCACGGCCCGGTCGAGCAGTTCGTCGATCGATGTCTGGTTCTCGTCGAGGCTCATGGGGATACTCCTGCGCAGAACGGGCACAGCCTAACTCTGTAAACGCGGCACGCCGGTGAAATTATCGTTAACGAAGAAATGGTGCTTGAACAGGCAAAAAAGATCGATGTGGTGCAATTTCTCTGTGCGATGGGCTCTTGGGCTGGTTGTGCTGTGCGGTGTGGTCTCGGGCTTCGTGATCCCGTCGGCCTCGGCGCAACCGGCGACCGCGGCCGGATTGGTCGATGTGCGCACCGTCGTGCCCGACGCCGTCGTCGACCTGCGGTACGCGACCAGCGACAACTTCGTCGGTGAGCGGCTCTACCCGGTCGGCGCACGGTGTCTCGTGCACGAGTCGTTGGCACCCGGGCTCGCCGTGGCGGCTGCGCGGCTGCGGCCCGACGTGCTGGTGTTCTGGGACTGCTACCGCCCTCATGAAGTGCAGGTTCGGATGTTCGAGGTCGTCGGCAATCCGAACTGGGTGGCCCGGCCGGGTGCCTATGCCCGCAGCCACGAGGCCGGACGGTCCGTGGACGTGACGATCGCCGGTGCCGACATGGGCGGAGGTTTCGACGACTTCTCACCGCGCAGCCTGGCGTACGCCACCGAAGGTGTGAGCCCGCCGGCACAGGCCAACCGCGCCCGGCTGCGGGAGGCCATGCAGGCCGGCGGGCTCGCGGTGTACTCGGGGGAGTGGTGGCATTTCGACGGCCCAGGCGCGGCCGATCCGCGGCCATTTTTGAATGTTCCGCTCAATTAGATTCGGTGTGTGTCAGCATGGTGAACGGCAATGGTCGGGGGATCCGATACGCCTGGAGCCGATATGCGATTGCTCAGAATCATCCAGGGTGCCGCGCTGACAGCGACGTGTGCACTGCCGATTGCTCCCGCTTACATCGCGGCGGCCGAACCGTGCCCCGACGTCGAGGTGATATTCGCGCGTGGCACCTATGAGCCGCCCGGCGTAGGCGGGACCGGCCAGGCCTTCGTCGACGCGCTGCGCGCGCAAGCGGCTGGCAAGTCGGTCAACGTGTACCCGGTGAATTACCAGGCGAGCGGGAACTTCGGGGACCGAATCGAATTCGCCAAAACCGTCGTCGATGGAATCCGGGATGCCGCAAACCACGTCGAGGCCACCGCGGCGAGCTGTCCCAACACCAGGGTCGTGCTCGGCGGCTACTCGCAGGGCGCAGTCGTCGCGGGCTTCGTAACCTCGGCGGCCATACCGGATTCCGTACCCACCGAGTACGAGCAGTACATCCCCGACCCGATGCCGCCCGAGGTGTCCGACCATGTCGCGGCCGTGGTCTTGATGGGTAAACCATCGGACCAGTTCATGCGCGATGTCGGTGCGCCCCCGGTCGTGATCGGGCCGCGCTACGCCGACAAGACGATCGAACTGTGCGCACCGGGTGACACGATCTGCGATGGGGCGCCCGTTGGCGGTCCCAGCTTCGCGCACACGATGTACGGCATGAACGGCATGACGGCCGAAGCCGCGTCCTACGTGGTGGGCCGCCTGTGACGAGCCGCGGATAACAATTTGAAACCTCAATGGTTGCAATGTGATACGTGAGCCCGGGTATTTTGCTGGGGCACACTATGTTCACTAAGTGCACCGTCGAACAGCCCTGAAAATACCGCTGGTACTCGCAGCATCCATGGCTCTTCCCCAGGCGCTGTCCACCCTTCCCCGCGCGAGCGCCGCACCAGGCCAGTGGCCGGTTGAGCGGGCCAACGCCTGGTACCAAGCGCAGGGCTGGCTCGTCGGCACGAACTTCATCACCTCCAACGCCATCAACCAGATCGAGATGTTTGCGCCGGGCACCTATGATGCCCGGCGCATCGACAGTGAGCTCGGGGCGTGCCGGCTGCTCGGCTTCAACACCGTGCGGGTGTTCCTGCACGATCTGCTGTGGGCGCAGGACCGCGGCGGCTTCCAGCGCCGGCTCGCGCAGTTCGTCTCGATCGCGGCGCGCCAGGGCATCAAGCCGTTGTTCGTCTTCTTCGACTCATGCTGGGATCCGAACCCGAACCTCGGTGCCCAGCGCGCGCCGACGCCCGGCGTGCACAACTCGGGCTGGGTGCAGAGCCCGGGCGCTCAGCGCATCGACGACCCCCGCTACCGTCCGATGCTCCGCGACTATGTGATCGGCGTGATGAGCCAGTTCCGCACCGACAATCGCGTCCTCGGATGGGATCTGTGGAACGAGCCGGACAATCCCGCCAAGCAGTACCGCAGTGTGGAACGCAAGGACAAGATCGACCTCGTCGGGGGTCTGCTTCCGCAGGTGTTCGGATGGGCGCGCTCGGTCGATCCGGTGCAGCCGTTGACGAGTGGCGTATGGCAGGGGAGCTGGGATCCCGGCAGCCGCAGCGAAATGGACAACTTCCAGCTCGACAACTCCGACGTCGTCTCCTTTCACTCCTACGGCGGGCCGAGCGACTTCGAAGCCCGCATCGCCGAACTCGCGCCCTACGGGCGGCCCATCCTGTGCACCGAGTACCTGGCGCGCAACGAGGGCAGCACGATCGAAGGGGTGCTGCCAATTGCCAAGCGGCACAACGTTGGTGCGTACAGCTGGGGACTGGTCGCGGGCAAGACCCAGACCTATTTCCCGTGGGATTCCTGGGACAAGCCCTACACCGAGGTGCCGAAGGTCTGGTTCAGCGATCTACTCCGGCCCGACGGCCGGCCGTACCGCGACGCTGAATATCAAACGCTGCGGAAACTGACCGCGCGGGTTTAGCCGCCGCGACAGCGGGCGATTCACGATCCATGGATCGAAGCGATGGTGGTCGGCCGGTACCGAAGGACGCGCGCGAGGCAACCGAACGGCAGCAGAAGCAACAGGACGAATTCGAACGCCAAGGCCGGGATCCCGAGGCTCCCGGTCAACACGAGAGCAGGGAACAGATCGCCGACGAGAATTGACTCTGCGGTGAGGGCGTTGGTTACTCGCACTTTTGCGCCCTGGACGCAGAGTCGATGGACGCGGTGGAGCCCCCTGTCAGGATTGAACTGACGACCTACGCTTTACAAGAGCGTTGCTCTACCACTGAGCTAAGGAGGCGGGTGGAACGCGCCCTAGCTTAACGGGTCACTCGTCGGCGTCGATAATTCGCTGTGATGTGACGGGCCGTGGCGCGGTTCGCTTGCCGTAACGGCGGGGCAGCGGGATCCGGTCGGCGATGTTGCTGAGCGGGTTGACGACCTGGCTCAGCGTCACTACGGCGTCGTGCAGCGCGTCGATGGTCGGTGCCAGCGCCTCGAGGCCGGGCGCCAGTCGGTTGAGGGTGTCGGCGACGTCGGCGAGTTTGAGCAGTGGCCCGTCGGGATCGGTCAGGGTGTCGAGCAGGCCGCCTTCGGCGAGCAGCCGGTCGGCGACGCCGTCTTCGCGCAGCACGCGCTCGATGAGGCCGTCGTTGGCCAGCAGCTGATCGGCCAGCCCGCCCGGCGCGATGACCCGTGACAATGCGCCGTCGTCGGTCGTCATGCGGTCGAGGAAGCCGCCTTCCATCGTCACCTGGTCGATCAGCCCGCCCGGTGCGACGGCCCGCGCGACAGCGCCGTTCTCTGCGGTCAGCCGGTCCAGCAGCCCGCCTTCGGCAGTGAGCTGGTCGACGATGCCGCCCGGTCGCAGCAACCGGTCGACCGGCCCGTTGGGCGCCAGCGCCCGGCCCAGTGGCGCGTCGTCGTCCATGAGTCGGGCGAGCCGGTTCGCGCGTTCGACGGCGTCGTCGAGGCCGAACATGTGCGCCACCGATGACCTGCCGTTCAGCGGGTTCGCGTCGGTGATGCCCCGTTGCACGGCGTTGAGCGTCTCGCCGGCGATACCGAGGCCGGCGTCGGCCACTGCGAGTCCTATGCGTACCGGGGCAGTGGCAAACTGGACCAGCGTCTTGCCGAGGTTCATGGGGCCAGTCTAGGTGAGAGCGATCACACTCAAACTCACAGGAAGTCCACAGCTGGCGTGCAGGATTACTCCAAGCGACAGCGTCAACATTGCGGAATGGCCATGCCTGCACTGCCTGAAAGCGTTCCGGAAGCCCGGATCCTCGTCGTGGACGACGAGGCCAACATCGTGGAGCTGTTGTCGGTAAGCCTCAAGTTCCAGGGCTTCGAGGTGCACACCGCTTCCAACGGTGCCGCGGCGCTCGACAAGGCCCGTGAGGTGCGCCCCGACGCGGTGATCCTCGACGTGATGATGCCGGGCATGGACGGCTTCGGTCTGCTGCGCCGCCTGCGGGCCGACGGCATCGATGCCCCCGCACTGTTCCTCACCGCGCGAGACAGCCTGCAGGACAAGATCGCCGGGCTCACGCTGGGCGGCGACGACTACGTGACCAAACCGTTCAGCCTCGAAGAAGTGGTGGCCCGTCTGCGGGTCATCTTGCGCCGCTCGGGCCGAGGCGTCGAAGAACCCCGCAACGCCCGGTTGTCCTTCGCCGACATCGAGCTCGACGAGGACACCCACGAGGTGTGGAAGGCAGGCGAGCCGGTCTCGCTGTCGCCGACCGAGTTCACGCTGCTGCGTTACTTCATCATCAATGCGGGCACCGTGCTGTCGAAGCCCAAGATCCTCGACCACGTGTGGCGCTACGACTTCGGCGGCGACGTCAACGTCGTCGAGTCCTACGTCTCCTACCTGCGCCGCAAGATCGACACCGGCGAGAAGCGCCTGCTGCACACGCTGCGTGGTGTCGGCTATGTTTTGCGCGAGCCGCGCTGACGCCCCGCTCGTCGGCGGCATACTTTTGAGGTGTTTGACCGGGTGAACCGTGGGCGGCGTGGGGTGCCGCTGCGCGTCGGGCTGGTGGCCGCCGCACTGGTGCTGGTGGCATGTGGCCTGCTCGCATCGGGCGTGGCGGTGACGTCGATCATGCGCCACACCGAGGTCAGCCGAATCGACCAGACGCTGCTCGACGCCTCCCGCAGCTGGGCGCAAGAGCCGCGCCGCATGCCGACGACGCCGTTGGAAGGCCCCAACCCGGCTCGCCCACCCTCGAACTTCTACGTCCGCGGCGTGGATGAGGACGGCCGCACCTGGATCGCGGTCAACGACCGGGAGGCCGAACCGGCGCTGCCCGACAACAACGATGTCGGCCCCGAGCCGGTGACCGTCGGGTCGATCGACAATTCGAATGTGCAGTGGCGGGCGATGACGGTCCGCGGTGCATCGGGCGGGCTCACCACCGTCGCGATCGATCTGTCCGAAGTGCAGTCGTCGGTGCGCGCGCTGGTCTGGTCCCAGGTCGGCATCGGTGCCGCGGTGCTGCTGGTGCTCGGCGTCGTCGGGTATGCGGTGGTGCACCGCAGCCTGCGTCCGCTCGTCGAGGTCGAACGCACGGCCGCGGCCATCGCCGCCGGTCAGCTCGATCGTCGTGTGCCCGAACGGGATCCGCGCACCGAGGTGGGCCGGCTGTCCTCGGCGCTCAACGGCATGCTCGCGCAGATCCAGCGGGCCGTGGCCTCCTCGGAAGCCTCCGCCGAGCAGGCACGTACCTCCGAGGAGCGCATGCGGCGGTTCATCACGGACGCAAGCCACGAACTGCGCACACCGCTCACCACAATCCGCGGTTTCGCCGAGCTCTACCGACAGGGCGCGGCCCGTGACATCGAGATGTTGATGGGCCGGATCGAAAGCGAATCCCGGCGGATGGGTCTGCTCGTCGAAGACTTGCTGTTGCTGGCGCGGCTCGATGCGCAGCGGCCGCTCGACCAGCACCGCGTCGACCTGCTGGCGCTCGCCACCGATGCCGTGCACGACGCCCAGTCGATCGCGCCGAAGCGCAAGGTGAAGATGGAAGTCTTCGACGGTCCGGGCACACCGGAGGTGCTCGGCGACGAGGCCCGGCTGCGTCAGGTGCTGGGCAACCTCGTCGCCAACGCGGTGCAGCACACACCGGAGAGCGCTGGCATCACCGTGCGGGTCGGCACCGACGGTGACAACGCCGTGCTCGAAGTGTGCGACGAGGGGCCGGGCATGAGCCAGGAGGATGCGCGACGCGTGTTCGAACGGTTCTACCGCGCCGACTCATCGCGCACCCGGGCCAGCGGCGGCACCGGCTTGGGGCTGTCGATCGTGGATTCGCTGGTCTACGCGCACGGCGGGACGGTGAAGGTCACCACCGCGCCGGGGCGGGGGTGCCGCTTCACGGTCAACCTGCCGCGGATTGCAGATCTGCCAGCGCGGCTTTGATCTTGGCCTGCGCCTCGTCGAGAGATTCGGCCGACGGATTGTTGTCGACGTTGGCGAACCCGAAGTCCGTGAGGTTGTAGGCGGGGAAGACGTGAACGTGCAGGTGCGGCACCTCGAGGCCGGCGATGATCACCCCGGCCCGCTGCGCACCGAACGCCGTGCACACCGCCTTGCCGATGAGCTGCGACACCTCCATGACCCGGCCGAAGACCGCAGGCTCGACGTCCTGCCAGTTGTCGATCTCCGCGCGCGGCACCACGAGGGTGTGTCCCTGTGTCATCGGCGCGATCGTCAGGAACGCCACGTTCTCGTCGTCCTCGTAGACGAATCGGCCGGGCAGTTCTCGATTGATGATCTTCGTGAAGACGGACGCCATGGCCATGAGCATAGTGAGCGGGCGCGGACGCGAGGAGCACACACGGGGTCGAAATGAGACGCCCATCTCGTTGCGTATGGAACGACCGCACGGTTGACTAGTACGGCTTACTAATTTTTTGCATGAAGGAGTTGAGCCGCTCGTGACCGACGCGGTGAAGTGGGAAGCCAATGGCGACGACCCAGCTGCCCCGGACGTACGTGACACTCGGTACGAGTGGATCGATCTCGATGTTCTTGCCGAGAACTGGTGGGAGGTGGTCGATGACCCGGTGCTCGCCGATCGCGGTCAGGACGGCTGGACCTACCACTCCTGCACACCGTCACCGCACGGCGACGATCGCGTTGTTCTGACGTACTACCGGGCGCTCAAACTGCCTGTCTCGCACGGCGTCAGGCCCAGCCGGCGCGGTCGTCGCTTCGAGCGCGGGGTGTGCGGCAGGCGCTAACCGCCACCGATCAGATCGTGCAGTTCGTCGATCGTCCACGGCGGTGACGTGTGGTGGTCGCGGTAGCCGATGAAACCCGGTGATGGTCGGGCGAATTCGCCGACGAAGCCGCCCGCGGCGATGAAGATCCGGCCGGTCACGTCGCGCGCCTTGTCGCTGACGAGGTATCCGTAGGTGGGCGCGACGTACTCGGGCGGGGCCGCGTCGAGCGCGCCCTGCATACTGACGTCGTCGAGGAGCCCGCGCCGGTTCAGATCGGCGATGTGCTGTTCGTAATCGGATCCGGTGGATAGGCGCGTCTTGGCGCCCGGGCACACCACGTTGGCGCGCACGCCGTGTTCGCTCAGTTCGGCGGCGATCGCGAGCGTCAGCCCGTTGACCGCCCCCTTGCCCGCCGGATAACCGGTGCCGCCGTAATCGCCGAGGAAGGCGAACGAGCTGGTGTTAACGATGGCTCCGCCGCCCTGGGCGACCATCTTCGGTGCGGCGGCGCGGCAGGTTTCGAACGCGGTGAGCAGGTGTGCGTGAAGCAGGTCTTTGAACTCGGCACTGCTCACGTTGAGGATCGACGACCCCACCGGCTCGGCGGTCCCAGCACAGTTGACGAGGATGTCGATGCGTCCGAACTCACCGACGCACCTGTCGATCAGCGCGTCGGCCACCTCCGCGTCGGCGGGTGAACCCGGATGTGCCACACCGGAAATCCGCTCCGCCGCGGCCTTGGTGGCCGCGTCGTCGCGGCCGTTGACCACCACGCCCGCGCCAAGGCCCGCGAGTAGTTCGGCGACCGCGAGGCCGATGCCGCGGGTGCCGCCCACGACGACGGCACCGCGGCCGGCCAAGGGACTACTCAGTTTTCTTCCTGTCCGAACTTCATGGCGTCCATGTTCCAGTACCCACGCAGATTCGTGATGAGCCCGGCGTCGTCGACCTTGTAGGTGAACACACCGCGCACGGTCGCGGTGAACCCGTTCGGAAACCTGGTGTGCAGCACCAGGATGTAGGCGATCTCGGCAGGCGAGCTCGACGGGAACGTCTCCTCGCACGTGACCGTCAGCTGGTTCGGGCCGATGTTGGTGTCGTAGAACGCCGACACCGCCTCTTTGCCGCGGACACCGGTGCCGTCCGGATTGGTGACGGCTTCACCGATCGGGTCTTCGATCACGACGTCGTCGGCCATCAACGCCAGCCAGCCGTCCTTATCTCCGGACTGCACGCAGCGCCACGAGGCCAGTGACGCCGCGCGCGCCGGTGAGATCTCCTGGGTTTCAGTCATGCCGGCTCAGCGATCCTCGTCCGTGAAACGGATGACGCCACGGATGTTGCGGCCTTCCAGCATGTCCTTGTAGCCGTCGTTGATCTGCTCCAGCTTGTACTGGCGGGTGACCATGTCGTCGAGGTTGAGCTTGCCCGCCTTGTACATCGACAGCAGCTGCGGAATGTCGAAGTGCGGGTTGCCGCCGCCGAAGATGGTGCCCTGCAGGTTCTTCTGCAACAGCGTCAGCATCGCGAGGTTGATGTTGGCGCTGGTGTCGAGCAGGCTGCCGATCGCCGTCACCACGCAGGTACCGCCCTTGCTGGTGAGGTTCAGGTAGTTGTCGACTTCGGAGCCGTGCAGCTCACCGACGGTGACGATGACCTTCTTGGCCATCAGACCCCAGGTGACCTCCGCGATGCCGGCCATCGCGGCGTTGATGTCGGGATAAACGTGCGTGGCACCGAATTTCAGGGCCTGGTCGCGCTTCCACTCGACCGGGTCGACGACGAAAATGTGCCGAGCGCCGGCATTCACCGCGCCCTGCAGCGCAGCCATGCCCACACCGCCGACGCCGATGACCGCGACGTCATCGCCGGGGCGGATGTCACCGGCGCGCACGGCCGAGCCGTAGCCCGTGGTGACACCGCAGCCGACGAGGCAGGCCACCTCGAACGGGATCGACTTGTCGATCTTCACGACCGAGCTCTTGTGCACCACCATGTACGGCGAGAAGGTGCCGAGCAGTGTCATCGGGAAGACCGGCTGACCCTTGGCGTGGATGCGGTTGGTGCCGTCCGAGACGGCCAGCCCGCCGAGCAAGCCAGCGCCGAGATCGCACAGATTACGCAGGCCGGCCTGACATGACGGACAGACGCCGCAGGACGGGATGAACGACAGCACCACATGGTCGCCGGGCTCGATGCCCTCGACGCCCGGGCCGACCTCGGTGACGATGCCGGCACCCTCGTGCCCGCCGAGTACCGGGAAGCCGGCCATCGGGATGCCGCCGGTGACCAAGTGGTGGTCGGAGTGGCACATGCCCGACGCTTCCATCTGGATCTTGACCTCGTCCTTGACGGGGTCGCCGATCTCGATCTCCTCGATGGACCACGGTTGATTGAACTCCCAGATGAGAGCGCCTTTTGTCTTCATCCATACGTGCCTTCCACTAGTGCCGGTGACCACAGACTAGAACCATTAGTTACGTGCGTCACACGCACCCCCAATCAACTGCTTGGCCGGGACTACCAGATCGGAACCGGTGCTTCGCCGAGCGGGTAGTAGCCGGGGAGCTTCTCGCCCGCGAGGCTGCGCTCGATGCGCTTCTGCATGCCTTCGGAGAGTTTTCCGCTCTCCATGAGCTTCAGATACAGCTTCTGCACGTGGCCGAAGTCGAAGAAGTCGCGCTGCCATTCGATCTTGGGTTCACCGTCGACCTCCGCCAGCCGGAACCAGCTGCCGCCGATGCCGTAGATCTCTTCCTGCGCGCCGTCGGCGTCGGTGGCCACCTGCTTCCAGAACCCGACGACCTCACCCTGCTTGTCGTCGATGATGACCTTCTGGTACGGGTAGGTCCAGTTGCCCAGGCCTTCCATCTCCAAACCCAGTGCGATGTCGCGAATCTCATTGATGCCGACACACATGACGTCTTCTTTCGGGCCGATGTTCCAGCCGTAGGTCGCGTCATCGGTGTAGAAGTCCGCCAACGGTTTCCAGTCACCGGCCTTCTCGGCATCGCGGTTGACCTGAAGCCAGCGCTCGACCCAGTCCTCTAATTGGGCACGCTCAAATGACGCCATTGTCAGTCCTTCTCTTTGATGGAAATTGCTTGGGTGGGACACATTTCAACGGCCCGCTCGACATCCTCGCGGATCTCGTCGGGTGGTTCGGGGTCGACGATCTCGACGACGCCGCGCTTGGGCACCTTGAACACATCCGGCGCCTCCAGTTCGCACATGGCGTGGCCCTGGCACAGATCTTCGTCGAGTTCTACGCGGTAGCAGCCCATAGGCGTCAGTCCTTCACGCGCCTGCGGTAACGGACCTTGGCCGGGCGGGCCAGCTGGACGACCATCTTGGAGTGGTCGTTTCGGTAGCTCTCGGGGGGCTGTGCCATCTCGAACTCATACTCGCGCAACAGAACCGAGAAGATCGCCTTGATCTGCATCTGCGCGAAGGCCGCACCGACGCAGCGGTGCCGCCCGGCCCCGAACGGAATCCAGGTCCAGCGGTTGACCAGGTCCTCTTGGCGCGGCTTCACATAGCGGTCGGGATCGAAGGCATCGGGATCGGGGAAGTCCTCAGGAATGCGGTTCGAGATCGCCGGCGAGGCCGCCACCATCTGCCCCTTGTGGATCGGGAAGCCCTCCACCTCGAACTCGTCCTGTGCGACCCGCATGAGAATGATCAGCGGCGGATGCAGCCGCAGGGTCTCCTTGAGTGCGTTGTCCAGGTGCGGAATTTGGCGCAGCGCATGGAAGCTCACCTCTTGACCATCGGCGTAGAGCTCGTCGAGCTCCTGCTGGACCTTGGCGTAGTACTCCGGATGACGCAGCAGCTCGATCATCGTCCACGACGAGGTGCCCGAGCTCGTGTGGTGCCCGGCGAACATCAGCGAGATGAACATGCCCGTCACCTCGTTGGCCGAGAAGCGCGGGTTGCCGTCTTCGTCCTTGATCGACACCAGCACGTCGAGCAGGTCGCGATCGCTCTTGTCCTTGGGCGGGTTGGCGATTCGCCCGTTCATGACCTCCTGCACCAACTCCACGAGGTTGGCCCGGGCCTCATCGCGGATGCGGAAGCTCTCGATGGGCAGGTAGGGGTCGACGTAGCAGAGCGGATCGGTGCCGCGCTCGAGCAGGTGGTAGTAGTTCGCGAACCGGGAGTCGAGCTGGTTGCGGAACTTCAACCCGATCAAGCAGGCCGTCGAAGTGTAGATGGTCAGCTCGGCGAAAAACTCCAGTAGATCAATTTCCCCGCTCTCACCCCATCCTTCGGTCATCCTGCGGACTTCGTTCTCGATGGTCGCCGCATGACCCTTCATCTGCTCGCCGCGCAGCGCGGTATTGTGCAGCATCTCGGCCCGGCGCTCCGGGTCGGCGTCGAACACCACGCCCTCGCCGAAGATCGGCGTCATGAACGGATATGCCTCGGCCTGGTTGAGCTCGCTGTCGGTGGACCGGAAGAAGAACTCGTTGGCTTCGGCTCCGGACAGCAGCACGACCTGCTTGTCGGCGAGCTGGAACCAGCCGGCGTCACCGCATTCCTCACGGATGCGCTTCATGAGCCCGATCGGATCGGTGCGGAACTCTTCCAGGTGGCCGTGCTCCTCTTCGCCACCCGAAACCCGTTGTACCTCTTTAGTTACGGTCATTGTCCGGGCATCCCTTCTTCACCCAAGGCCAGCTTCTGGCGGTCCTTGACCTCCGCCAGCGGAGCCTCGGGCTGAAGCTCCATGCTCGCGATGAACCCGCCGCGCGGAGTCTCGGCGACAAACGTGATCGCGCGGGCCAGGTCGGCCGCGCGCAGGAAGTAGTCGTGGCGCGCCTGGCCCCACTTCGCCCAGTCTTCGAGCGCAGGTCCGATGAGCTCGGCGGGCAGGCTCCAGCCCATCGAGGTCTTCGTCGGACCGGGATGCACGATCGAGGCGCGCACACCGGTGCCCTCGAGCTCCATCTGGTAGTTGGTGACCATTGCCACGAGAGCGGCCTTGGCGGCGCCGTAGGCGCCCATATGCGGCCGCTGGCGAAGCGCGACATCGGATCCCACGAAGATCAGGTCTCCGCGCCTGCGCTCGATCATGCCGGGCAGCACCGCCGTCGCGACCCGGTTGGCGCCGATCAGATGGATCTGCACCTGTGACTCGAACTGCTCGGTGCTGATCGAGTCGAGCTTGCCGAAATAGGTGTCGCCCGCTCCGGCGACGAGCACCTCGATGTCGCCGAGTTCGGAGGTGGTCTGCTCGACGGCGGCTTTCACCGAATCCGGGTCGGTGACATCGAGATGCACAGCAATGGCCTCGCCGCCGTCGGCGCGGATCTTGCCGACGATCTCCTCGAGCTTCTCCATCCGGCGAGCGCCGAGCGCGACGGGAAATCCGCTGGCGGCGAGCTTGATCGCGGTAGCCTCGCCGATGCCGGACGAGGCGCCGGCGACGAGCGCGGGACGGCGCTCGGGAAGCGGTTCAAAACGGGGCATTTAACGTTTCTCCACTGTGATCGGAAGGTGAGCGAACCCGCGGACACTGCTGGAATGGACTCGGACGGCATTGGCCTCGTCGACCTCATATCCGCGGATTCGCTTGAACAACTCGGTCAACGCCACCCTGGCCTCCATGCGCGCGAGGTGCGCGCCGAGGCAGAAATGGGCGCCGCTGCCGAAACTCACCAGCTTCGAACCGATGTCACGGCCGATCCGGTACTCGTCGGGATTCTCGAAGGCACGCTCGTCGCGGTTGGCCGAACCGGCCAGCAGCACCAGCACATCGCCCGCTGGAATCGTGGTGTCGTAGAACGTCAGGTCTTCGACGACCGCGCGGGCCAGGATCTGGCTGGACGTGTCGTAGCGCAGCGTCTCCTCGACCCACGGCGTGATGAGGTCGTGATCGTCGAACACCGGCGCGAGCTGATCGGCGTTCTTGTAGCCCCAATATGCCGCGTTGGCAAGAAGTTTGGTGGTGGTCTCGTTGCCGGCGACGACCATCAGGAACAGGAATGCCATGATCTCGTCGTCGGTGAGCTTGTCCCCGTCGATCTCGGCTTCCACGAGCGCCGATGTCAGGTCGTCGGTCAGGTTGCGGCGGCGCTGCTTGACCATGTCGGCGTAGTAGACCAGGAGCTCGCCGGACGCCGCGATGGCCGATGCAGGCACGTCGGCGACTCCGTCCTCGCGGTGCATGACGCCGTCGGCCAGCGCCCTGATGCGTACCCGGTCCTCTTCTGGCACACCCATGAGCTCGGAGATGACGTCCATGGGAAGCTTGCCCGCGAAGTCGTCCACATAGTCGAAGCTGTCGGATTCGAGCGCGGCATCGAGATGCTGTACGGCGATCTCGGTGACCCGGCCTTCGAGTTCGCGGATGCGCCGCGGCGTGAAACCCTTCGAGACGAGCGTGCGCAGCCGCAGGTGGGCGGGATCGTCGAGGGCCAAGAAGGACATCACGCGATGGGCTTCGTCGTTGCGCGACACCGGATCCAGCGAGACACCATGCTTGTTCGACAGTGCGGTGCTGTTGCGGAATCCCTGCACCACGTCCTTGTGCCGCGAGAGCGCCCAGAACTTGAGGTTCTCGTTGCGGTACAGGGGCGCCTCATCCCGCAGGCGCTTGTAGTAGGGGTATGGGTCCTCGTGGAAGTGGTAGTCGTACGGGTCGAGTATCAACTCGACCGTGGGTAGGGTCATCGGTTCTCTCCGAGGTTCATGGGGTTTTCTCATCTCCGAGAAGAAGGCCGACCACGTAGGTGAGGCGGTCGGCGATCTGGTGGTAGGTGAAGGCGCCGCTGCCGGCATTGACCAGCGCCCCGAAGAAGGTCATTTCCAGGGCCGACACGATGCGCGGATCTGCATCGGGTCCAACGGCTGAACGGATCCGTTTGTGGATCTCGGCTCCGATGCGGTCGCGGACTGTGCGTACCGCCGGATCGCTGCCGCCGCCCAGCAGAGCCGTGGTGCAGGCGGCGGCGACTTCGGGCTCGTCCGCGACGACCAACGTCAGCGCGCGGACCGCCTTGTCGACCCGGGTGATCATGGAGTCGTTGACGTCGGTGAAGTAGGGGACCTGGCGCACCAGATCGAGGTAGACCTCGGCGATCAGATGGTTCTTCGACGAGAAGTAGGTGTAGGCCGTGGCCGGCGCGACCTTGGCGCGGGCCGCGACGGCGCGCACCGTGAGATCGGCATACGACGATTCGCGCAGCATCTCGATCCCGGCGGTGAGGACCTTGCGGAAGGTCTCCTCCTGGCGTCGGTTGCGCGGCGTCTCGTTGACTGATCCTGTGACTGCGGCCACTGCATCGCTGGACACATGTCCAAGTTATCCGACGATGCGCTCGCCGGGCAAGTGCGGCGGTGGTAATGCCAGGCCAACACGCTGTTTTCACGCCTCGCCCGCGCAGCCGGCCCGGACACCCTTGCGGCTCGACATTGTCGGGGACTATCGTTCGAAACGAGACAGCCGGACAGTTGTCCAGAATTCGTGAAGTGGAGTTCACCGATGCCGGTACTGGCCGATCGCCAGAGTCAACTGCTCATCGACGGCAAGCTCGTCGGCGGTGGCGGGGGCGTGTTCGAGACCGTCAACCCCGCGACCGAAGAGGTCCTCGGCGTCGCGGCCGACGCCACCGCCGAGGACATGAGCAATGCCATCGAGGCGGCGCGGCGCGCCTTCGACGACACCGACTGGTCGACGAACACCGCGCTGCGGGTGCGATGCCTGCGCCAGCTGCGGGATGCGATGCGCGAAAACGTCGAAGAGCTACGGGAACTGACCATCTCGGAGGTCGGCGCACCGCGCATGCTCACCTCGGGCGCTCAGCTGGAAGGCCCCATCGACGACCTCGCGTTCTCGGCCGACACCGCCGAGAACTACGAGTGGCGAACCGATCTCGGCCATGCGACACCGCAGGGCATCCCGACGAACCGGGTGGTGGCGCGTGAAGCCGTCGGTGTCGTCGGCGCGATCACGCCGTGGAACTTCCCGCACCAGATCAACCTGGCGAAGGTCGGCCCCGCACTCGCGGCGGGCAACACGCTGATCCTCAAGCCGGCCCCGGACACCCCGTGGGCGGCGGCCGCCGTCGGCCAGATCATCGCCGAGCAGACCGATTTCCCGCCGGGCGTGGTCAACATCGTCACGTCCAGCGATCACTCGGTGGGCGCACTGCTGTCGAAAGACCCACGAGTGGACATGGTTTCGTTCACCGGATCGACGGCGACGGGCCGCGCGGTGATGACCGACGCGGCGCTGACCATCAAGAAGGTGTTCCTCGAACTCGGCGGCAAGTCGGCGTTCCTGGTGCTCGACGACGCCGATCTGGCAGGCGCCTGCTCGATGTCGGCGTTCACGGTGGCCATGCACGCGGGTCAGGGATGTGCGATCACCACGCGCCTGGTGGTGCCGAGGGCCCGCTACGACGAGGCCGTCGAGATCGCCGCGGCCACCCTGGGGTCGATCAAGCCGGGCGATCCGAACAGCAAGCGCACGGTGTGCGGGCCGCTGATCTCGGCCCGCCAGCGTGATCGGGTCCAGTCCTATCTCGACCTCGCGATCGCCGAGGGCGGCCGGTTCGCCTGCGGCGGTGGCCGTCCCGCCGATCTGGACACCGGCTTCTACATTGAGCCGACCGTGATCGCCGGGCTCGACAACAACGCGCGCGTCTCGCGTGAAGAGATCTTCGGGCCGGTCCTGACGGTGATCGCGCACGACGGCGACGACGATGCCGTGCGGATTGCCAACGACTCGCCCTACGGGTTGTCGGGCACTGTCTTCGGCAGCGACGACGAGCGCGCCCAGGCGGTGGCTGCGCGGATGCGGGTCGGCACGGTCAATGTCAACGGCGGCATCTGGTACTCGGCCGATGCTCCGTTCGGCGGTTACAAACAGTCCGGGGTCGGCCGGGAGATGGGCGTGGCCGGCTTCGAGGAATACACCGAGATCAAATGCATTGCGACGCTGGCTAACTAAGGAGAACCTGAATGGGACAGTTCGATAACAAGGTGGCCATCGTCACCGGCGCCGGCGGTGGCATCGGGCAGGCGTACGCCGAGGCGCTCGCGCGCGAAGGCGCTGCGGTCGTGGTTGCCGACATCAACGCCGAGGGCGCCCAGAAGGTCGTCGACGGCATTAAGGGCGAGGGTGGCAACGCCCTCGCCGTGCGGGTCGACGTCTCCGACATCGACTCGGCCAAAGATATGGCCGCTCAGACTCTTTCGGAGTTCAGCGGCATCGACTACCTGGTCAACAACGCCGCGATCTTCGGTGGAATGAAGCTCGACTTCCTGCTCACGGTCGACTGGGACTACTACAAGAAGTTCATGAGCGTGAACCTCGACGGCGCGCTCGTCTGCACCCGCGCGGTGTACCGCAAGATGGCCAAGCGCGGTGGCGGGGCGATCGTCAACCAGTCCTCGACCGCGGCATGGCTGTACTCCAACTTCTACGGTCTGGCCAAGGTCGGCATCAACGGCCTGACTCAGCAGCTGGCCACCGAGCTGGGTGGTCAGAACATCCGCATCAACGCGATCGCACCCGGTCCGATCGACACCGAGGCCAACCGGACGACCACGCCGCAGGAGATGGTCGCCGACATCGTCAAGGGCATTCCGCTGTCGCGCATGGGGCAGCCAGAGGATCTGGTCGGCATGTGCCTGTTCCTGTTGTCCGATCAGGCCAGCTGGATCACGGGCCAGATCTTCAATGTCGACGGCGGACAGATCATCCGGTCATGACTCCGCAGCGATACGGATACATCGGCCTTGGGAACATGGGCGCGCCGATGGCCAAACGGCTCGTCGAGTGGCCGGGCGGGGTCATCGTCTACGACGTGCGCACCGAGGCGATGACGCCGTTGGCCGAGCTGGGTGCGTCCTTGGCGGACGATGTCACGGATGTTGCTCAGGCCGACATCATCAGTGTGACCGTGCTCAACGACGAGCAGGTGCGCGACGTGGTTGGGCAGCTGGCATCGAAGGTCAAGCCCGACACCGTCATCGCGATCCACTCCACGATCAGCGACACCACGGCGGTGGAGCTGGCAGCTCAGCTCAAACCGCAGGGCATCCACGTCGTCGATGCTCCGGTCAGCGGCGGCGGGGGAGCCGCGGAGAAGGGTGAGCTCGCGATCATGGTCGGCGCCGAGCGTCCCGTCTATGAACGAATCAAGCCGGCGTTCAAGCAGTTCGCGTCTATGGTGATCCATGCCGGTGAGCCAGGCGCGGGGACACGGATGAAGCTGGCCCGCAACATGTTGACCTTCACCTCCTACGCCGCGGCATGCGAGGCGATGAAGCTGGCCGAGGCCGCCGGGCTGGACGTGCAGGCGCTGGGCCGCGTGGTCCGGCACACCGATGCGCTGACCGGTGGTCCGGGGGCCATCATGGTGCGCGACAACATGTCCCAGTTGACGCCCGACCACTGGCTCTACGATGCGTTCACCCACACCCGTGGTCTCGGTGAAAAGGACCTCAGCTTGGCGCTCGGGCTGGGAGACGTTGTCGGAGTTGATCTTCCATTGGCTCAGGTGGCCCTGCAGCGGCTCGCCGACGGGCTGGGCGTACCGCACACGAAGGAGTGACAGGTATGGACGAACTGCGGGCCAAGGGCCTGGCCAAGATGAACGAGGTTTACGGCTGGGAGATGCCCAACATCGAGGGAGACCCGTACTTCGATCTCACCGTCGACCACCTTTTCGGCACCATCTGGACCAAACCCGGGCTGTCCATGCGCGAGAAGCGGCTCATGACGTTGTCCGCGGTGACCGCCGTCGGATTGCAGGACCTCGCCGAGATCCAGGTCAATGCCGCGTTGCTCAACGGTGAGTTCACCGAGGAAGAGCTCAAGGACATCGCGATATTCCTCACCCAGTACCTCGGCTTCCCCCTCGGCTCTGCGCTCAACGGCACTGTGTCGAAGGTGGTGGCCAAGCGGCGCAAGGCGGCCGAGAAGGGCGAGGCCGAGGACCGGCGCGCGAACGTGAACGCCGCGGTCAAGATGAATACGGGGACGACGCTCGATGACAAGTAGGTATGCGGCACTAACCCACGACCAGTTGGTCAAGCTGGTGCCTGAGCTGCTGCTCATGGGCCAGATGATCGACCGGTCCGGAATGGCTTGGTGCATCAGCAGTTTCGGACGTGAAGAGATGCTGCAGATCGCCATCGAGGAATGGATGGCGGCCAGCCCCGTCTACACCAAGCGCATGCAGAAGGCGCTGAACTACGAGGGCGTCGACGTCATCACGATCTTCAAGGGTCTGCAGCTCGACATCGGTGCGCCGCCGCAGTTCATGGACTTCCGCTACACCGTGCACGACCGCTGGCACGGTGAATTCCACCTCGATCATTGCGGCGCCCTGCTCGATGTCGAGCCGATGGGAGAGGATTACGTGCGCGGCATGTGCCACGACATCGAGGACCCCACGTTCGACGCAACGGCGCTGGCCACCAACCGCAAAGCCCAGATCCGGCCGATCCACCGGCCGCCGCGCACACCCGCCGACCGGCATCCGCACTGCGCGTGGACCGTGATCATCGACGAGTCCTACCCCGAGGTACCCGACCTTCCGGCCCTCGACGTGATCCGCCGAACCCGCGCCGCCCAAACCGAACTCGATCCGATCGATCCGTCCGACGAGGGGCAGGCCGACTACTCCGGCCCGCTGCTGTCGGATTTCGATTTCGCCGCGTTCTCGCATTCCGCCCTGGTCCGGATTGCCGACGAGGTGTGCCTGCAGATGCATCTGCTCAACCTGTCGTACGTCATCGCCGTCGGTGCGCGCGCCGAGGCGGACACCGCGCTCGCGGCCGACATCTGCACCAAGCAGCTGATCGGCGTGGCAGGCCTGGGCGCCGAGCGCATCCACCGGGCGCTGGAACTGCCCGGCGGCATCGAGGGCGCGGTCCGGGTACTCGAACTCCACCCGCTGCTGAACCCGATGGCCTATGTCACCGCCGAATTCGGGCCCGACACAGTCTCGGTGCGTCGTTCCCCCGCGCACGAGGACGGCGCGTGGGTGTCGCTCGTGACGCCTGGCGAGACACGTCCGCTGCAGGCGATCGTCGCGGGCGTCGACCCTCGTCTGAACGTCGAGGTGATCGGCTCGGAGTCCGACTGGACTGCGCGAGTGTTCGAAAGCGAGACCCCGGCAAAGGAATTCGGCGAGGTTGCGGTGGCGAAGGTGAGCGGCGGTGCTACGTTCCAGTTCGAGCCGAGGAAGTCGTTGCCGTTGACGGTGGTGTGACGACTCCGGCGTCACATCCGCCACATCCGTACCTGTCCGGAAGTGCGGACACGGTTTTCAACTGCGATATCGCGGGCGATATCGCTCTATTTCGGAAGCGTCAGCGGCTGTTCGCGGGGTCCGTCGTCACGACGGCCGCGCCCACCCAGCGCCGCAGATAGTCGCGCAGCGCCTCACCGGTGCGCGGTGGCCGGCCCGGGTCGATGACGAACGACTGGATGATCCGCAGCAGGTGTTCGGCAAGCTCGTCGAGGTCGGCGTCGCGGTAACCCAGGCCGGCCCAGTCCACGTCGAACTTGCGCAACATCGCCCGCGCGAAGTCCACGGCCACGTCCGACGTCACCGATTCGGTGTGCGCGTTGGGGCGACCCGGAGCGATGAGCAGGCCGATGTGCTTGTCCTTGGGCAGCCACTCGAGCGCGGTGGCGATCGCCTCGGCCACCGCGTCGACGGGATCGGTGATGCCCTGCAGATGGGTGGCCAGCCGGTCGAGGAAGTCGCTTGCCGCATGCACCGCGGCAGCCACCAGCAGAGCCTCGGTGCTGGGGAAGTACCGGTAGACGGTTTGCCTCGTGACGCCGAGCGTGCGCGCGACGTCGGCGATGGAGAAATCGGCGCCCCGCTCGTCGATCGCCTTGCTGGCGGCGGTCAGGATGCGCGCGACGGCCTCGTCGTCAGTAGCCGGTGCTGAGCCGGCCCAGCCGTGGGTGCGCATCCCGGCATCGTAGTCCAGCTACCGATAGGAGACCTGCAGGTCCTTGACCCCGTTGATCCACCCCGACCGAAGACGTTGCGGCTCGCCGAGCTTGGCGATGTCGGGGATCTGATCGGCGATCTCGTTGAACATGAGCTTGATTTCCATCCGGGCCAGGTTGGCACCGATGCAGAAGTGCGCGCCGTTGCCGCCGAACGCGAGGTGCGGGTTGGGGTTACGCAAAATGTTGAACTGGAAGGGGTTGTCGAACACCTCTTCGTCGTAGTTCGCCGAGCTGTAGAACAGCCCCGCACGCTGACCCGCCCGGATGGTGACGCCGCCGACCTCGGTGTCGACCATGGCGGTGCGCTGGAAACAGTGCACCGGGCTCGCCCACCGGATGATCTCCTCGATGGCGGTGTCGGGCCGGTCGCGCTTGAAAAGCTCCCACTGGTCCGGGTTTTCGAGAAATGCGTTCATGCCGTGGGTCATCGCGTTGCGCGTGGTCTCATTGCCGGCCACCGCCAGCAGGATCACGAAGAACGCGAACTCCACGTCTTGGAGTGACTCGCCATCTATATCGGCTTGTACCAGCCGGGTGACGATGTCATCGGCCGGGCACTTCCGGCGCTGCTCGGCCATGGTGTAGGCGTAGCCCATCAACTCGGCGTTGGCCGTCGTCGGGTCACTGTCGAAATCGGGGTCGTCGGTGTTCATGATGCAGTTGGACCAGTGGAAGATCTTCTCCCGGTCCTCCTCCGGGACGCCGATCAGATCGGCGATGGCCTGCAGCGGCAGGCTCATCGCGACGTCGTCGACGAAATTGCCGCTGTCTTTCTCCTTGGCGGCGGCGACGATGTCGCGGGCGGCGATCGCCAGCTTCTCTTCCAGGGCGGCGACCGAGCGCGGGGTGAACAGCCGGGAGACGAGCTTGCGCAGCCTGGTGTGTTCGGGCGCGTCGTGGTTGATCAGGAGCGCCTTGGTCAGGTCGAGCTGATCGGCGGTGATGCCATCGGGCAGCCGCATGACCGCGCCCTTGGCGTTCGTTGACCATACGTCCCCGCTGTTGCGGGAGATGGCCTTGACGTCCGCATGGCGGCTGATCACCCAGTAACCGCCGTCGTTGAAGATCGATTCGCCCTGCTCGTTCCACCACACCGGGGCGGTCTTGCGCAGCTCGGCGAACTCCCGCACCGGGATTCCCTGTAGGAGGACGTCGGGGTCGGTGAAGTCGATCCCCGGGGGTAGGAGCGGAGCGACTGGGGGGACATCGCTGCCGGGCCCGAACGGACATGTGCTCTGCGTCATAGTCAGACCATACACCTCGGCGTCAAGTGTATGCCCGCGGCTTGGGACTACGCTTTAGCTCCGTGCGCGTCCTCGTAATCGGATCCGGTGCCCGTGAACACGCCCTGCTGCTGGCTCTGCGCCGGGACCCGGCGGTCGAGGAATTGGCCGTCGCCCCGGGCAACGCTGGCACCGAGGTCATCGCCGACCAGTACGACGTCGACATCACGTCCGGCGAGGCCGTCGTGAAACTGGCGCAGCGCATCGGCAGCGACCTGGTGGTCGTCGGTCCTGAGGTGCCACTCGTGCTCGGGGTGGCAGACGCCGTGCGCGCCGCCGGAATCGCCTGTTTCGGCCCGACCAAGGACGCTGCGCGCATCGAAGGGTCGAAGGCATTCGCCAAGGACGTCATGGCCGCGGCCGGAGTGCGCACCGCGGGTAGTGAGATCGTCGACAACCCGGCCCACCTCGACGCCGCGCTGGACCGGTTCGGGCCACCTGCCGGCCAGGCAGCCTGGGTGGTCAAAGACGACGGCCTCGCAGCAGGCAAGGGTGTGGTGGTCAGCGCCGACCGCGACGCCGCGCGGGCGCACGCCGCGAGCCTGCTCGACTCGGGTCACCCCGTGTTGCTGGAATCCTTCCTGGACGGCCCCGAGGTATCGCTGTTCTGCGTCGTCGACGGCGAGACGGTGGTGCCGCTGCTGGCCGCCCAGGACTTCAAGCGCGTCGGAGACGGCGACACCGGGCCCAACACGGGCGGTATGGGCGCTTACGCGCCGCTGCCCTGGCTGCCCGAATCGGTGACCACCCAGATCGTCGAGGAGATCGTCAAACCCGTTGCGGCCGAGCTGGTTACGCGCGGCAGCTCGTTCTCCGGCCTGCTCTACGCCGGCCTGGCGATCACGAGCAACGGCCCCGCGGTGGTTGAATTCAACTGCCGCTTCGGCGATCCCGAGACTCAGTCGGTGCTGGCGCTGCTGGAATCGCCGCTCGGGCAACTCCTGCGGGCGGCCGCGACCGGTCAGCTGGCGTCGTTCGGGGAACTGCAGTGGCGCGACGGGTACGCCGTCACAGTGGTGCTCGCGGCCGAGAACTATCCCGGCCGTCCCCGTGTCGGTGACGTCATCCACGGATCGGAGGCCGACGGCGTGCTGCACGCGGGTACCGCCCGCCGCGACGACGGGGCGGTGGTGTCCTCCGGCGGCCGCGTGCTTTCGGTGGTCGGCACCGGTGCGGACCTGCCTGCCGCGCGCGATGCCGCCTACACGCTCATAAAGTCAATCCGGTTGCCGGGCAGCCACTTCCGTACCGATATCGGTCTGGCCGCGGCCGAGGGGCGGATCAGCGTCTAGGCGACGAGCAGCGGCGCCATCCACGTCAGCTCGGCGGGCAACTGAGAACTCCAGAACCCGCCGTCGTGCCCACCGGGGGAGAAGCCGCCGGCGGGCGGATTGGGGAGTTGTGCGATGAACTGCTTGGTCGCCGAATAGAACGGATCGCTGCTGCCGCAGTCGATCCGGATCGGAATGGACCCGAGCGCTGACGCACCCCACACGCTGTTGGCGGCGTAATCCTCGGCGCTGTCGAAGGCGCCGGGTGCGGCCGCGCCGGATGATGTCCACAGCGCAGGGCTGACGGCGCAGATCGCGGCGGTGCGGCCCGGGCCCATCCGCGACCCCAGCAGCAGCGCGCCATAGCCGCCCATCGACCAGCCGAGGAACGCCACCCGAGAGGTGTCCAAACCCTGCTCGCCGAGCATGGGGATCAACTCGTCCAACACCATCGCGCCCGAGTCCTCACCGGATGCCCGTTTGTGCCAATAGCTTCCGCCACCGTCGACCGCGACGACGGCAAACGGCGGCAGCCCTGCCGCGACCGCTTCGGCCAGGCCCTGTTCGACCCCGCCCGCCATCACCCCCGCGGCGTCCTGGCCCTTGCCGTGCAGTGCGATCACGGGGCGTAGGGCGCCGGTCTGGCCCGGCGGGCGGGCGACGGCCCAATTCGTGTTGACGCCACCACGCGCGGCCGACACGAACGAGCCCGTGACATACGTCGGCGCGGCCGCGGCGGGGCCCGACCCGAGGGCCAAGGCGCCTGCGGCACCGGCGGCGGCACCGACGCCAAGGCGCAGCACCGCGCGACGGCTCAAGGTAGGCATGCGGGCCATCTTGCCATCGCCGAGACCCGCAGCGACCAATGGCACAATCGGCGGTGCAAAACCTGAGTAAAGCCTGATGATTGGCCGAAAGCCCCATGTGACGCGGGTCATCCTGGCAGCATGATCAAGGTGACGGCAGCGGTCACTCCTAAGGGGGAGCGTCGGCGGTACGCCCTCGTCAGGGCGGCCGCAGACTTGCTGTGCGAGGGCGGCTTCGACGCCGTCCGGCACCGCGCAGTGGCACGGCGCGCGGGCCTGCCGCTGGCGTCGACGACGTACTACTTCTCCTCGCTGGACGACCTCATCGCCAAGGCGGTCGAGTACATCGGGACGCGGGAAGCCGAGCAGCTGCAAGCGGGGGTCGCCGCACTGTCGAGGCGCCGTCGCGGCGCCGAGTCGACGGCCGACATCCTGGTGGATCTCTTGGTCGGCGAGTCGCCCGAAACGCGCATCACCGAGCAGTTGATCTCCCGGTACGAGCGGTACATCGCGTGCGCACGGCAACCCGGCTTACGTGACATCCAGCGCCGAATACTGCAGCAGCGCACTGACGCGGTCGTGGAGGTGGTGGAACGGTCCGGACGTTCGGTCCGGGCCGAGCTGGTCACCGCTCTGGTGTGCGCGGTCGACGGAGCCGTGGTTGCATCGCTGGTGGACGACGGGGACGGGCCACGGGCCAGTGCACGTGCCACGCTGATCGATGTGATCGACGTGCTCGCGCCCGTCGACGATCGGGCGGTACGCGTCTGACCGAGCGAAGGAGGGGGTATGTCTCAACCAGAAACCGTTGAGCAGCAGCCGCAGTTGCGGCGCGTGATGGGCCCGGGCCTGTTGCTGTTGTTCGTCGTAGGAGACATTCTCGGTACGGGTGTGTACGCCCTGACGGGTCAGGTGGCCAAGGAAGTCGGTGGCGCGGCATGGCTTCCGTTCCTGGTCGCATTCCTCATCGCGACCATCACCGCGTTCAGCTATCTCGAACTGGTCACCAAATATCCGCAGGCCGCCGGTGCGGCGTTATACGCGCACAAGGCTTTCGGAATCCAATTCGTGACGTTCCTCGTGGCGTTCGTGGTGATGTGTTCCGGAATCACCTCTGCCTCAACCGCTTCGCGGTTCTTCGCGGTGAGCTTCTTCGATGCCATCGAGCAGATCTTCAATCACATCTTCAGCTGGGAGAAGATCGGCGTCGTCCTGATCGCGCTGCTGTTCATGGCGGTGATCGCGGCGGTCAACCTCCGTGGCGTCACCGAAAGCGTCGTGCTCAACGTCATTCTCACCATCATCGAGATCACCGGCCTGGCCATCGTCATCCTCGTCGGGCTGTGGGCGATTCTCAGCGGTGCCGACGTCGACTTCGCGCGCGTCGTCGCGTTCGAGACCGCCGAGGAGAAGAACGCCTTCCTCGCGGTCACCGCCGCGACGTCGCTGGCATTCTTCGCCATGGTCGGTTTCGAAGACTCCGTCAATATGGCCGAGGAGACCAAGGATCCGGTACGGATCTTCCCCAAGGTGCTGCTCTCCGGTCTGGGAATCGCCGGTGTCGTCTACGTCGTCGTCGCCGTCATCGCGGTGGCACTTGTGCCGGTCGGCGAACTCGCCGCAGCCAACTCACCGCTCGTCAAGGTGGTCGAAACGGCCGCGCCCGGACTGCCGTTCCAGCAGATCCTGCCGATCATCTCGATGTTCGCAGTGTCCAACACCGCACTCATCAACATGTTGATGGCCAGCCGGCTCATCTACGGCATGGCCCGCCAGCACGTGCTGCCCCCGGTGCTCGGGACCGTGGCCCCGCGGCGCCGCACCCCTTGGGTCGCAATCGCATTCACCACCCTGATCGCGTTCGGGCTGATCTTCTACGTCTCGGCATTCGCGAGCAGCAACGCCATATCCGTACTGGGCGGCACCACCTCGCTGCTGCTGCTCGCGGTGTTCGCCACCGTCAACGTCGCGGTGCTGGTGCTGCGCCGCGACGTTCGCGAGGACGGCAGTCATTTCAAGACCCCGACGATCCTGCCGGTGATCGGCTTCGTCGCGTCGCTGTACCTGGTGTTGCCGACCTCCGGCCGGCCTGCGCAACAGTACTTCCTGGCGCTCGCGCTGATCGTCATCGGCATCGTGCTGTTCCTCATCACCATGGCGATCAACCGGCAACTCGGAATTCGCGGGCCCGGCGTGATCGATCCGACCCATCTGAGCGACGCGCCTTAAGGCTTGCCGCGCAGCCGTCCGATCCGGTTCTGCAACAGTGGGATTCGATGCGAATTGCCTTGTAGGCCCACGTAGCGATCGCCGAACACGGCCAGCAGCGCGTCGTCGAGGCGGCGCACTGCGCCCGGCGGATACCGGTAATCCATGACGCGGTTGATCTCATCGGCGTCGACGGAGTCCAGCACCGCCGTCAACGCGTCGAGCGACGTGATGCCGAGCTCGAGGAGCAGCCCGGAGATCCACCCGTAGTGATCGGTGCGCGACCAACCGGCGTCGGCGTAGCGGTTCCCGAGGTAGGTGGCCAGCACGGGCGTCGGGATGCGCGAATCGGTCGAGAAGTCGGTTTCGTCCTCGGTCATGGTGGTGCGCAGCCGTTCCCGGATTTCGGTGAACTCGCGGTCGGCCAGCTCCAGTAGCCCGGCCGCCAGGGTGAATCGCCGGTCCAACTCGGTGACGTGTTCGGCCGGAATCGATCCCTTGTAGCGCACATCGTGCTCGAACTCCGCCCAGGCGTGTTGCAGGACCGTGCGGACCTGGATCGAGGCGGGCTGCTGCTCGCCTTCGACGCCGATCAGCAGATGCCTACTGGCATAACCCCATCGGCCCTCGCGTGCGGTCTCGGCGCCCATGTCGCGGTCGTCGAGCAGCCGCATCTCCTCGGCGAGCAGATTGGCGACCGCGTCGACGTCCTCGCGCAGGTACGTGATCACCCGCAAGCCAACCTGATCGGTGATCTCCACCAGCGGGTCGGTGTACATCGGCTCGCCGTTGACGGTACGGGTGACCTTGGCCGCGAACGACTCCACGCTCTTGGTGCGCCCGGTGATGCTCAGGTAGTTGATACCCGCATCGTCGAGCAGGCCGGTCACCAACTCGAGGTAGTGCCCGGTGGCCGTCACCAGGGCCGGGCGACGCGCCGCGTACTCGGCAACCGCGGGCGGCATCGCGGAATGCGGCGTCAAATCCTCCGGCAGCGTCGGCGTCAAGATGTAGCCCGTGTCGACGTCGCCGTAGATCGTGACGTCGTCGGGCCTCCTGGTGGCGTACAAAGCGACGTACGCGCACAACACCGCGTCGACCGGATCCTCGGCACGCCGCAGCTCGCTCTTGGTCGTCGCGGCCTCCACGGATTGATACAGCTCCTGCCACTGCTCGTTGCCCGCGACCTGCAGCGCGACCTCGGCGTGCCGCAAACCGGCGATCAGCTCCATCAGCCGCAACAGCTCCGACCGCAACTGCTCGAACGTGCGCCCCGGCTTCGACTTGTATTTCAGCGTGCGGCCCAGACGGAACAACGCGACCGATGCCGCGTGGGGATACACCTCGAGCGCCCGCCGGGTCCGCGCGGTGTGGGGATCGAGGTCCAGGTCGAGCGCCGTCGCGAGCCGGGCCCCGCGCGGAGTGTCGGCGAACTCGGGCTTTCCGGTGTTCGACGGGTGCGCGCCCGCTTCGAACGCGCGGAAATCCCGATTGAGGGCGGCCTCGCCGGGACGGTTGCCGGTCGGGTTGGTCACGATGAGCGGCGCGTCGATGCCGACCACACAATCGTCGCTGGTGAACGGCTTGACCGCGGCCATGATGCTGGCGTCGTCGGTCTGAGCCGACACGTGTACGAGCCGGCCGTCCTCGTCGACGACGGCGACGCCGGTGGGCTTGCGCTCGCCCCAGGCGAGGTCCAGGCCGATGAAGTGCATGTCTCAAGACTGCCTCACCCGCCCCGTAAGCTGTGTGTTCGTGACGATTCCGAATGTTCTGGCCAACCGCTACGCCAGCGACGAGATGGTCGCGATCTGGTCGCCCGAGGCCAAGATCATCGCCGAGCGCCGCCTGTGGCTCGCCGTCCTGCGCGCGCAGGCCGAACTCGGGGTCGCGGTGCCCGACGGGGTGGTCGAAGACTACGAGCGCGTGCTCGAGAACGTCGACCTCGCCTCGATCGCCGCGCGCGAGCGCGTGACCCGTCACGACGTCAAGGCGCGCATCGAAGAGTTCAACGCGCTGGCCGGCCATGAGCACGTGCACAAGGGCATGACGAGCCGCGACCTCACCGAGAACGTCGAGCAACTGCAGATCCGCCGCTCGCTCGAGCTGGTGTTCTCCCACGGCGTCGCGGTGGTGGCCAGGCTCGCCGAGCGGTCGGTGGTCTACCGCGATCTGGTCATGGCCGGGCGCAGTCACAACGTCGCCGCGCAGGCCACGACCCTCGGCAAGCGGTTCGCGTCGGCCGCCGAGGAGACGCTGATCGCGCTCACGCGCCTGCGTGAGCTGATCGACCGGTACCCGCTGCGCGGGATCAAGGGGCCGATGGGTACCGCGCAAGACATGCTCGACCTGTTCGACGGCGATGTCGGCCGGCTCGCCGAACTGGAACGCCGAGTCGCTGAATTCCTCGGCTTCACAGAGGTTTTCACGAGCGTCGGACAGGTCTATCCGCGGTCGCTCGACCACGACGTGGTGTCGGCTCTGGTTCAGCTGGGTGCGGGTCCGTCGTCACTCGCGCACACCATCCGGCTGATGGCCGGCCACGAGCTGGTGACCGAGGGCTTCGCGCCCGGCCAGGTCGGCTCGTCGGCCATGCCGCACAAGATGAACACGCGCTCCTGCGAACGTGTCAACGGGTTGCAGGTGGTACTGCGCGGATACGCCTCGATGGCCGCCGAACTGGCCGGTGCGCAGTGGAACGAGGGCGACGTGTTCTGTTCGGTCGTGCGTCGTGTCGCGCTGCCCGACGCGTTTTTCGCGATCGACGGGCAGACCGAGACTTTCCTGACCGTGCTCGACGAGTTCGGCGCCTACCCGGCGGTGATCCAGCGGGAGCTCGACCGCTATCTGCCGTTCCTGGCAACCACGCGGATCCTGATCGCGGCGGTTCGCGCGGGCGTCGGCCGCGAAGCCGCGCACGAGGTCATCAAGGAACATGCCGTCGCGGTGGCCCTGGCCATGCGGGAGAAAGGCCAGGAACCCGATCTGCTCGACCGGCTCGCAGCCGATCCGCGGCTGCCGCTGGATCGCGCGGCGCTTGAGGCCGCACTCGCCGACAAGCAGGCGTTCACCGGCGCGGCGGGCGCCCAGGTCGACGGCGTCGTCGCGGCGGTCGACGACCTCGTGAGCCGCTACCCCGAGGCCGCCAAGTACACGTCGGGCGCGATCTTGTGACGCTGTGATGCCGGCCGACCTCACCGACCTGGACAACTTCGCCGACGGTTTCCCGCATGCGTTGTTCGAGCAGCATCGGCAGCAGGCGCCGGTGTATTGGCACGAGCCCACCGAGCACACCCCCGACGGCGAAGGCTTCTGGTCGGTCGCGACATACGCCGAAACCCTTGCGGTACTGCGTGATCCGGCGACATTCTCGTCGGTGACCGGCGGCTCGCGGCCCTACGGCGGGACCCTGCTGCAGGATCTGGCCATCGCGGGCCAGGTGCTCAACATGATGGACGACCCGCGGCATTCCGAGATCCGCCGGCTGGTCAGCTCCGGACTGACCCCGCGGATGATCAAACGGGTCGAGGACGATCTGCGTGCCCGGGCACGTCGTCTGCTGGACGGTGTCGTGCCAGGCGAACCATTCGACTTCCTGGTCGACGTGGCCGCCGAACTGCCCATGCAGATGATCTGCATTCTGCTGGGAGTGCCCGAATCCGAACGGCATTGGTTGTTTCACGCGATCGAGCCGCAGTTCGACTTCGGCGGTTCGCGGACGGCGTCGGTGGGGCAGATGTCGGCCGAGGAAGCCGGCTCGCGGATGTATGCCTATGGGCAGGAACTCATCGCGGCCAAACGCGCCGAGCCCACCGACGACATGTTGTCGGTGGTCGCCAATGCCACCGACGCGGACATGTCCGACCTGGAGCTGTATCTGTTCTTCAGCCTGCTGTTCAGTGCGGGCGCCGAGACCACCCGCAACTCGGTGGCGGGCGGGCTGTTGGCGTTGATCGAGAACCCCGCACAGCTGGCGTTGTTGCGTGCGGACATGTCGCTGCTGCCGACCGCGATCGAGGAGATGGTGCGCTGGACATCCCCGTCGCCATCCAAGCGGCGCACCGCAACCCGCCCGGTGACCTTGGGCGGCTGCGATATCGAAGCCGGGCAGAAAGTCCAGATCTGGGAGGGCTCGGCGAACCGGGACGCCGCGGTGTTCGCACATGCAGATGTCTTCGACGTCACGCGAAAACCCAATCCGCACTTGGGTTTCGGCCAGGGTGTGCACTACTGCCTCGGTGCGAACCTGGCCCGGCTCGAGTTGCGGGTGCTGTTCGAGGAGCTGCTGGCCAGATTCGGCACGGCGCGCCTGGTCAAGCCCGTCGAATGGACCCGCAGTAACCGCCACACCGGCATTCGGCACCTGGTGGTCGAGCTCGACTCGTGAAGCCAGAAGCGTTCGCGGCGGTCATGGCTACCGGCATCGTGTCCGTCGCGGCACAAACGCGACAGGGTGTTCGCCTAATCTCAGAACATGGACTCAGGCCGAAATGACCATCTCCGAGTCTCAGACGCCGAGCGGGCGAAGGTCGGACAGCTCCTCGAACGCGCGGTAGCGGAAGGCATGCTCACGCTCGACGAGTTCAGTGAGCGGTACGACTCCGCGCTGGCGGCACGCACTCGCGGCGAGCTGAGTGCCGTCGTGGCCGACCTGCCGATGGCCTTGCCCGCGGCGCCTCCGATGCCCCACCCCTCCGTCGGAACTCCCGAGGAACTGCGCGGCTGGATGTCCTCGATCGTGCGGCGTGGCCAGTGGACGGTGGCGCCTGCATTGCACCTGACCACGCGGATGTGCAGCACCACGCTGGACTTCACCGCTGCGGTCCTGCCGGGGCCCGTCGTGGAGATCGTGATCGACGACTACTGCAGCTCGACCGAATTCATCGTGCCCACGGCGGCCACCGCCGACCTCAACGGGGTCAACGCCGTGGCGGGCAGCGCCACGGTCAAGGTGCGCACGAGCCCGCCGTCGAGTCAGCTGCACCTGATCGTGCGCGGCCGGGTCCGCATGGGTTCGGTCACCGTGCGTCATCCCTTCGGAAGCTGGCTGCGGCGCCTGCACGGGACCGGATAGCGAACCCGATCTCGCCGACGACCCGCTGCGGATACTCGGTCAGGTCCAGCCACGTGAACCGCAAAACCTGCCAGCCCATCAGCGCGAGCTCGTTCTGCTTGACGCGATCTTGCTGGAAGTCCTCCTGGTCACTGTGGAACGCCCAGCCGTCGGTTTCGATCGCGATCTTCAAGCCGGGGAACGCGACGTCGACCACATACCGGCCGACACGACGGTTGGCCTTCCAGCCCGTGATCTTCGCATCGCGCAAAAGTTTGACCAACAGACGCTCGGCCGCAGACCGGGCGCCGTCGTCGGCCGCGATGAGCAGCCTGCGCGCGGCAGGTGAACCATGCCTGCCCTTGTTACGCAGATGAGCCCGCCACAGCTCTCGCAGCTCGACATGACGCTGCAGCGCGGAGTCCATGAGTTTGGCGCCGCCACCTCGTCTGGCCGCGGCTTCTACGACGGTCAGCGGCAGCGACGTGATTCGCAGGCCTCGGCGTTCGACGATGTCGGCGGGGCCGAGGTCGCGGCGCCGTATCCGGGTGCCGAACCTCGGCCGGTGATTGCTGACTCTCGGGACGGTGACCTCGACCGACTCCGGCGGGTATTTCGTGACGTCGTGCCACCATGCGGCAGCCAGCCCGCTCGCCGTGGCCGCGGGTCCCAACGACCACACCGCTGCCCGGATGCGTGCGGCGTCGGTGAACGGCCGGTCGTCGGCGAAATACACGCCAGGAGAGCAGCGGAGCCATCGCCCGGACCTGACTCTGCGATTCACCGCATCTTGGCTCAAGCCCGCCTGCCGCGCCTGGGCCAAGGTGATTACGCCGTCGTTGTCACGCAAATAGTCGTCGAGCATGCCCGTTTGGACGGTGTGCACCCCTCAAACGGTTCCCACCCCTGCGATTTGTGCACCGCGACCGGCGCTCACCGCCGCTTGCGGTGCACAAATCACTGGATGCGGCGCAGGCTCATGCCGGCTGAGCGGAGTTCGAGGGCGGCGAGGCCGCGAATGGCGGCCGGGTCTTGGCTGCGCCACGCGCCGACGGGGTCGTCGGACACCGCGGTGAGCTTGGCCAGCGGCCGGTTGGCCAGTGCACGCAGGGCCAGCAGCTGCTCGCCCGCCGCGGTCGAGGCCAGGGTGATCGCCGTCCACTTGCGCCGGAAGAACCGCACGCGCAGATACAGCCATGGCATCGCGACGAAGAGGATCGGCGCCCCGGCCACGGCCAGCGCGAGCACCCACGCGAGCCAGCTCGCGGTGGTGTCGAGGTTGTGGCCTGCGCCCGCGATGTCGAGCGCGGCATCGCTGGCTGCCCGCAATGGCTTGCTCAGGGTGTCGCCGACCAGCGGAAAGTCGTCGGTGTTGTCGCCGGCCGAGCTGAGGTTGTCGGCGACGCCGTTGGCGCCCGTCTCGACCTGCCTGCCGACTTCGGCGATGGTGGCGACGGCCGAATACACGGCCATGCCGACCAGCACCCACACCGCGGTCCAGATGATGACCGCCACATCGCTGAACAGCTGGGCCAGCAACCGGCCGGGTCGGGTCGCATAGGGCAGGTACCGCGATCTCATGGCACCGATCCCAACACATAGGCTGGCCCGATGCGCCCTGCTCTGTCCGACTACCAGCATCTGGCCAGCGGCAAAGTCCGCGAGCTGTACCGCATCGACGATCAGCACCTGCTCTTCGTGGCAAGCGACCGTATCTCGGCGTACGACTACATCCTCGACTCCGCGATTCCGGACAAGGGCCGGATCCTGACCGCGATGAGCGTGTTCTTCTTCGACTATCTCGACGTTCCCAATCATCTGGGCGGCCCGCCGGACGATCCCCGGATCCCCGAAGAGGTGTTGGGCCGCGCGCTGGTGGTGCGCCAACTCGAGATGCTGCCGGTCGAGTGTGTGGCCCGCGGCTACCTGACCGGTTCTGGCCTGATCGACTACGAGAAGTCCGGCTCGGTATGTGGCATCCCGTTGCCGCCGGGTTTGGGGGAGGCGAGCAAGTTCACCGAACCGCTGTTCACGCCGGCCACCAAGGCCGAGCTCGGTGAGCACGACGAGAACATCTCGTTCGACAAGGTGATCGATCTGGTCGGCCCGGTGTTGGCCAACCAGCTGCGCGAGCGCACGCTGCAGACGTATGTGCAGGGCGCTGACCACGCGTTGACCAAGGGCGTCATCATCGCGGACACCAAGTTCGAGTTCGGGGTCGATCAGGACGGCAACGTGGTGTTGGCCGATGAGGTGTTCACCCCGGACTCGTCGCGGTACTGGCGGGCGGAGTCCTACCGGCAGGGTGTGGTCCAGGAGAGTTTCGACAAGCAGTTCGTCCGCAATTGGCTGACCAGCCCGGAGTCTGGATGGGACCGGCATGGCGACACCCCGCCACCACCGCTGCCCGACGAGATCGTGAGGGCGACACGAGACAGATACATCGAGGCATACGAACGGATTTCGGGCCTGCGATTCGCGGATTGGATCGGCGCATGAGTGTGAAACCCCCGGTGGCCAAGCGTGCCAACCACCGCCGTGAGCACCACGGCGACGTATTCATCGACCCCTACGAATGGCTGCGGGACAAGGACGATCCGGAGGTGATCGCGCACCTCGAAGCCGAGAACGCCTACACCGCGGACGTCACCGCGCACCTCGAGCCGTTGCGGCAGAAGATCTTCGACGAGATCAAGGCACGCACCAAGGAGACCGACCTGTCGGTCCCCATGCGCCGCGAACTGTGGTGGTACTACGCGCGCAGCTTCGAGGGCAAGCAGTACGCAGTCCACTGCCGGTGCCCGGTCACCGACCCCGACGACTGGACGCCACCGCAGCTCGACGAGCACACCGAGATACCCGGCGAGCAGGTGCTGCTCGACGAGAACGTCGAGGCCGAAGGGCATGAGTACTTCGCGCTCGGCGCGGCAACCGTCACGCTGGACGGCAGCGTCCTCGCCTACTCGGTCGACACCAAGGGCGACGAGCGATACACGCTGAGGTTCAAGGATTTACGCACCGGCGAGCTGTACGAGGACACGATCGCCGGTATCGGCTCCGGAGGTACGTGGGCGGCCGACAACCGCACGCTGTACTACACCACGGTCGACGACGCCTGGCGGCCCGACACCGTGTGGCGTCACCGCCTCGGCTCGGGGCTGCCCGCCGAGCGGGTGTATCACGAGGCCGATGAGCGCTTCTGGATCGGCATCGGCCGAAGCCGGAGCAACAAATACCTGTTCATCGCGTCGGGCAGTGCCGTCACGACCGAGGTCAGGTATGCCGACGCGACCGATCCGCACGCCGAGTTCACCACGGTGTGGGGGCGCCGTGACCTGGTGGAGTATTCCGTCGAGCATGCCGTCGTCGGTGGTGAGGACCGGTTCCTCATCCTGCACAACGACGGCGCGGAGAACTTCGCTCTCGTGGACGCTCCCGTCAATGACCCCAACGACTTCCGTCCGCTGATCGCGCACCGCGACGATGTGCGCCTCGATGCGGTCGACGCGTTCGACGGGTTCCTGGTGGTCAGCTACCGCAGTGATGCGCTGCCGAAGATCCAGCTCTGGCCGATCAACGCCAATGGCGGCTATGGCCGTGCCGAGGAGCTGACTTTCGAGTCCGAGCTCACCGCAGCCGGCCTCGGCGGCAATCCGAACTGGTCGACGCCGAAGCTGCGCATCGCCGCCACGTCGTTCGTCATCCCGGCCCGCGTGTACGACCTCGACGTCGTCACCGGGGAACGAACCCTGCTGCGCGAGCAGCCGGTACTCGGTGACTACCGGCCCGAAGAGTATGTGGAACGCCGGGATTGGGCCATCGCGTCCGACGGCGCCCGGGTACCGATCTCGATCATCCACCGGGCCGGGCTGCAGTTCCCGGCCCCTGCGCTGCTGTACGGATACGGCGCCTACGAAGCGTGTGAGGACCCCCGGTTCTCCATCGCGCGGCTGTCGCTGCTGGATCGCGGCATGGTGTTCGCGATTGCCCATGTCCGCGGCGGGGGTGAGCTGGGCCGCCCGTGGTACGAACACGGCAAGATGTTGGAGAAGCGGAACACCTTCACCGATTTCATCGCGGTGGCACAGCATCTCATCGCAGGCGACATCACGCGGCCGCAAAATCTGGTGGCGCTCGGCGGAAGCGCGGGCGGATTGCTGATGGGGGCGGTCGCCAACATGGCTCCCGGCCTGTTCGCCGGGATCTTGGCCCAGGTGCCGTTCGTCGACGCGCTCACCACGATCCTCGACCCGTCACTGCCGTTGACCGTCACCGAGTGGGACGAGTGGGGAAATCCCTTGGAGGACCCCGAGGTTTACCGGTACATGAAGTCGTACACGCCGTACGAGAACGTCACGGCGCAGGACTACCCGGCGATCCTCGCGATGACGTCGCTCAACGACACCAGGGTGTACTACGTCGAACCGGCCAAATGGGTTGCCGCACTTCGTCATATCAAAACCGACGGCCATCCGGTGCTGTTGAAGACGGAGATGACGGCTGGCCATGGCGGTATCAGTGGACGCTATGAACGCTGGAAGGAAGCCGCGTTCCAGTACGCCTGGCTACTGGCTGCCGCCGACCCAGACAATTACGGCGGCGGCCAGGTAGACAGCCTCTTCGGCGGTCCGGACACTTAACCGCGAGGTCATCGACTTCGGCGGGTCGGGCATCCTCGCCGCGTAGACATTGGCCGGGAACATGGCCAGCATCAACAGGAACAGGCACACCGCCGCCGCCACCCGTGTCGGCGGGTACAGCAGCCCGGCCGCGCCTGCGAGTTCCAGCACCCCGGTGATGGTGACGAGCGCGCCGGGGGCGGGCAATCGCGGCGGCACGATCGCGATCATGTCGCGGCGCAACGGGTTCACGAAGTGCGCGACACCGGTGAGGGCGAACATCGCAGCCAGTCCGACCGCGAGCGCGTCGGGCCAGCTGTCGACATAATCCACGCCCAATAGTCCGAGCCCGCGCGCAGCAATGGTGCCCAGCACCAACGTCAGGAATACCGCCACCACGCCCTCCGTAACCTGTCAGTGTCTAGATTTAACGTAGCGCCAATCTAGGCATTGTCAAGTTTCGGGGCTAGAATGGCCGCATGGGTTATCACCATGGCGACCTCAAGGCCGTGATCCTGGCGCAGGCCGCCACCCTGGTGGCCGAACGCGGAGCGGACGGCATCTCGCTACGGGAACTGGCGCGCGAAGCCGGCGTCTCCCACGCTGCGCCTGCACATCACTTCACGGATCGGCGCGGCCTGTTCACCGCACTCGCCGCCGAGGGGTTCCGGTTGCTGGCCGAGGCGCTGAACGGGGCCAGGCCGCAGTTCATCGATGCCGCCAAGGCGTATGTGCGCTTCGCCCTTGATCATCCGGGCCACTACGAGGTGATGTTCGACAAGTCGCTGTACGACGACGCCGATACCGAACTGGTCGAAGCCGCCGCGGCGGCGGGTTTCGAGCTCAACCGCGGCGTCGGCACGCTCGCCGACCCCAAGGCCAAGGCCGATCCCGATGCCGCGGCGCTCGCGGCGTGGTCGATGGTGCACGGCTTCTCGCTGTTGTGGCTCAATGACGCGATCGACACATCCGGCGACCCGATCGGGACCGTCGAGCGGCTGGGCAAGATCCTGTTCGACGGATAGCTCCGGTAGCGTCGAACCCGTGAGCCTCAACGACATTGCGCTGACCACCCTCGACGGAAACGCCACCACGCTGGCGGAGTTGGCCCCCGGCGCCGCGCTTGTGGTCAATGTGGCCTCCAAATGTGGCCTGACGCCGCAGTACAGCGCGCTGGAGAAGCTCGCGCAGGAGTACGGCGAGCGCGGTCTCACGGTCATCGGGGTGCCGTGCAACCAGTTCATGGGCCAGGAGCCGGGCACCGCCGAGGAAATCCAGACGTTCTGCTCGACCACATACGGCGTCACGTTCCCGCTGCTGGCCAAAACCGACGTCAACGGACCCGACCGCCATCCGCTGTACGCCGAGCTGACCAAGACCGCTGACGGCAGTGGGGAAGCCGGTGACATCCAGTGGAACTTCGAGAAGTTCCTCCTGGCGCCCGACGGTACGGTGGCCAACCGATTCCGGCCGCGTACCGAGCCCGATGCACCCGAGGTCGTGGCGGCCATCGAAGCCGTATTGCCCGCCTGAGCGGGTATCGCCAAATGGACACTCCGCGTCAGAGTGTTCGAAACCGTTGCGACATCTGACGTTGCCACACTGGTGTACGTGACCGGACAACTCATCGTCTCGATCTCGCAGATCAGCGACCGCACGCGCGACGACGTCGCGTCGTTCTGCGCGGAACTCGATGCCCGTGGTGTGCCGGCCTCCCTGCTGGTGGCGCCGCGGCTCAAGGGCGGTTACCGGCTGGATCGCGACGCCCCGACCGTAGAGTGGCTGACCGCGCGACGCGTCGCCGGTGACGCTGTTGTGCTGCACGGCTACGACGAGGCCGCCACCAAGAAGCGGCGCGGCGAGTTCGCGAGCCTGCCCGCCCACGAGGCGAACCTGCGGCTCATGGGCGCCGACCGCGTGCTCGAGCACCTGGGCCTGCGGACGAGGCTGTTCGCCGCGCCCGGCTGGAACGCCTCGCAAGGGACGGTCGTCGCCTTGCCGCGCAACGGCTTTCGCTTGTTGGCCGAGCTCAACGGAGTCACCGACCTGGTGCGTCGGACCACCGTGCGCGCTCGCGTGCTCGGCATCGGCGAGGGCTTTTTGACCGAACCGTGGTGGTGCCGGACGCTCGTGCTGTCGGCAGAGCGCACCGCACGCCGTGCGGGCGTGGTGCGGGTTGCCGTCGCGGCACGGCACCTGCGTAGGCCAGGGCCGCGGCAAGCGATGCTCGACGCGATCGATCTGGCTTTGCTGCACCGAAGCGTGCCCGGGGTCTACCAATGGCGGCCCTATCCAGTACTGACCGACGCCGCCTGACTCGCGCTACTCTTGCGTCTCATGGCAGACGCCGATGTCATCGTCGTGGGAGCGGGTCTGGCCGGGCTGGTCGCCGCGTGCGAATTGGTCGAGCGTGGGCACCGTGTGCTCATCGTGGACCAGGAGAACGCCGCCAACCTCGGCGGCCAGGCCTACTGGTCTTTTGGTGGACTGTTCTTCGTCGACAGCCCCGAACAGCGCAGGCTCGGGATCCGGGACAGTCAGGAACTGGCCTTGCAGGACTGGCTGGGCACGGCGGGCTTCGACCGCCCGGAGGACCACTGGCCACGGGAGTGGGCACACGCCTACGTCGACTTCGCCGCGGGGGAGAAGCGTAGTTGGCTGCGGGCGCGCGGTTTGCAGACCTTCCCGTTGGTCGGCTGGGCCGAGCGGGGCGGGTACGACGCACTCGGCCACGGCAATTCGGTGCCGCGATTCCACATCACGTGGGGGACGGGCCCGGCGCTCGTCGAGATGTTCGCGCGCCGGATCCGCGACAGTGTGCGGGTGCGGTTCGCTCACCGGCACCGGGTCGACGAGCTGATCGTCAACGAAGGTCTGGTGGCCGGGGTCCGGGGCTCGGTCCTGGAAGCCACCAATGCGCCGCGCGGCGTGGCCACATCGCGAAACGTCGTCGGTGAGTTCGAGTTTCGTGCGTCGGCGGTCATCGTGGCGAGCGGCGGCATCGGCGGCAACCACGAACTCGTGCGCAAGAACTGGCCGCCCAGGATGGGCCGGGTGCCCGAGCAACTGCTCAGCGGTGTGCCTGCCCACGTCGACGGCCGGATGATTGGGATCTCACAGGCGGCGGGCGCACACGTCATCAACAGCGACCGGATGTGGCACTACACCGAGGGAATCACCAACTACGATCCGATCTGGCCGGCCCACGGCATTCGGATCCTCCCCGGGCCATCGTCACTATGGTTGGACGCCAACGGAAATCGGCTTCCGGTGCCGCTGTATCCCGGATTCGACACACTCGGCACCCTTGAGCACATCTGCCGGACCGGCCAGGACTACACGTGGTTCATCCTGAACGCGCGCATCATCGCCAAGGAATTCGCGTTGTCCGGCCAGGAACAGAACCCGGACCTCACATCGCGCAGCGTGCGCGACGTGCTGTCGCGGATCCGGCCGGGCGCACCGGCACCCGTGCAGGCATTCGTCGACCGCGGCGTCGACTTCGTGAGCGCGAATACGTTGCGCGAGTTGGTATCGGCGATGAACGACGTACCCGACGTCGTGCCGCTCGACTACGCCGCGATCGCTGCCGAGGTGACGGCGCGCGACCGTGAGGTCGCCAACAAGTTCACCAAGGACGGCCAGATCACCGCGATCCACGGGGCGCGCAGCTATCTGGGCGACCGGTTCGGCCGCGTCGTCGCCCCGCACCGCCTCACCGACCCGAAGGCCGGTCCGCTCATCGCGGTCAAGTTGCACATCCTCACCCGGAAATCGTTGGGCGGCATGGAGACCGATCTGAGCTCGCGTGTGCTCAAGCAGGACGGCACGGCATTTGGCGGGCTGTACGCGGCCGGCGAGGCGGCCGGGTTCGGCGGCGGTGGAGTGCACGGCTACCGGTCGCTGGAAGGCACCTTCCTCGGCGGCTGCATCTTCTCCGGTCGCGCGGCCGGGCGTGGTGCCGCAGCCGACATCGCCTAGCTAGAACTCCGTTCCGTTCTCCTGGTCGAGTACCTGGAAGTCGGTCGAGGTCATCTCCGCGAGGCGTCCGTAGTAGATGCCGCGTGCACTCGGGTCGATGATCCCCTGGTGGATCGGAACCGCCCGGGCCGGCGCTACCGCACGCAGAAAGTCAACGGCCTCAGAGATTTTCATCCACGGCGCGGCCGCAGGGGTGGCCAGCACGTCGACCGGTTCGCCCGGCACGAACAGCGCGTCGCCAGGATGCATCAGCCGGGCCGGATGCTCGTCATCGCCCAACAGATACGAAATGTTGTCGATCACAGGGATTTCCGGGTGTATCACCGCATGCCTGCCGCCCGCTCCGCGAACGTTGAGGGAGCCGATCCGGAACTCGTCGCCGACATGCACGGCTTTCCACGGCTCGCCGAGCTGTGCGGCCGTCTGCGGATCGGCGTACAACGCGGCCTGCGGATTGGCGTCGAGCAGCGCGGGCAGCCGCGTGGTGTCGGCGTGATCGGGATGCTGATGGGTGATCAGGATCGCCGACAACCCCGTGATGCCCTCGAATCCGTGCGAGAAGTTGCCCGGGTCGAACAACACCGTGGTGTCCGAAATGTCGGCCAGAAGGCAAGAATGTCCGAAATGCGTCAATTGCATGGCTATATTGTGGCGCTCAGTGGGTGGATTCTTGCGGTTGATTTGGGCGATGTTGCTCGTGGCCTTCGCATGGGCTGCCGCGCCCGGTTCGGCGTGGTCGGAGCCCATCGACTGCCCGCCGATGTGCGATCGAATTCCCGCGTCGGCCTGGATGGCATCGTCGGATGTCCCGCTGTACCGGGAATACCGCTGGCCGGGCCTGGCCGGGCTGGCGGTGACGACCACGTCACCGCGGTTCCGGTTCGAGGAAGACTGCGCATTGCCACTGCTGCCGGGCGACTCCCGCGAGTACGCGGTGACCGCGCGCGCCTCGGTGAGTCAGCCCGAGGGGCAATGGCAGCTGCAGGTTCAGGTGATGCACTGGCGCGGGGAGACCTGGCGGGGCGGCGAGACGGCGATGTCGGCTGTGAGCGTGGCGGCAGGCGCCATGCGGGCCTGCCAGCTGACGAGACCGGGAAGCTCACCGTCGATCACGACCGACGAGCCGGGCCGGCTGGCCGCGGTGATCACCTTCGGCGGCGGGCGCGTGCTGCGACAGTATTTGCTGGCCGATCCGGACAACAGCACTGTGGTCGAGCTTGCGATGTGGTCGACGACGCCGCCGCGAGTGGCGTGGCCCACAGTGTCCGATAGCCACGTGCTCGATGCGATGGCCAGGCCACTGTGCAGCGCTTACGTTGGATCGTGCCGGTAGAGTGAGCGCCGTGGCAAAGGTGGTTGTGCACGTCATGCCGAAGGCTGAGATCCTCGACCCGCAGGGTCAGGCCATCGTCGGGGCGCTCGGTCGCCTCGGGCATGCCGGTATTTCAGACGTCCGGCAGGGCAAGCGGTTTGAGCTCGAGGTCGACGATTCCGTGGCCGACGAAACGTTGGCCGAGATCGCCGAATCCTTGCTGGCCAACACGGTCATCGAGGACTTCTCGGTGAGCCGGGAGGACTCGTGACCGCGCGGGTCGGGGTCATCACGTTCCCCGGAACGCTCGACGACGTCGACGCGGTACGTGCGGTTCGCCTGGCCGGAGCCGAGGCCGTGAACCTATGGCATGCCGACGCCGATCTACGTGGCGTTGACGCGGTCGTCGTCCCCGGTGGTTTCTCCTACGGTGACTACCTGCGCTGCGGCGCGATCGCGAAGTTCGCGCCGGTGATGGGCTCGGTGATCGAGGCAGCCGGTAAAGGCATGCCGGTGCTCGGCATCTGCAACGGCTTCCAGGTTCTATGCGAGGCCGGTTTGCTGCCGGGCGCGCTGACCCGCAACGCCGGGCTGCATTTCATCTGCCGCGACGTGTGGCTTCAGGTCGCGTCCAACACCACGGCATGGACCACCCGTTACGACGCCGGTGCGGATCTGCTGGTACCGCTGAAATCCGGCGAGGGCCGTTACGTCGCCACCGAGGACGTGCTCGACGAGCTCGAGGGGGAGGACCGTGTGGTCTTCCGCTACCGCGAGAACCTCAACGGGTCGATGCGCGACATCGCGGGCATCTGCTCGGCCAACCGACGCGTCGTCGGACTCATGCCGCACCCCGAACACGCCACCGAGGCGCTCACGGGCCCGTCCGATGACGGGCTGGGCCTGTTCTACTCCGCTCTCGACGCGGTGCTGTCCGTTTCCTGACGCCACTGGAGTGGGCCCCGTGGTGTGTGGGCGATGAGATTCTCGATCGCGACCGCATTCCTGTGTGTGCTGTTGGGCCCATTCGGGGTGCTTTGTGCCGTATGGACCTTCGTGTTCATCGGGCGCGCCGAGTTTCTCTCGGCCGTCGTGGCACTTGGATTCGCGGTCTTCACGCTCGGGATGGTTGCGATGATGGTCGTAGTCGCGTCGCGCAAAGTGGCGCCCCGCATTACGTGCCACGACGACGGGACGACGTTGCGGCCCGATCCCCGGGTCGATCGCTACCTCACGGCATCGACAGTCGGTTTGTTCGTCGCGATGGCGGTGTATGCGGTGTTCGCACCGCTCGACATGCTGGACATCCCGACGCCGCGCGACGACCAGAAGTACTTCGTATTCACGTGCGCTGTCGGAGCGGTTGTCGGCGTTTTCAGCGTGCGCCACAT
The DNA here is from genome assembly GCF_054919535.1 of Mycobacterium venezuelense. Lineage (NCBI taxonomy): Bacteria > Bacillati > Actinomycetota > Actinomycetes > Mycobacteriales > Mycobacteriaceae > Mycobacterium > Mycobacterium venezuelense. The sequence continues at coordinate 149,116 of NZ_JBONDW010000010.1, forward strand.
CCTGAGACAACGCGGTACGAGCCGGCTACGCATGAGCGCCGGGGGAATCGAGCTGGGGAACACGATGTCCACGGCAAGGCGCTCGTGGGACGAACTGACCGAGATTGCCGACAGGCCGCGTAACGGTCGTAAGCCCAGCGGTACGACATACATCACGACCGATGGCGGGCACACCCGAGTACTGCCCTCGGATTGGTACACGCCTGGGGGCCACGCGTTACGCGACCTGGTGCGCTTCTACTGGCAGCATCCCGAACAGCGCGCGGAACTCGCTGACGGGCGCGTGGTGCAGCGACTCGAATCGGTCGCTTGAGACGGCCGCGAGTCGCCCGCGAGCGTGCGCAAATTGTTGCTGAAATACGGCGTGGCGGGCAGCAGACACGCACGCTCGCGGTGCAGGCGGGGGGACTCAGGCGGTTAGGGCGACGGACGCCTCGGCGGTGTAGCAGAGGAACGTCATGGTCTCCTGCATGTACAGGTGGACCACCTCGGCATCGTGGGACAGATAGCCGATCGACACGTCGGTGCCGAGCTGCAGATCGAAATCGCCGCCGCGGGTTGACAGTACGAACGCGCCGTCGATCGCGGGCGCCCAGATGATCTCGCCGTCGACGAGGCGATTGATGTGCTCGCGGATCGGATAGCCGTGCGCGGTGGTCTCGCTGACCTTGGTGTAGGTCTCGGCCGAGAGCAGCACCGAGTAGGGCCCGTCGACGCCGGCCAGCCGCAGCTCCGACAGTGCCTGGGCGATCACGTCGGGAATCTCGCGGGCGTCGTCGGGCAGGGCGAGCGCGGGGTTGGAGCTCGAGCTGCGGATGCCTTCGATCGACGCGGCCTCGTAGCCTTCGAAGATCGCGCGGTCCTCGACGAACGCGAGCTTCTTGGCGGCGTCCTTCACCGGATCCCAGTCGGAGTCCTGCGATCCGCGTTCGACGTCGTCGATGTCCTTGCGGGCCACCGTGAACGGCACCCGCAGCCGCACGAGCGGCTTGGCCTCGCGCAGGTGGGCGATCACGCCGTCGCCGGGCGGGTTGACGTCGAGCAGATGCCCGGTGCTGATCGCGGCGGTGACCGGACCGCCGGGGTCGCTGACATCGACAACGCGCCGCCCGGCGATGTGGCGCTTGAACGTCCGCGTGGCCTCCAATTCGATCTCGGCCCAAGCGGACTCGGTGATCGGGGCAAGTTCGCGGTACAGGTTGTTCATCAACGGGTTCCTTTCAGACTGCCGATACCGAGCGAGCCGTCATGACTGACCGGAGCGGTGACCGTCACTTGCGGTCGTTGGCTTTCCTCCGACGGGAGAGGCGGTGGATCATCGAGAAAGTCGATGGTGGGCGAGAAGAACAATCCACCGGTGACCGCGGTCGAGAAATCGAGGATGCGGTCGGTGTTACCGGGCGGATCGCCGATGAACATGTTGTTGAGCATGCGTTCGGTGACGGCGGGGGTGCGCGAGTATCCGATGTAGTACGTGCCGAATTCGCCCTTGCCGATCTCGCCGAACGGCATGTTGTGCCGGATTATCTTGAGTTCGTTGCCGTCCGCGTCCTCGATGACGTTCAGCGCGACATGTGAATTGGCGGGTTTCACCGCATCGTCGAGCTCGATGTCGTCGAGCTTGGTGCGGCCGATCACCCGCTCCTGCTCCTCGGTGGACAACGAGTTCCACGAACCCATGTCGTGCAGGTACTTCTGTACGTGCACATAGCAGCCGCCGGCGAAATCCGGGTCTTCGTCGCCGATTTGGGTCGCGTTGACGGCGACGGGCCCGTCCGGGTTCTCGGTGCCGTCGACGAAACCCATCAGGTCGCGGTTGTCGAAGAACTTGAACCCGTGCACTTCGTCGACGACCGTGATCGCCCCCGACATGGCTTCGACGAGTTTGGTGGCGAGCTCGAAACACACGTCCATGGACTCGGCACGCAGATGGAACAGCAAGTCGCCCGGGGTTGCCGGGGCGTGATGGCGCGGCCCATGGAGTTCGACGAAGCGGTGCAACTCGGCGGGGCGGGGCCCGGAGAACAGCCGGTCCCACGCGTCGGAGCCGATCGACACGATCGCGGAGAGACGTTTGGTGGGGTCACGGAACCCGATGGCGCGGACCAGACCCGAGATATCCGGCAGTGCGTCGTGAACCGTCGCCTCCTGCCCCTCGTCGATCGTCGCGACCAGGAAGACGGCGGCAGGCGTCAACGGGGCGAGTACCGGTTGGGGCTGTGGTGCGGGCACATCGAGACCCTAACGCGGAGCGCGCCGAAATCCCGGTCAAGATAGAGATATGGCAGCTAGCCCCCAGAGCTTGTGCGAATTCATCGACGCCTCACCGTCGCCGTTCCATGTGTGCGCCACCACAGCGCACCGGTTGCGTGCGGCCGGTTTCACCGAGCTGGCCGAGACGGACCGCTGGCCGGCGACGGGGAACTTCTTCACGGTGCGCGCGGGGTCGCTGGTCGCCTGGAAAACCGGCGCCGGCCCTTTCCGGGTGGTGGGCGGTCACACCGACAGCCCCAATCTGCGCGTCAAGCAGCATCCGGACCGGGTCGTCGCGGGCTGGCGGGTGGTCGCGCTGCAGCCGTACGGCGGCGCGTGGCTGAACTCGTGGCTCGACCGTGACCTCGGCATCAGCGGGCGGCTCTCGGTCCGCAGCGGCGCGGGTATCGACCATCGGTTGGTCCGGATCGACGATCCGATCCTGCGCGTGCCACAGCTGGCGATCCACCTGTCCGACGACCGCAAGGGGGTCAGCCCCGACCCGCAGCGTCACGTCAACGCGGTGTGGGGGCTGGGGGAGCGGCCGCGCTCGTTCGTCGGCTTCGTCGCCGAGCATGCCGGTGTGGCAGAAGGCGACGTCCTCGGCTTCGACCTGATGACACATGACCTGACTCCGTCGGCCGTCACGGGCGCAGGCGGCGAGTTCGTCAGCGCGCCCCGGCTGGACAACCAGGCGACCTGTTACGCGGGGCTGGAGGCGTTCCTGGCCGCCGATGCCGATGTCCACGTCCCGGTGCTGGCGTTGTTCGACCATGAGGAGGTCGGCTCGACCTCCGATCACGGCGCGCAATCGGAGCTGCTGCCGACCGTGCTGGAGCGCATCACCCTGTCCGCGGGCGGCACCAGGGAGGATTTCCTGCGGCGGGTCGCCGGCTCGATGGTGGCGTCCGGCGACATGGCGCACGCGACGCACCCGAACTACCCCGACCGCCACGAACCGGGCCATCAGATCGCGGTGAACGCCGGGCCGGTCCTCAAGGTGCAACCCAACCTGCGCTACGCGACCGACGGCCGCACCGCGGCGGCGTTCGCCCTCGCCTGCGATCAGGCCGGCGTGGCGCTGCAACGCTACGAGCACCGTGCCGACCTGCCGTGCGGGTCCACCATCGGACCGATGACGTCGGCACGCACCGGCATACCGACCGTGGACGTCGGCGCGGCCCAGCTCGCCATGCATTCTGCGCGGGAGTTCATGGGCGCCCACGACGTCGCGGCCTACTCGGCGGCTCTGCGGGCTTTCTTGTCACCGGCGTGATCTAAGGTCTGCCCCATGACGCTGCGCGTGGAGATGATCACCTTCGACTGCACCGACCCCGACGCGCTCGCCCAGTGGTGGGCGGGAGCTGTCGGGGGCGACGTAACTGCCTTTGCGCCAGGCGAATTCGTGGCGCTGATGCGGCCGGACGGTCCGCGGCTCGGTTTCCAGAAGGTCCCGGATCCGACTCCGGGCAAGAACCGCGTACACCTCGACCTCACCGCCTCGGACGTGGAGGCCGAGGTGGGACGGTTGGTGTCACTCGGGGCCAGCGAAACGGGACGGCACAGCTTCGGACCTGAATTCAGCTGGGTGGTCCTGGCCGACCCCGAGGGCAACGCATTCTGTATTGCGGCGGCCGAACAGTCCTCTACTTGATGCGGCTGGCCAGCAGCTGCTTGGCCATCTCGGCACCCTTGCGGCTGTCGGACTGGGCCTTGCGGAACAACTCGACGACCTCGTTGTCGCCGTCACGTTCGGCGTCGGCGATGTAGGTCTCCATCCGCAGGGCGTTCTCCAGGCACTGCTCGGTGTACCAGATGAGGTTGTAGTTCTTGTCCTTGGTTCCGGTCACATGGCCGGATTCGGTGGTTGCGCTCATGGGTTTGGGTCACTCTCCTTCGGTTCTTGATTTTTGGGTGACGTCGTGGGCCTACCCCTGGCTCCGAGAAGGCAAACCCGTACGCGTAAGCAGTTCGGCCGCTTTGTTCTTGGCGATTTCGGCGAACAGGTGCCAGCCGTTCGGATCGCCTTTGACCACGGCCTCGGCGGTGGCCTTCATCTGCTCATAGGTGGCGTGCGGGGGGATGGGAGGAACCTCCGGATCGGTGTGCACATCGAGCACCACGGGCTCGTCGGCGGCGAGCGCGGCATCCCACGCCGCTCCGAGCCGCTCGGGGTCGTCGACGGTGATCGAACGGATGCCCATGGCCGTCGCCACGTCGGCGTAGGACACGTCCGGCAGGTTCTGCGACTCCTCGAACTTCGGCGCCCCGCCCATCGCGCGCAGTTCCCACGTGACATGCGCGAGATCGTTGTTGTGGAACACGCACACCACGAGCCGCGGATCCGCCCACAGCCGGTGATAACGCCGGATCGTCATCAACTCGGCCAGCCCGTTCATCTGCATCGCGCCGTCGCCGACGAGGGCGATCACCGGGCGGTCGGGCTGGGCGAACTTCGCGCCGATCGCATAGGGCACAGCCGAGCCCATGGTGGCTAGCGTGCCCGAAAGCGACCCGTTCGTCGTCGGACCGAACCGCAGACACCGGGCATACCAGTTGGTCGACGAACCCGAATCGCCCGTGACGATCGCGTAGTCCGGCAGCCGGGCCGAGAGTTCCCACACCACCCGCATCGGGTTGACCGGCTTCGCCGACAGCATCGACTGGCGTTCCACGGTCTCCCACCAGCGCGCCACATTGCGTTCCACGGTCTCTCGCCAGCCGCGGTCCGATTTCGCCGTGAGCAGCGGAATGAGCTCAGCGAGTGTGGTTTTCGCATCGGCGACGATGTTGACCTCGGTGGGGTAGCGCATGCCGATGTTGGCGCCGTCGATATCGATCTCGATCGCGCGGGCCTGACCGTAGTCGGGGAGGAACTGGCTGTAGGGAAAGTTCGAGCCGACGATGAGCAGGGTGTCGCAGTCGCGCATCAGCTCATAGCTGGGGCGTGTTCCGAGCAGCCCGATCGACCCGGTGACATACGGCAGGTCATCGGAAAGCACGTCCTTGCCGAGCAGCGCCTTGGCGATCCCGGCCCCGGTGAGCTCGGCCATGCGGGCGAGTTCGTCGGCCGCGCCACGGGCGCCCTGACCCACCAGGATGGCCACTTTGGACCCGTCGTTGATGATGTCGGCGGCGGCCCGCAGGGCTGTCGGGTCGGGTGCCAGCACGGGCGCGGCATCGTGCGGTCCGCTGGACGGGACCTGTTTGAACTCATGGCCGGGCGGCTCGTACGGCTGCTCCTGCAGATCCGACGGAATCACGATCGCGGTCGGCGCCCGCCTGGCGCGCGCCGTGCGAAAGGCCCGGTCGAGCGCATTCGGTAGCTGACTGGCGACGTTGACCTCGACGAGGTAGTCACTGGCGACATCGGAGAACAACGCCTGCAGATCGACCTCCTGCTGATAGCTGCCGCCCATCGCGCTGCGGGCCGTCTGGCCCACGATCGCGACGACCGGGGTGTGGTCGAGCTTGGCGTCGTAAAGCCCGTTGAGCAGATGGATGGCGCCGGGACCCGACGTGGCGAGACACACGCCGACGTTGCCGGAGAACTTGGCGTAACCGGTCGCCGCGAGCGCGGCCATCTCCTCGTGACGGGCCTGCACGAACTTGGGTCCGGCCGATTCGTCTTTTCCGAACGCGGCAACGAGCCCGTTGATGCCGTCGCCCGGATAGCCGAAGACCTGTTCGACCTGCCATTGGCGGAGACGGTCAAGGACATGTTCGGCGACTGTTTGGCTCATGCGCCGGGGCTACCCGTGTCGCCACCGGAATAACCTGAGGTGGCGCTGGAAAGATCACGTCCGTGGTGTTGTCGCTCATCGCGGTGTCGGTCGTGCTGGCCGCATGGTCGTTGCTGTCGCGGAGGCTGGAACGGATGCGGCTGACGGCCGCGATGATCCTTGTGCTCGCCGGGGTGGCAGTCGGGTTCACCACGCAGGACGTGCTGGCCGAAACCCTCAACACCGACACCGCCGAGCATGTCGCCGAGATCATCCTCGCGGTGTTGCTGTTCGTCGACGCCACCGAGGTGCGCGGCGGTTTTCTCGGCAGGGATCCGCGGACGGCCCTGCGGTTGTTGTTCATCGCGATGCCGCTCGGCCTTGCGCTCTCGGTGCTGTTGGGACTGTGGCTGCTGCCGGGCCTGTCCTGGGCGGTGCTGCTGGTCATCGCGTGCATCGTGGTACCGATCGACTTCGCGCCGACCTCGACGTTGTTGCGCGACGAGCGGATACCCGAACGGGTGCGCGGACTGCTCAACGTCGAGGCCGGCTACAACGACGGCATCGTCTCGCCCATCTTCTTGTTCGCGGTGGTGCTGGCCGCCGAGCACACCCACGCACGGACCCCGTTGGACGCGCTGGCAGCCGCGGTGCCGCCCGCGGCCAAGGCCCTGCTCGTCGGTGTCGTCGTCGGCGCCGGCTTGGCGCTGCTGACCAACGCCGCCGAACGGCGTGGTCTCATGACCGGCCAGGCCAAACGCCTGATCCTGGTGGCCGCGCCGCTGCTGGCGTTCGGCGTGAGCCTCGGCGTGGACGGCAACGGGTTCGTGTCGGCGTTCGTCTGCGGCCTCGCGTTCAACAACCTGCGGTCCTCGCCCACGTTCCGCGCCGAACTCGAGCTCGTCGACGACGTCGGGTTCCTGCTCGCCGCGCTCATGTGGTTCGTGTTCGGCCTGACGGCCGTGGTCGCGCTGAGCGCAGGCGTGCCGCTGGGGCTGGTGGTGTTCTGCCTGCTCGCACTCACTGTCGTGCGGCTCATCCCGGTGCTCGCGGCGATGCTCGGATCGCGGGTGAGCTGGCGCGACCGGCTGTTGTTGGGGTGGCTGGGGCCCCGCGGCGTCACGTCGATCGTGTTCGGGTTGCTCGCGTTCAACGCGCTCGGCGGGGTGGCCGAGCACACGGTCGCACTCGTCCTGGTGGTCGCGGTTTCTGGCAGCGTCGTCGTCCACGGCGTCGGCGCACCAGCGGCTGCCCGCGCCTACCAGCGAACACAAACTAAACTGGCTCCGTGACGTCTGAGCTCACCCACGACATCGACTCGGTGCAGCGGGCAGCCGCCACCCCCGATCACCCCCAGCCCTACCGCGAACTCGGCCTCAAGGACGACGAGTACCAGCGGATACGCGAGATTCTCGGCCGTCGGCCCACCGACGCCGAGCTGGCGATGTACTCGGTGATGTGGAGTGAGCACTGCTCCTACAAATCCTCCAAGGTGCATCTGCGCTACTTCGGTGAGACCACCACCGATGAGATGCGGGCCGGCATGCTGGCCGGCATCGGCGAGAACGCCGGCGTCGTCGACATCGGCGACGGCTGGGCCGTGACGTTCAAGGTCGAATCGCACAACCACCCGTCCTACGTCGAGCCCTACCAGGGCGCGGCCACGGGCGTCGGCGGCATCGTCCGCGACATCATGGCGATGGGCGCCCGGCCCGTGGCGGTCATGGACCAACTGCGGTTCGGTGCGGCCGACGCCCCCGACACGCGCCGCGTGCTCGACGGCGTCGTGCGTGGTGTGGGCGGCTACGGCAACTCGCTCGGCCTGCCCAACATCGGCGGCGAGACGGTATTCGACCCGTCGTACGCAGGCAACCCGTTGGTCAACGCGCTGTGCGTCGGCGCGCTGCGCAAGGAAGACCTGCATCTCGCGTTCGCGTCGGGCACCGGGAACAAGATCATCCTGTTCGGCGCCCGCACGGGTCTCGACGGCATCGGCGGCGTTTCGGTGCTGGCCTCCGACACGTTCGGCGGCGACGAGAGCGGGGCGGCAGGCCGCAAGAAGCTGCCGAGCGTTCAGGTGGGCGACCCGTTCACCGAGAAGGTCCTCATCGAGTGCTGCCTCGAGCTGTACGCGGCCGGTCTGGTTGTCGGGATCCAGGACCTCGGCGGTGCCGGATTGTCCTGCGCGACTTCGGAACTCGCCTCAGCAGGCGACGGCGGTATGCGCGTCGAGCTCGACACCGTGCCGCTGCGCGCGGCGAACATGACCCCGGCCGAGATCCTGTCGAGCGAATCGCAGGAGCGCATGTGCGCCGTCGTCACCCCGGACAACGTCGAGGCGTTCATGGCGGTGTGCCGTAAGTGGGATGTGCTGGCCACCGTGATCGGCGAGGTCACCGACGGGGACCGGCTGCAGATCACGTGGCACGGCGAGACCGTCGTCGACGTCCCGCCGCGCACCGTTGCCCACGAAGGCCCGGTCTACCAGCGGCCGGTGGCCCGTCCCGACACCCAGGACGCGCTGATCGCCGACACCTCCGCCAAACTGCCGCGGCCGTCGACCGGTGACGAACTGCGGGCGACCCTGCTCGCGATGGTGGGCAGCCCGCATCTGTGCAGCCGCGCGTTCATCACCGAGCAGTACGACCGCTACGTGCGCGGCAATACCGTGCTCGCCGAGCACGCCGACGGTGGCGTCCTGCGCATCGACGAGTCCACGGGACGCGGCATCGCGGTATCCACCGACGCGTCCGGCCGCTACACGCAGCTCGATCCGTACGCCGGTGCGCAGCTGGCGCTGGCCGAGGCCTACCGCAACGTCGCGGTCACCGGGGCCACCCCGGTCGCGGTGACGAACTGCCTCAACTTCGGATCGCCCGAGGATCCGGGCGTGATGTGGCAGTTCAGCCAGGCCGTGCGCGGACTCGCCGATGGCTGTGCGGCCCTTGGTATTCCGGTCACCGGCGGCAACGTGAGCTTCTACAACCAGACCGGCACCACCGCGATCCTGCCGACCCCGGTGGTCGGCGTGCTAGGTGTGATCGACGATGTGAAGCGCCGTATCCCAACCGGTTTGGGCACCGAACCGGGCGAGACGCTGCTGCTGCTCGGTGACACCCACGACGAGTTCGACGGGTCGATCTGGGCCCAGGTCACGGCCGACCACCTCGGCGGCGTGCCGCCGAAGGTGGATCTGGCCCGCGAGAAGCTGCTGGCCGAGGTGCTGACCGCGGCGTCGCGCGACGGGCTGATCTCCGCCGCACACGACCTGTCTGAGGGCGGACTGATCCAGGCGGTTGTCGAGGCCGCCCTGGCCGGCGAAACCGGTTGTCGCGTCATCATTCCCGAAGGGGCCGACCCGTTCGTGACGCTGTTCTCGGAGTCGGCGGGCCGCGTGCTGGTCGCGGTGCCCCGCACCGAGGAGAGCCGGTTCCGGTCGATGTGCGAGGCCAGGGGCCTGCCCGTGACGCGGATCGGCGTTACCGACCAGGGCAGCGATTCGGTCGAAGTGCAGGGCCAGTTCAGCATCACCCTTTCGGAGCTGCGGAGCACGTCGGAGGGCGTGCTGCCCGGGCTGTTCGGGTGAGGGTCGACAACCACACCGAACGTCACCCTCTGCTGCTCTGGGCCTGGAGCCTGGTCCGACTGGACTTCGTCGGCATCGCCGCCGGTGCGCTGTTCTTCTGCCTGTCACTGACCCCGTCGCTGCTGCCACGGGACTGGTTGTTCGCCGGCCTGATCGGCGGCATCAACGCCGCCATCGGGTATGGCCTCGGCGTGCTCGTCGGAAAAGGCCTGTACCGCTTCGTGTTACGGAACCGGTCGTGGTGGCCGCCACGCAGGTGGGTACTGTTGTGGGCCAAGACGGTCATCGTCGGAGGCTCGGCCGCGGCCTGCGTGTTGATGTTGATCCCGGCAGCGGCGTGGCAGCGACAGGTGTCGCGGCTCATGGGCATCGAAGGCCCCGCGACCCTCGGCTACCTGCGCACGCTGATCATCGCCGTCGCGGTCGCGGGTGCCCTGATCGCCACCGCGCGGGTGCTGCGCGACACCGTACGGTTGCTGGCCAAGGTGCTCATCCGGCGCTGGCATCTGCACCGCGAGGTCGCCCAGTTCATCGGCACCGCCATCGTGGTGGTGCTGGTGGTCATGCTCGTCAACGGCGTGATCTACCGAGGATTCCTCGCGGGGGCCAGCCAGGTGTTCCAGCCGCAGAACACCACCACGCGTGAGGGCGTGGCGCAGCCGATGGAACCCGAAAGATCCGGCAGCCCAGCATCTTTCGCGGCGTGGGACACGCTCGGCTTCCAGGGCCGCAACTTCGTCGCGACCGGTCCGCGGGCCGAGGAACTCGAAGAGGTCAACGGGCGCCCGGCCAGAGAGCCGATCCGGGTCTATGCCGGCCTGCAGACCGCGGACACCGACGAGCAGCGAATCGCGGTGCTGCTCAGTGAACTCGAACGCACCCATGCGTTCGATCGCGAAGTGCTCATCATCGTCCCCACCACGGGCACCGGCTGGGTCAACCCGCTGGCGGCCAGGGCGATCGAGTTGATGTACAACGGCGACACCGCGATGGTCGGCATGCAGTATTCGTATCTGCCGAGCTGGATTTCGTTCATGGGTGACCGGCAGAGATCCATGCAGACCGGTCGCTTGATGATCGATGCCATCCAGGCGCGTTGGCAGAAGCTGCCGCCGGAACGCCGGCCGAAACTGGCGTTGTACGGCGAGAGCCTGGGATCGATGGCCGGGCAGGGCGCGTTCGGTTGGCTGCCCGACATATCCAGAATGGGTTTCTCGTCAGTGCTGTGGGTCGGCCCACCCAACGCCAGCCCGTTGTGGCGGGGTCTGACGGTGCGGCGGGACCCTGGCACTCCGGAGGTCCGGCCGCGCTACGACAACGGCCGCACCGTTCGGTTCTCGCAGGCCGCCGATGCCGAGGAGATTGCTCGTGACGCGGCTGAGCCGTGGGAGGGCACACGTGTGCTGTTCATGCAGCATCCGTCCGATCCGATCGTCTGGTGGTCGACCGATCTCCTCTTTTCCCAACCGGATTGGCTGGTCGAGCCGCCCGGCGGAGACCGCACCGCATCCATGCGCTGGTACCCGATCATCACCTTCTGGCAGGTCGCCGCGGACATGACGAATGCCTCGAGCGTGCCTGCCGGACACGGCCACAACTACGGCGAGTGGGTGCTCGACGGATGGGCCGCGGTCGCGCCGCCGCCGGGCTGGACGCCCGAGGACACTGAACGGATCCGCATCGCGCTGCAGAAGACCGCGGCCAACGATGGCCCCGAGTACTGATGCGCGGCAAGCAGGTAGGTGCGATAGCACTGGCCGCGGGCCTCGTCGGGTGGAACGGTCTGGTCGATCCGCGCCTGCCCGCGCGCTGGCAACCGTTGATCCGGGCGATGATCGGATCCGGGCTGCTGGTGGTGACCCGGACGCGGCCGGGCCTGCGTCCGCCCGCGCTGTGGGCCGGGGCCCGGATGGGAGCGGCGGCAGCGGGTGCGCTGTCGGCCGGGGTTGCGGCGACCACGGCCATCCCCGCGGTGCGGGCGGCGATGGTGGTGCGCGAACTGCCGCCCGCGGCAGGCTGGTTGCTGCTGCGGATCCCGCTCGGCACCGTCTGGTCGGAGGAGGCGGCGTTTCGGGCCGCCCTGGCCACGGTGGGCGCGGCCGCATTCGGACCCGTGGGCGGTCAGCTTGTGCAGGCAACGGCGTTCGGGTTGTCGCACATCGCCGATGCGCGCGCGACCGGAGAACCGGTCATCGGGACTGTGCTGGTCACCGGTGTGGCAGGCTGGGCCCTTGGCTGGCTCGCGAGGCGGTCCGGCAGCCTCGCCGCGCCGATGCTGGCGCACCTGGCGATCAATGAGGCAGGGGCGATCGCTGCGCTTGCGTACCAACGCGGGCCAGTAGCGCTGCGACGCCTACGACGACGGCCGTGACGGCGACCGGCCACAGCGACTGCACCGCGAAATCATCGGCACGCAACGGGATCAACACCGCTCCGACGAGGACCACCGCCATCAGTGCGCGGGGCGCCTGTGCGGCCAGCCCGTCGCCTTCGATGCGTGAATTCGCCTCGGCCACAAGCAGATAGACGATCAGCAACAAGAGCGCCGCGGTGAGCAGCGCCACACTGCCGACGGCCGTCTGGAAACGGCAGATCGCGACGGCGAGGACACACATCGCGGCGGGCAGCAGCACGGCGGGCACGAGGCCTGCACCGAACAGCCGACGGCTCACGTACATTGCTGCCCACATCGCCGCGAGCGCCGCGGCCGCGCTGAGGCAGACGCCACCGGTGATCAGGCAGTACCGGCCGAGTTCTCCGAAGAGGTCGACCGCGATGAGTGAGAGGTAGCCGGCGTCGTAGTGGAATCCGCCGATGGTGCTGATGTTGGTGGCGACCAGCAGAGTCGCCGCACACAACACCGTCACCGCCACCGCGGCGCCGAGCGGACGGCCGACCGACGACAGCCTGCTGCTGGCTGCCGTCGCGGCTTCGAACCCGGCGAGCCCGAGCGCGAGAGGTATCACCGCGGCAATCATCAGCAGCGCCGACGGGAAGCCGGCCGGACCGTACATGTGGGGCGAGGTGCCCGATGCCACCTTCGCCATGACCGCCAGTCCGAGGTAGAAGTACACGAGCAGGCCCACGCCGGCCAGCACCGCGGCCATGGCCCCGACCGCCCTCGTCGGCAGCTGCGCCACGATCGCGGCCGCGGCGACGACGGTGGTGACCGACCACGCCGGCCACCACCAGCTCGCCAGTGCGGTCTCGGGATCGGCGACGCCGGTCAACGGCTGCAGTCCGAGGGCGGCGGCAGCTCCGACCCCGAGTACGGCGTAGGCGACCAGTTGGATGAGGCTCGTGAACCTCCCGGCCATCGAGCCGAGCTTCGAGGCGACCAGATCACCGGTCGACGGCGATTGCGGTGCGTCGCGGTGCAGCCGCACCAGTGCATAGATCACCGCAGCCGCCACAATCGCCGCACACAGCGTGCCGATCCCGTTGAAGGCTGCGCTGGCGATCACCGCGAGCGACAGGCCCGTCGCGCGCCACGGCTGCAGTGGTGCGGGGACGTATCCGGGTTGCTCACGGCCGGACACCGCACGCTTAGGCATCGATCAACTCCCGGATCTCGGTGGGCACGCGTGTTTCGGGGGTGACGGCGGTCTTGCGCCAACTGCCATCGGTACCGCGGTCGACGTGTGCCGCACCTACATCGCGTGACAGCAGCCACAATTGATCGTGGGTGGACAGCCAGGTGACGCCGGTTCCGTGCCGGGTGCTGTAGGCGTAGTCGTCGCGGAACACCTCGGCTCCCGATTCGTCGATGATGAGCGCGACCCAGGTCTCGACGCCGTTCTGGGCCGCTCCGGTGTCGACGGCCGCGGTGTAGTCACCCGACGGCGACAGCTTCGGCGATCCGGGTGCGACGAAACGGTCGCGCCCGCCGTCACCGCCGAACCACGCACAGCCGGACAGCGCGATGGCCACTACCAGCGCGATACCGCCGGCCGACCGCTGATTTCCCCCCACCGTGTGATGGTAGAGCCGATCACACCGATCTGATGTCAGGTACGAGCTGGTGCGGTTCGGATTGCTGATCGTCGATGCCGAAGCTGATGATGCGCTGCGGTGTGATGCGGATGATCGCGGCATCCAGCTCGTCGCCGCCTTTGCCGGTCGATACCGGGACGTGTGCCTGTTCGGCCGTGCCCCGGATCTCCAGGCAGCGGACGCGCCACGGGTCGCGTGAGGTGATGTCGTCGACGACGAACGCCACGCGGTTGTTGTGGGCGATGTTGCGGTACTTCTGGCTGTGCGACATGCGGTAGCCGGCGATGTCGATGGTGCCCAGCTGCTCGTTGTAGCTGAATCCGACCGGGCTGTTCTGTGGTGTGCCGTCGGGCTGGATGGTGGCCAGCCGACCCAGATCGGCCTCGTTCAGGAACGCCAGTTCATGAGGTTTGAAGGTCATACGGCCAACGTAGAACCTCAACGGAAGTTGATGTCAACGTCATGGATTGATGGTCGGCTCGCCGATCTGGCGGCCCCACACGTAGTCGACGAACAGGGGTGACGCGATCTCGGCGTGGTTGTAAGGCGCGATCGACAACCCGGTGTCCATCACCAGGTACGGTGCGGGCCACAGCTCACGCGTGATCTTCTGCCAACAACCCGGCCGGCCTTCCGGGCCGCCCTTGGCGTTCACACGTGGCAGATTGTCCGGATAGACATACGGGTTGCCCGCACCCATGGGCGTCCCGTACGACTCGAGCGAGTAGCCGTTGTCGCCGCCGAACGCCTGCTTGAGCCCCGGTGCGACATCGTGGTAGTTGCGGATGGTGCAGAAGATCATGCCGCGATAGTCGTCGAGCAGCTTCGACGTCGGGATCAGGTCCTTGGCGCCGCGCTGCAGGTACGGGCCGCCGCGCTCGAGGATGTCCGAACCGGTGCCGGCGAACCCGATGGCGGCGATCAGCGCGGCGTCGATGTCGCTGCGCTGAACGTTCAGCGTGGTTGCGCTGCGAGCCGCGTTGTCCAGCCCGGCGAACAGGTCGGGGGCGGACGCGGCGTAGATCTCACCCAGGTCGGCCAGCCCGCTGACATCGCGGCGCAACGGGGCCATCCGCGAATTGAGGTCATCGAGGATCGTGTTGCCGTCGACGAGTGATCTTCCGAATTTGTCGCCGAGGCCGGTGAGCGCCTGTGCCGTTGCTGACAGCGTCTGGTTCAGCTTGATCGGATCGACCTGCTCGGTGATCTTGGTGATGGTCTCGAACAACGAGTTGAACTCGGTGGTCACCGTCGACACGTCGATCGGCGTGGTGGTCGAAACACGTTGTGTGCTGGGCTTTTCCGGTGACCGGAACGCGACGTACTTGTTGCCGAACACCGTGGTGGCCTGGATCGAGGTCTCGATGTTGGCCGGCAGCAGGCTCAGGTAGCGCGGTTCGACGTCGAGAACCACTCTGGCTTTGAGGCCGTCGTCGGATGCGGTGCGGACGGCGGCGACTCGGCCGATCGGCACGCCGTTGTAGGTCACCTTGGAGCCGGGGTCGAGCACCAGCCCGGCCCGCGCGGTCAGCAGGGTCAGCTGTGCCTTGGGCTCGAGCGTTCCACGGAACATCAGCGCGATGAGCGTCAGGATGAGAGCCAGGACCACCAGGAACACCGCACCGGCCGCTTTGTACGGCGGATTGTGGCGATCGGCAAACACTTTGAGACACTAAGGTATGGCAGCCCGTCGTAGTGCCGATCCGGCAAAGACGCGTGCGGCGGTCACGGCCGTTGCCGACTGGTTGCGCGACGCCGACAGCCCCGAGCCCGCCCGGACCGAACTCGCCGAGGCAGTCCGGTTGACGGCCCGCACCCTGGCCGCGCTGGCGCCGGGCGCCAGCGTCGAGGTCCGTGTGCCACCGTTCGTTGCGGTTCAGTGCATCTCAGGCCCGCGTCATACCCGTGGCAACCCACCCAACGTCGTCGAGACCGATCCGCGCACCTGGCTGCTGCTGGCCACGGGGCTGCTCGACATCGCGGCCGCGGGTGGTGTGGTGCAGATGTCGGGTTCGCGGGCCGGCGAGATCGCCAAGTGGTTGCCGCTGGTGTCCCTGGAGCGCTGACTCAGCGGAAGTAGGGATACTCCTGGACCCAGTGAAAGCCTCGGTTACGGAGCGTGAACTGGTTGAGATCGACCTGCTCCAGCGAGATCTGCACCGTACGACCCTCGAGTTGGCCGGCCAGTTCCAGACGCTGCGGTTCCGGACGGGACACCGTGAGATCGGCCAGCGCGGATCCGTCGGGAGCGGACAGCGTGAGGATGTCATCGGTGACCTCGGCAGGTGCCTGCACGAGTTCGCCGTTCATGCGTTGGTAGGTGACCACGTCAGGTTCGTCGAAAATCACTCGCTGCCAACGTGTTCGGTCGGTGGTCACCGGCGGTAGGACGGCGTCGCCGGCCTGGAATTCACGGACCGCCCAGATGCCGTACAGCTCGGGTTTGACCCGTCCACCGCCGTATTCACCCCATGCCTGCCAGCTGATCCACGCGCAGCCGATCAGCACCCAGACGCCCAACAGCGCCTGCACGCGGGCCGACATCGCGTTCGCGCGGGCATCGGTGAACAGCTCGGGCTGGCTCGCTGGTTCCGAGGGTCGTTGCAGCACAAGAATATTCGCCAGCCGCCTGACCTGTGGCGCGATAAGGACGAGGCTCATCAAGAGCAGATGCCCGGACAGGATCTTGACCGGCACGTCGAATGTCATGTTCAGCAGAAACACCTGCACCATGCTCGCGAGGCCTAGAAGTGCGCCAAGCGTCGCGGTGCGCGGCCAGAACAGCAGCATCCCGGCGAGCACCTCGACCGCGCCGAGCATGATCTCGTAGGGGTAGGACGTACCGACCTGCAACCACAGCACCGACGCCGGACTGAACTCGCCGTAGGGCCGTAGCAATGCAGCCAGCGGCGGGGCGGGCATCTGGGTCGGGATCAGCTTCGCGAACCCGTAGAACAGCAGCTGCCCGCCCACGCACAGCCGCAGGCCCGTCAAGAACCATGCCCACAGCCGCGAGTACTCGGCCCGCCGCCGGTCGGCAACCGACCACACTGCGGTCGCGACGACCGCCACCACCAACAGGCAGAACACCAGTACCCAGATCGCGGCCTGATCGCCACTGCCCGAATCGTGCCGCACGTGGGCGTCGACGCCGAAGACCGTGCGGCCCACCCAGCCGAGCACCGGATCGGCCAGCAGCATCTGCCACATCACCGCCTGTTCGGGCAGCCACTGGCCGATGATCCCGGCGAACACGAACACGATCTGTGCGAACAGCAGACAAAACAACCCGAAGTAGACGAAGCAGAACCGGAATGCGATCTTCGTCACGCCGCGCCACGGTGCGGTTGGCATGGAATCGACGGGTGCGGTGGTCGGCTTCTCCGAGAGTTGGCGTGTCACCACGCCATCGTTGCCGCGCCGAATGCGTTGAGTCGATGGGGTTATCCCGCCGGATCGCGGTACGGCCAGCCCTACCGCCGGAAATGAGATCGACGTTTCGGTTGTTGCAAAAGTTCGGCACCGACGGGCCGTTCGATTCCGTCGTAGCCCTACCTTGACCGTAGACTCGGTTATGTCACCAACCGCCGCCCCGGGAGCAGCCCTATCGTGACTGGTCACCAGCTCGACGAAAACGAACCACGTGAAGAGTGCGGCGTATTCGGGGTCTGGGCGCCGGGCGAGGAAGTCG
Organism: Mycobacterium venezuelense; assembly: GCF_054919535.1. NCBI lineage: Bacteria > Bacillati > Actinomycetota > Actinomycetes > Mycobacteriales > Mycobacteriaceae > Mycobacterium > Mycobacterium venezuelense. Next base: position 166,361 of record NZ_JBONDW010000010.1, read on the forward strand.
CCAAGCTGACCTACTACGGCCTCTATGCGCTGCAACACCGCGGTCAGGAAGCCGCGGGCATCGCGGTCGCCGACGGCGCGCAGGTGCTGGTCTTCAAAGACCTCGGCCTGGTGAGCCAGGTGTTCGACGAGCAGACCTTGGCCGCCATGCCGGGCCACGTCGCCGTCGGGCACTGCCGCTACTCCACGACCGGCTCTACCACCTGGGAAAACGCCCAGCCGGTGTTCCGCAACACCGCCGCGGGTACGGGCGTCGCACTCGGCCACAACGGCAACCTCGTGAACACCGCCGAGCTGGCCGCGCGGGCCCGCGACGCCGGGCTGATCGACATGAAGGGCGCGCCCGCGGCGACCACCGACTCCGACATCCTCGGCGCACTGCTGGCCCACGGCGCCGCCGACGCGACCCTCGAGCAGGCCGCCCTCGAACTGCTGCCGACCGTGCGCGGGGCGTTCTGCCTGACGTTCATGGACGAGAACACGCTGTATGCGGCCCGTGACCCGCACGGCGTGCGGCCGCTGTCGCTCGGCCGCCTCGACCGGGGCTGGGTCGTCGCATCCGAGACCGCGGCGCTCGACATCGTGGGCGCGTCGTTCGTCCGCGACATCGAGCCCGGCGAGCTGCTGGCGATCGACGCCGACGGCGTCCGCTCCACGCGCTTCGCCAACCCAGAGCCCAAGGGCTGCGTCTTCGAGTACGTCTACCTGGCCCGTCCCGACAGCACCCTCGTCGGCCGCTCGGTGCACGCCACCCGCGTCGACATCGGCCGGCGCCTGGCGCGCGAGCACCCGATCGACGCCGACCTGGTGATCGGTGTCCCGGAATCGGGCACCCCGGCCGCGGTCGGATACGCGCAGGAGTCCGGCATCCCGTTCGGGCAGGGCCTGATGAAGAACGCGTACGTCGGCCGCACCTTCATCCAGCCGTCGCAGACCATCCGCCAGCTCGGCATCCGGCTCAAGCTCAATCCGCTCAGAGAGGTGATCCGCGGTAAGCGGCTCATCGTGGTGGACGATTCGATCGTGCGCGGCAACACCCAGCGCGCGCTGATCCGGATGTTGCGCGAAGCCGGCGCCGTCGAGGTGCACGTCCGGATCGCCTCGCCGCCCGTCAAATGGCCGTGCTTCTACGGCATCGACTTCGCCACCCCGGCCGAGCTGATCGCGAACGCGGCACCCCAGGAGCACGAGGGCGAGATGCTGGAGGCCGTGCGACACGCGATCGGTGCCGACACCCTCGGCTACATCTCGCAACACGGCATGATCGCGGCCACCGAACAGCCCGCCACCCGGCTGTGCTCGGCGTGCTTCGACGGCAACTACCCGATCGAGCTGCCCGGCGAGAACGCGCTTGGTAAGAACGTCATCGAGCACATGCTGGCCAGCGCCGCCCGCAGCGGCATCCCGGTCCAGGCTGACAACGACAACGCATCGGCGCTGCGTCGGCCCTGACCGAAAATTACTGTGGCTCAGTCGAACTGAACCGCAACAGGCGTCGCCGGCCGGAATCGGCCGCGGTGCCGTCGCCCTGTAGCGCCTGCGTAACCGCATCGCGGTAACCGGTGAGCCCGCCGGACGGCGGCGCGATCACATCGTCGATGTCGTGTTCACCCATGACCGCGTCACATTCCAGCGATTCGACCAGCGGGCGCGCCAGGCCGGACGGGATGGGCGTCACCAACCCGACCCACCAGCTCGCGATCGCCGGGGTGAGAAACGGCAGCACCACGATCAACCGCCTGCGCAGACCCGCGACATCGGCGTACACCTGCATCGCCGCGCCGTACTCCATCACGTCCGGTCCGCCGATGTCCCAGGTCCGTGAGCCCGGCACCGATGCGGTGGCTGCGCCGGTGAGATAGTGCAGCACATCGCCGACGGCGATCGGCTGGATCTTGTTGTGCACCCACTTCGGGGTCGTCATCGCAGGCAATCGATCGGTGAGGTGACGGATCATCTCGAACGACGCCGAACCCGATCCGACGACGATGCCCGCCTGCAGGACGATCGTCTCGATATCGGACGCGAGCAGAATTTCGCCGACCGCGACCCGGGATTCGAGGTGGCGGGAGAGCGTGGCGCTCGTCGGATGGAGCCCGCCGAGGTACACCAGGCGACGGACACCGGCGCTGCGTGCTGCCTCGACCACGTTGCGTGCCGACTGCTTCTCGTCGGCGACGAAGTCCTTCGAGGTGCCCATCGAGTGCACGAGGTAGTACACGACGTCCATCCCGTCGAACGCGGAGGTCAGCGACTCCGGTTCGGTGAGATCCCCGCGGACCACCTCGACGCGGTCGCGCCACGTCGCATGGTCGAGCTTGGCGGGGGTACGGGCCATCGCCCGGACGGTATGACCGGCTTCGAGCAACTCGGGAACGAGCCGACCCCCGATGTAGCCGGTGGCACCGGTGACCAGACAACGGAGTGTTTGAGCGGGCACCAGGCACGGATGACCGTTTCGGCGGCCGGGCAAACCGGCTCCGCAACCCGACGGTGAGCGACGTCGGCCGGGAAGGGGAGAGGTAGCCTTGCAGGCGATGAACGAGCGCGCCGAACAACACGGCATTTCTTATGCATCGGCCGGGGTAGACATCGAAGCAGGCGACCGCGCCGTCGAACTCTTCAAACCACTCGCCGCGAAAGCGACGCGTCCCGAGGTGCGCGGCGGCCTCGGCGGGTTTGCCGGCCTCTTCGCCTTACGCGGCGGCTATCGCGAGCCGGTCCTGGCCTCGTCGACCGACGGGGTCGGCACGAAGCTCGCGGTGGCCCAGGCCATGGACAAGCACGACACCGTCGGGCTCGACCTGGTCGCGATGGTGGTCGACGACCTCGTGGTGTGCGGTGCCGAGCCACTGTTCCTGCAGGACTACATCGCCGTCGGCCGCACCGTGCCCGAGCGTGTGAGTGCCATCGTCTCCGGCATCGCCGAAGGCTGTGTGCGGGCGGGCTGTGCGTTGCTGGGCGGTGAGACGGCCGAGCATCCGGGGCTCATGGAGCCCGACCACTACGACATCTCCGCGACGGGCGTCGGCATCGTGGAAGCCGACGACGTGCTCGGACCCGATCGCGTCAAACCAGGCGACGTGATCATCGCCATGGCCTCATCCGGGCTGCACTCCAACGGCTACTCGCTGGCCCGCAAGGTGCTGCTGGACATCGACCGGATGAACCTCGCCGGACACGTCGAGGAGTTCGGCCGCACGCTCGGCGAGGAGCTGCTTGAGCCGACGCTGATCTACGCCAAGGACTGCCTGGCGCTGGCCGCCGAAACCCAGGTCAGGACGTTCTGCCATGTCACCGGTGGTGGTCTCGCGGGCAACCTCGAACGCGTCATCCCGCACGGGCTGACCGCAGAACTCGATCGCGGTACGTGGACCCCGGCGCCCGTCTTCCAGATGATCGCTCAGCGCGGGCGTATCGAACGCGCAGAGATGGAGAAGACGTTCAACATGGGTGTCGGCATGGTGGCCGTCGTCGCGCCCGAGGACACGGACCGCGCGCTGGCCATCTTGACCGCTCGGCACCTGAACTGCTGGACGCTGGGCACGGTCAAGAAGGGCGGCAAGGACAGTGTGCGCGCCCAGCTGGTCGGCCAGCACCCGCGGTTCTAGGAGAAATCGGGTGCGGGGAGACTGGTCGGCTTAACGCCGCCAGTCGTCCTCGCTGGCCCAGTCGTCGTCGGCGCCGTTGACATCATCGGCGTCGGGAGTTCCCGACAGCTCACGCTGGAGCTGAGAGAAATCGGTCTGCGGTGAGCTGTATTTGAGCTCACGTGCAACCTTGGTCTGCTTTGCCTTAGCCCGGCCGCGGCCCATGGGGGGACCCCCTCGCGCAATAACGGAGCGGCCCAATTACTAGGCGGCTCCGATCTGTGTGTCTTTATTGTCCTGCCAACACTTTACCGTGCCCGCCCGCGAAGTGCTGGCAGGCCCTGCCTCGAGGTATGCGGCGGCGATCGGCTATGTGCCCTGTCACCGCGCCCCGTTGCGCAGCAGCACGACTATCACCAGGATTGCGGCGGTCGACGGGCGTCCGCTCAGCGATTCCGCAGTGATCGTCGTCACGTGTCTGGTGACCGGGTGAGTTTACGCGCCCGCGAGTCGCGGTGCCGGCAACTGCCGCCTATCCGCCGCCGCGCAGGCGCTCCACCGCGACCCGCCCGGCACCGGCGGTGTCCGGCGCCGGCATGGAATCCGGATCGATGGCCGCCGAAACCTCGACGGCGCCGCCCGTGACCAATGCGGTGTCGGCAGGTAGAGCCCGTTTGAGCAGAGCCAACGCGATGGGGCCGTCGTCGACGTGGTCGACGACGGTGCCGAGCCGTCCGACCGTGCGGCCACCGGCCAGCACCGGATCACCGACGGCGGGCCGTTCCGATGCGCCGTCCAGCTGTAAAAGCACGAGCATCCGGGGCGGCCGGCCGAGGTTGTGCACCCGCGCGACGGTCTCCTGACCGCGGTAGCAGCCTTTGTCCAGGTGGACGGCGGTGCCGATCCAGCCGACCTCGTGGGGGATGGTGCGCTCGTCGGTGTCGAGCCCGAGCCTGGGCCGCCGAGCCGCCACTCGGTGGGCCTCGTAGGTCCACACTCCGGCGAGGCGGACCCCGGCCTCGGCCAGGCGGGCCTTCCACGCCTCGATCTGATCCGGCGGAACGATCAGGTCCAACTCGGTGCCAGGGGCCGCGAGCCGCCGGGCGAACCCACCGCCCGGCAGGGCGACGGCCGTCAGCTCATCCGGCAGGGTCGCCAAACCGAGTGCCTTGAGCACCGGACCCTTGGCGACTGCCGGGCCCAGCAGCGACAGGACCGCGAGATCGGCCGGCTCCACCTGCACATCGGCCCAGAACACCATCTTGCGGAGATAAGCCAGTAGCGGCTCGCCCCGCCACGGCTCGGTGTCCAGATACGTCGTGCCGCCGAGCTCGGTCTGCAACCAGTGATCCTCGACGCGGCCCTGCAGATCGAGGCTCAAGTTCTCGGTGACCGCGCCGTCGGGCAGTGCGCTGACGTGTTGTGTGGAGATGCTGTGCAGCCAGGTCTGACGGTCCTTGCCCGTCAAGGTGAGGACTGCGCGGTTCGATCGGTCGACGAGAACGGCATCATCGGCGGCGGCGCGCTGCTCACCCAGCGGATCGCCGTAGTGCCACACGGCACCGGCGTCCGGGCCCGTCTCCGGCGCGGGAACTGCTGACATACCTCCAACTTTACGGCGCTACGCTTTGGGCCCATGGCGAGCCAACCAGCAGTGCTGGTCACCCTTGACGGGCAACTGCACGATCCCGACCTGCCGCTGCTGCACGCCGACGATCTGGCCGCCGTGCGCGGCGACGGTGTGTTCGAGACGCTGCTGGTTCGCGACGGCAGGCCATGCCTGCTGGAGGCCCACCTGGCCAGGCTCGGCCAGTCCGCCAAGATGATCGACCTGCCCGAGCCCGACCTGGCGGCCTGGCGTGCTGCCGTCGCGCTCGGCACGCAGCGCTGGGCGGCCGACCACGACGGCGAAGGCGTGCTTCGGCTCGTGTACAGCCGGGGCCGCGAAAGCGGGGGACCGCCGACGGCGTTCGCGACGATCGGCGCGCTCGCCGACCGCGTGGCCGGTGCCCGACGCGACGGGGTCGCCGCCATCACCCTGGACCGCGGGCTGCCGGTCGGTGCGAGCGAGATGCCGTGGCTGGCGGCAGGCGCGAAGACGCTGTCCTACGCGGTGAACATGGCCGCGCTGCGGCACGCCGAACGCCACGGCGCGGGTGATGTCATCTTCGTCAGCTCCGACGGCTATCTGCTCGAAGGGCCGCGTTCGACGGTCGTGATCGCGACCGAGGAGGGCGGCGAACCGGTGCTGCTGACGCCGCCGCCCTGGTACCCGATTCTGCGTGGAACCACCCAGCAGGCGCTGTTCGAGGTGGCCCGCAGCAAGGGGCTGGATTGCGACTACCGTGCCCTGCGCCCCGGCGATCTGCTTACCGCACAAGGTATTTGGCTGGTGTCGAGCATCACCCTCGCGGCCCGCGTGCACACTCTCGACGGCACGCGGTTGCCTGCCGCCACCGCGGCGGCCGACGTCGCAGGGCTTGTCGACGCCGCGATTCTCAGCGATCGCTGAGGGTGAGAAAAATCGCTGGCAGCCCTTTCCCGGTCGGTGGTAGCTTCGTCTCTACACAGGGAAGGAGGTGGTCCGACAAATTGATTGATTTATGGACATGTGAGGTGGCTGCCCGCTAGCAGCACCGGGTGAATTGCCTGCGCGCGCTGGCGAATTCCCCGCAGCCACCCGGCCCCCGAGCCCCTCGGTCAGTCCAACCAGGATCTACGGCTCGGGGGCCGCCCCATATCTGGGGTCGGCTACCTGGGCTCGATTCGACCTACTGTGGCGGCCTGCCGAAATCTTGTGATGCGGCGGGCATTCCGTGATCCCGCCTGGCTAGCTGGGGCCAGGAGCCAAAGTCGAGCAGGCCTGCATGGCCTGTTGCCAGATGCTCGGGTCGACGCCCGGCGGGGCGCTTGCCGCGGGTCCGGGGGGCGCGGGCACGCCGTGCTCGCTCAGACAATGCGCATAGGAGCCGTGCTCGGCGGGGGCCTCAGAGGTCGGTGCGGGCTCGGGGTCACTCGACGAACACGCGGCCAACGCGGTCGCGGCGGCCAGCGTGGCGGCCGCCATCCAGACACGCCGCATCAGCCGACGAACCTCGACAACCGGGCCGACAGATGCGGCACGAGGCCGCCGTCGGCGTCGACGCGTTCCTCGACGTAACCCAGATCGCCACCCTCGACGATGCCGTAAAGCCGTTTCGCTCCACCGACGAGCACTCCCGACTTGCTGCGGGCCAGTGCATCGGTGACCAGTTCCCACGAGGACTGATTGAGCGGCCGGCCGTAGAACAGCTCGACGTAGCCTGCCGAATGGGCGAGCAGCAGCTCGATCGCCTGCGTTTCCGACGGATCGGCCGGGTCGTTCACGAACCGCCAGAACCCGGTCTCCCGCAGGCCCGGGGAGTCGTAGCCGCCGGATTCGTCCAAGCGCCAGGACCTGGCTTCCCAGTTCAGGTAGTCCCCGCCGTCGTGAGAGACCACGATCTGCTGGCCGAACCGGTAATCGCCGTGCGCGTCACGCCCCTCGCCCTCCCCGCGCCACACGCCGACCAGCGGCAGCAGCGCGAGCAGCGCATCGTTGAGGCCGACGCCATCGCGCAGATTGGCCGTGTCGGCGGGCAACGGAAGATCGTCGAACACGGGGATGTTGCGGGCGCCCGTCTCCTTCGCGCGTTCGGCAGCCGCAGCTACAGCTCGATCGCCGGAGCCAAGTTCAGGGACATCCTCGGAGGACGTCACGACTCGTCGGTGACGAGGCGGTACACCGCGTACAACGCGAACCATGTGATGACCACGACGGCCGCGACAAGCAGGATCTCGAAGAACAGCACCACGAAACGTAGTCTAGCCGCCCAGCGTCTCCGCCTCTGCTATGGCCCGTTCCAAGTGCTGAGGGCAATACTGAGCGGCCGCGGCGCCGAGAAAGAACCCGGTCTGCGTGGGAGTCCAGCCGGTGGCATCGGCTCCCTCGGTGATCACGTCGGCCGCCGAAACGCCGCTCTCGAGATCCGCGCATATGCCGTGCGCGGCGTTGATGAGTATCTGCGCAGCCGCATCGTCGGGCCAGGAGAAGCCCCCGGCTTCGAGCGTGGCGAGGAATTGCTCGTCAGAGTCAGCCATCGCCGGAGTAGCCATTGCCAACGCAATGACCGCAAATGTCGTAGCGGCGAATCCGACGATAGAGGTCTTCATTGTCGGTCCTGATGGAAGAGGTTTCCCGCGCCCGGTTGGCGCGGGAGATAAGTCCATCATTCGCCGCTACAGCAAAGCCCGCAGCGTTTTCACAGCGAAAACGCCGCGGGCTTTGCCTTCGGTCGTCGTTAGGCGCGATCCATGGCCGAGCTCCTCATCGGCTCGTGCCTCGCCTTGATCGTCGCTAGGCGACCTTGACGTCGACCTCGTGAATCCCCGCACCGGTCGGCGCGACGCTCGCGTCACCGTTTCCAGCGGGTGAGAGCGCACGAAGGGTCCAGGTGCCGGGTGCGGCGAAGAACCGGAAGTCACCGGTTGCCGACGCCACCACCTCGGCGGTGAACTCGTCGCTGGAATCCAGCAGACGCACGAACGCGCCGCCGACAGCCTGGCCCGAACCGTCGACCACACGACCGGTGATCACGGTTTCCTTCTCCAGGTCGACGCCGGCCGGCAACGTCAGCCCTTGCTTAGGTGCAGAGCACATATCAACTTCCCAACTCGATCGGGGCCCCAACGAGGGAGCCGTATTCCGTCCAACTGCCGTCGTAGTTCTTGACGTTCTTGTGTCCCAGCAGCTCCTGCAGCACGAACCACGTGTGCGACGAACGCTCACCGATCCGGCAGTAGGCGATGGTTTCCTTCTCGCCGTCCAGGCCGGCGTCGGCGTAGATCTTGGCCAGATCTTCGTCCGACTTGAACGTGCCGTCTTCGTTGGCCGCCTTGCTCCACGGAACGTTGATGGCGCCGGGGATATGCCCGGGACGCTGGCTCTGCTCCTGCGGCAGGTGCGCGGGCGCCAGGATCTTGCCGGAGAACTCGTCGGGGGAGCGCACGTCCACCAGGTTCTTGGCGCCGATCGCGGCGATGACCTCGTCGCGGAATGCCCGGATGTTGTTGTCGGGATCCTTGGCCGTGTAGCTGGTCTGCGGCCGCTCGACCTTGTCGGTCGACAGCGGCCGGGCGTCGAGCTCCCACTTCTTGCGGCCACCGTCGAGCAGCTTGACGTCGTTGTGGCCGTACAGCTTGAAGTACCAGTAGGCGTAGGCCGCGAACCAGTTGTTGTTGCCGCCGTAGAGAATCACGGTGTCGTCGTTGGCGATGCCGCGCTCGGACAGCAGCTTGGAGAACTGCTGGGCGTCGACGAAGTCGCGGCGGACCGGGTCCTGCAGATCGGTCTTCCAGTCCAGCTTCACCGCACCTTCGATGTGCCCGGTGTCGTAGGCGGAAGTGTCCTCGTCGACCTCCACGAATACGGTCTTCGGCGCATTGAGATTGCTCTCGGCCCAGTCCGTGGTGACCAGGACGTCGGAGCGTGCCATGTACGAAATCCTTTCGGTTGCTTGCTTTTTGAGCGGGTAAAGCGGTTTTCAGATGGGGCTTGGGGTGCGGCGGAACCGCACCACGTTGGGGTAGAGCAGGCAACCCAGGCAGATGCCGAAGGCGGCGTTCAGAAACGCGGCTGCCAAGGCGAACGCCGTGGCAACCAGACCCAGAGCGGTGACGCCGAGCGCGAAGCCGACCGCACCGGCGGCGGCGAATACGAAGCCGACGAACTGGGCGAACTTCAGCGGTGCAACGGGCTCGCGGTCCGTGACCGGGCCGAGCCGTGGCGCCACGAATGTGGCGAACACCTGGCCGTAGGGATGCCTGCGCGGACCGGCGATGGCGCCGACGGCGAAGACCACGGCCTGCGCGGTGAGCAGAACCGCCGCGGCCGGGCCGCTGACACCGGATACCAGCAGGATGCCGGCCAGCACCCCGGTGGTGACCCAGGCCGTGAACCGGGGACCGCGCACGTCCACCTGGTCTGGCCGGATCAGGCCCGGCGACCTGGTGATTGACGATGACATGTGCACAAACTCCTGTTGTCGTTGAAGGTCTGGTGGTAGGCAGCCTCGATGCACAGGGCCCGAGCGAGCGCGTCAAAACGCGCGGCTGCGCTCAACAGCAACAACAACAGCAACAACCCGCAACGCGGCACAGATCGACTGCGCGACGCTTGGTGAGCACAAGCTCAAGGCGGGCTGACACGTGCCACAGCTTACCCAATGACCCGGGCCTCAAGCCAACAGCGGTTCCAGCGCCGAGCGCAGGTCAGCGGCACTGGGGACGCCGCTCGTGCGGTACCGCTGGCGTCCCTCGATGTCGAAGATGAACGTCGTCGGCAACGAAAGCACCGAAAGGCGCCGCGCCGCCGTGGGATTGGCGTCCATGTCGATCTCCACATGCGCGACCGCGGGCAGTTCGGCACACACCTGGTTCACCACGCGACGGACCCCGGCGCAGGGGCCGCACCAGACGGCGCTGAAGTGCACGATGGTCGGTCCGGTGGTCGACAGGCCGAGGTCGGTGGTGTCCACCTCGATGGGTTCGGCGGCCGCCTTCAGCATGCCCGCGCGAAGCGTCATCAACCGCCCGACCACGTATCCCAGGCCGAGCACCGCGATCAGGATCGCGATCACCGCCACCATCGAGGAACTCATGTCTGTCTGAACCCTTCGAGGTCGATCGTCGCATCCTCGGCGATGCCCTCGATGATGACATCGGAGCCGCGGGCACCCGCACTGGTCGGCGCTATCCCGAAGGGCAGCTTCTGGCCCGTGATCGTGCTGCTGAACTCGGCCAGCACGGCGGCCGTCTTGTCGGCGGGCACCGGTTCGTCGGCGGTGCCGGGCCCGGTCAGGATGCCGGTGGCGGTGAGCACGAGCGTGGTCTGGTCGGGCCCGGCGATCGACAGGTCCACCGCGACACTGACCCGTTCGTCCAAGCCGGAAGCCCTCGGGGTGCCGGTGAACACCAGACCTTTGTTACTGGAGATTCCCGACTCGGTGGTGCCGCCCGTCGCGTCGTTGGTCTCGCGGGATGGCGCCTCGACCAGTAGGTCCTCGATACCCATGAATCGGCCGACGTGCGTGGAGTCGATGATGATGCGGCTCTCGGCCTTGCTGACCCGCATCGGCGCATCAGGCCGGATCAACCAGGACGACTCGGTGATGTCGATGTCGTGCAGGGTGGCTTCCAGCGAGGCTTTGCCGACGACGGGATGCTCGACCGCACCGGCCCTGATCTCGATCTCCTTGTACTGATGGTTGCGGACCTGCGTGATGAAGGGGAAACCGAGGATCGCCACGGCCGGGTCCCAGGTCAGGCCCGCTGCGCTGCGCACGTTGCGAGCGAGTCGGTATTCGGCGTAGATGGCCGCGCCGAAATCGGTGCCCACCGCACCCACAACGACCGCGGTGACGGCTGCGACAAGCCCGATCAGCAGTTTGCGCACCGGCATATTGTTGCCCACCGCCGAACGGATGAGCCGCTCGGCGCGGCTAATCAGCAGGTGAGGCGCTATCGTTAGATGACTAATAGCCGGTAACGGCTACATGTCAGTCATGAATCTGGGACATCACTAGACACCGGCGTCCGTGGTTTCCCGCCGTGATTCCCGGCGCGCCGGAGGACCCGTTGGATCTACTGCTACTGACCGTCGACCCGCATCCCGAGTCAGTCCTGCCCTCCCTGTCGCTGCTGGCCCACACCGTTCGGACCGCACCGACAGAGGTGTCGTCCCTGCTTGAGGCCGGTAGTGCGGATGTCGCCATCGTCGACGCGCGCACCGATCTGGCGGCTGCCCGCGGCCTGTGTCGCCTGCTCGGCACGACCGGCACATCGGTTCCGGTGGTCGCGGTGATCAACGAGGGCGGGCTCGTCGCCGTCAACCACGAATGGGGTCTCGACGAGATCCTGCTGCCAAGCACCGGCCCGGCCGAGATCGACGCCCGGCTGCGGCTGCTGGTCGGCCGCCGCGGCGGCAGCGCCAATCAGGAGAATGTCGGCAAGATCACGTTGGGTGAACTGGTCATCGACGAGGGGACCTACACCGCACGTCTGCGCGGGCGTCCGCTCGACCTCACCTACAAGGAATTCGAGCTGCTGAAGTATCTCGCGCAGCACGCCGGCCGGGTTTTCACCCGGGCCCAGCTCCTGCAGGAGGTGTGGGGCTACGACTTCTTCGGCGGCACCCGCACCGTCGACGTCCACGTCCGACGGCTGCGCGCCAAGCTGGGCACCGAATACGAGTCACTGATCGGCACCGTCCGCAACGTCGGCTACAAGGCGGTACGGCCGTCGCGCGGGCGGACGCCGGCGGCCACTGCACCAGGGGATGCCGTCGACGACGAGGGCGAGGACGGCGACCTCGATGACGCCTACGACCCGGCACTCGACGACGTCGACGGTCCGCTGGCCGGGCGGCTTCCCACCCAGTGACGGCCATCGATTGGCGCACCGGGCTGTCCGGTGCCGATCACGCGCAGATACGTGAGGTCATCGCGGCGGCTGCCGACCAGGACGGCATCGCGCCCGTCGGCGATCAGGTGCTCCGCGAACTCGCTCACGACCGCACGCGGCACCTGCTGGCCACCGACGACGACCGCGTGGTCGGGTATCTGAATCTCGCTCCGGCCGGGGGAGACGATCCGGCGATGGCCGAGCTCGTCGTGCATCCGCGGTTCAGGCGGCACGGCGTCGGATCGGCGATGGTGCGCACGGCACTGGCCGAAGGGGGCGCCGGGGCCAGGATCTGGGCCCACGGCAACCTGGGGCCGGCGCGGGCGCTGGCGTCGTCGCTCGGCCTGGTTGTGGTCCGAGAGCTACTCCAGATGCGTCGCCCACTCGTCGACCTGCCGCCGCCGCGCGAGGTTCCCGGCGTGCGGATGGCCACCTACTCCGGTCCGGACGACGATGCTGAGATTCTGCGAGTGAACAATGCCGCGTTCGCCTGGCACCCCGAGCAGGGTGGGTGGACCGAACGGGAGATCGACGAGCGCCGCAACGAACCGTGGTTCGATCCCGATGGTCTGTTCCAGGCATTCGACGAGCAGACCGGCCGGCTTCTCGGCTTCCACTGGACGAAAGTTCACGACGCCGATGTCGGTGAGGTTTACGTCGTCGGCGTCGACCCCGAAGCGCAGGGTCGCGGTCTCGGCGCGGCGCTCACACTGATCGGCCTCCACCACCTCGCCGACCGCCTGACAGCAAGTTCACAGCCTACGGTCATGCTTTACGTCGAGGCAGATAACTCGGCCGCGGTCAACACGTACCGAAAATTGGGTTTCGAGGTGTTCGGCGTCGACGCCGCGTACGCCGCCGGTTAACCCGGCTAGCTGTGAAATCCCTGAACCTGTTCACTGCTCGTTCACCTTCTGTCCGCGATCTGTCCACCGTGGCCGAATACGTTGCCGGGGAGTCTGAAGCCGTCAACTGAAAGTGGGACAAGTGAAGCTCTACAGCATCGGCAGGGGTATCGGCACGGCGCTCTCGGCGACGGCCATCGCAGCGCTCACGCTGACCGCGTGCGGCAGCGACAACAACGCCGGAACCTCATCGCCCACCAACGGCGACGCCGCGGCCTCTTCCGCGGAATGCGGCGGCAAGAACTCCGTCACCGCCGAGGGCTCGACGGCTCAGCAGAATGCCATCGCGGAGTTCAACAAGGCCTGGGGCCAGGCCTGCCCGGGCAAGAACCTGTCCTACAACCCGACCGGTTCGGGTGCGGGCCGTGAGCAGTTCATCGCAAAGCAGGTCGACTTCGCCGGTTCCGACTCGGCGCTGAAGGGCGACCAGGTCAAGGCTGCCGCCGACCGCTGCGGTGGCAACCCGGCGTGGAACCTGCCGCTGGTGTTCGGTCCGGTCGCCATGGCCTACAACATCGAGGGCGTCGACAAGCTCGTGCTCAACGCCGACCTGCTCGCCAAGATCTTCCAGGGTCAGATCACCAAGTGGAACGACCCGGCCATCGCGGCGCTCAATGCGGGTACCAATCTGCCCGACGCCGACATCAAGCCGATCTACCGCTCGGATTCGTCGGGCACCACCGACAACTTCCAGAAGTACCTGGCCGCCGCCGCGCCGCAGGCGTGGACCAAGGGTGACGGCAGCGAGTTCAACGGCGGTGCCGGTGAGGGCGCCCAGAAGTCGTCCGGCGTCGTGCAGGCCGTGCAGGCCACCCCGGGTGCCATCGGCTACGTGGAGAAGGGCTTCGCCGAGCAGGCTCAGCTGCCGTTCGCACAGATCGACAGCGGCGCCGGTGCGGTCGAGCTGACCGACGAGTCGGCTGCCAAGGCCATCGACGCCGCCAAGTTCGCCGCCGAGGGCAACGACCTGACGCTGGATCTCAACTCGCTGTACGGCACCAAGGAGGCCGGCGCCTACCCGCTGGTCCTGGCGACCTACAACATCGTGTGCTCGAAGGGGTACGACGCCGACACCGCCGCCGCGGTGAAGTCGTTCCTGACGGTCGCGGCCAACGAGGGCCAGGCCAACCTGTCCGCCGCCGGCTACGTGCCGCTGCCGGACGCCTTCAAGGAGCGTCTGCTGACCTCCGTCGAAGCAATCAGCTAGTCGGCTGGCATATCAGAACGAATCTGGTGAGGATGGATTTCGGACCACATGACCGACAGGGTCCCCGACGGGATAACAGTGACCACACCTAACCCAGCCGACTCAGGGTCCGGCGAAGCGCTCGCTTCGCCGTTCCCCGAGCCGGAACCCATCTCCACCAACCCCTCCAAGGGAGCCAAGGTCCGCCCCGCGGACCGGATCTTCCAGGGGCTTGCCGAGGGCTCGGGCATCCTGATCGTCGCGCTCATCGCGGCGATCGGGGTGTTCCTGCTCTGGCGCGCGATTCCGGCGCTCGCCCGCAACGAGGAGAACTTCTTCCTCTACGGCGGCAACTGGATCACCACCGACACCTCGGCGATGCACTTCGGCATCCTCGACCTGCTGCAGGTGACGGTGTTCGTCTCGGTGTTCGCGCTGCTGCTGGCGATGCCGGTGGCACTGGGCATCGCGATCTTCTTGACGCAGTACGCCCCCAAACGCCTGTCCGGCCCACTGGCCTACATGGTCGACCTGCTGGCCGCGGTGCCGTCCATCGTCTACGGCGTATGGGGCCTGTACGTACTCGCCCCGGTGCTCAAGCCGTTCGCGGTGTGGCTCAACGAGAACATGTCGTGGCTGTTCTTGTTCAAGACGGGCAACGCGTCGGTGGCCGGCGGCGGCACGATCTTCACCGCGGGCATCGTGCTCGCCGTGATGATCCTCCCGATCATCACCGCGGTGACCCGCGAGGTCTTCATCCAGACCCCGCGCGGCCAGATCGAAGCGGCCCTCGCGTTGGGCGCCACTCGCTGGGAAGTCGTGCGCACCACGGTTCTTCCGTTCGGTATGTCCGGCTACATCAGCGGCGCCATGCTCGGCCTGGGCCGAGCGCTCGGTGAGACCATCGCGCTGCTGATCATCCTGCGCGGCACCCAAACCGCGTTCAGCTGGTCTCTGTTCGACGGTGGCTACACCTTCGCGAGCAAGATCGCCGCCACCGCAAGCGAATTCAACGACCAGTACAAGGCGGGCGCCTACATCGCCGCCGGCCTGGTGCTGTTCATCCTCACGTTCATCGTGAACTCGTTGGCCCGCGCCGCGGTCGCCGGAAGGGGCGCGAAATCATGACCTCCACACTCGAACAGCCGGTCAAAGCGCCTGCGTTCCAGGGCGTGAGCTTGCGCCGCAAGATGACCAACAACCTTGCGACGGTGCTCGTCTCGGTGTCCGTGCTGATCGCTCTGGTGCCGCTGCTGTGGGTGCTCTACTCCGTGATCACCAAGGGGCTGGCGGCTATCACGTCGCCGACTTGGTTCACCAACTCGCAGGCCGGCATGACGGCGTTCTCGCCCGGCGGCGGTGTGTACCACGCGATCGTCGGAACCCTGCTACAGGGCATCGTCTGCTCGCTGATCTCGATCCCGGTCGGCGTCATGGTGGCGGTGTACCTCGTCGAGTACGGCGGCGGCACGCGGCTGGGCAAGATCACCACGTTCATGGTCGACATCCTGACCGGTGTGCCCTCGATCGTGGCCGCGCTGTTCATCTACGCCCTGTGGGTCGCGACCCTCGGGTTCGAGCGGTCGGGCTTCGCGGTGTCACTGTCGTTGGTGCTGCTGATGATCCCGGTCATCGTGCGGGCCACCGAGGAGATGCTGCGCATCGTTCCGATGGACCTGCGCGAAGCCAGTTACGCACTGGGTGTGCCGAAGTGGAAGACGATCGTGCGCATCGTGATTCCCACAGCGCTCTCGGGCATCGTCACCGGCATCATGCTGTCGCTCGCCCGCGTGATGGGTGAGACCGCGCCGCTGCTGATCCTGGTCGGCTACGCGCAGGCCATGAACTTCGACATGTTCGGCGGTTTCATGGGGTCGCTGCCGGGCATGATGTACGACCAGATCTCGGCAGGCGCGGGTGCGAACCCGGTCCCCACCGATCGACTCTGGGGTGCGGCGCTGACGCTCATCCTGCTGATCGCCCTGCTCAATGTCGGCGCGCGTGTGCTGGCAAAAGTCTTTGCCCCCAAGAAGGTTTAGGAGCTACCCATGGCCAAACGGCTAGATCTCAAAGACGTCAACATCTACTACGGGGCTTTCCACGCGGTCGCCGACGTCGCGTTGTCGGTGCAGCCGCGCAGCGTGACCGCGTTCATCGGTCCGTCGGGCTGCGGCAAGTCGACCGTGCTGCGCACGCTCAACCGTATGCACGAGGTCATCCCCGGTGCTCGGGTCGAGGGTTCGGTGCTGCTCGACGGCGAGGACATCTACGGCGCGGGCGTGGACCCGGTGGGCGTGCGTAAGACCATCGGCATGGTCTTCCAGCGCCCGAATCCCTTCCCCACCATGTCGATTCGCGACAACGTGGTGGCCGGCCTGAAGCTGCAGGGCGTGCGCAACAAGAAGACCCTCGACGAGGTCGCGGAGCGTTCGCTCAAGGGCGCCAACCTGTGGAACGAGGTCAAGGACCGCCTCGACAAGCCCGGTGGTGGCCTGTCCGGTGGTCAGCAGCAGCGGTTGTGCATCGCCCGTGCGATCGCCGTGCAGCCCGACGTGCTCCTCATGGACGAGCCGTGCTCGGCGCTCGACCCGATCTCCACGCTGGCGATCGAAGATCTGATCTCCACGCTCAAGCTGGATTACACGATCGTCATCGTCACGCACAACATGCAGCAGGCCGCGCGCGTGAGCGATCAGACGGCGTTCTTCAACCTCGAGGCCACCGGCAAGCCCGGCAGGCTCATCGAGATCGACGACACCGAGAAGATCTTCTCCAACCCGAACCAGAAGGCGACCGAGGACTACATCTCCGGCCGCTTCGGCTGAGTCAGGGCGTCAACACCACCCGCGTGCCCGAAGGCCCGGCAGCTGTCCACACCTGCTCGACGTCGGACAGTGGCCGGGCCTGCGTGCGTAATTGGAGTTCGCCCGCCGCGACCATGGCGAACAGCTTCGGCAATGCATCGGCGCGCGTCTGCACCAGCACTTCCGGCGGAATGCTGCCGATACCCACGCCGCACAAGGTGATTCCGGTGCTGCGCAGCACACCCGCATCGAGGTTGAGCGTCGAGCCTGCCATCGAGCCGATCTGGACGAAGCGGGTGGCGTGATGGTGCGCGGCCGGGTGGCTGCTGGCGAGGGCGGTCAGCGTCTGTTCGGCGGGCCGGCCCCACAGATAGTCGAGCACGGCGTCGAATGGCCGTTGCGCGTGTAGCTCGGCCACCCGCGCGCCGAGATCGTCTGTGCCAAGCGCGATCGCGTCGTGTGCGCCTGCGGTTCGCAGCCACTCCAGGCGGCCGGTGTCGCGACCGGCCACCACAACCCTGGCGGCGCCGAACACCGAACCGGCCAATTGCACCGCCACCGAGCCGGTCACGCCGGTGGCGCCGAGCACCAGGATGTGGTCGCCGGGTTTGACCGCGGCGGCGTGCGACAGCGCCATCCATGCCGACATGGCCGGATTCGGAACTGCCGCCGCGAGCACCGAATCGACGTGTTCGGGTATCTCGACACCGCCTGTGGGGTCGACCAGCGCGCGCTGCGCCATCATGCCGTAGGGGGCGAGTGCGCCCGTGTAGATTCGGCGCCCGTCGGCCAGGCGCGCGACACCGTCCACACCAGGGATGGCCGGCAGTTGGATTTCCTTGCTGGCGTAGTGCTTACCGGACATCAGACCCCGCGTCAGATTGGTCAGTGCGGACGCTTCGACGTCGGCAACCTCGGCGCCGTCGCGTGGCTGAGGGTCGGGAACATCGGTGTATGAGGGGGTTTCGCCCCACTGGGTGACTACCGCGGCTTTCATGTCCGCTCCTTGGTTTCCGTAGGTATTGTTTCCATGGAAACGATATACCGGGTCGCGGCGGGGTGGCAATATAGTTTCCATGAAAACCAAGACGGCGCTGGTCGATGACATCACCGGGCTGCTCGCCGCGGTGGCGGACAAGTTCGACGGTGACGAGGACGGCGACGCCGAGCGCGACTTCATGGCGCAGCGGTGCCCGGCCAAGTTGTCAGCCGCCGTGCGGTCGCTGCCGACGCTGTCGATGCATCTACTGGCGGCCATCGCCGACGGACCGGTGAGCGTCGTCGGCTTGGCCGCCAGGTCTGGTCACCTCAAAGGCACGGTGTCCAAACATGTTCAGCGCCTCGTCGAGGCCGGACTGGTGACCCGGACGCCAATCCCGGGAAACCGCAAGGAAATCGAGCTTGCGCTCAGTGCCGATGGCGAACTGGTCGCAGAGCTGCACCGGCAGCTTCACGACGAGATGAACCGGGGATTCGCCGATTTCCTGCTGCGCTACAGCACTGCCGAACTGCAGGTGCTGACGAAGGTGCTGCGTGATCTGGCGGCCGCGCAGAAAGTGGGAGTCCGCCTGGTGCCGGCGGACTGACCCGTCAGTTCTGGTTGGCGACCTTCTCGCCGTCCGGATAGGTTCCGGTGACCTGGAAGATGACTCGGCGGGCCACCTCGACCGCGTGGTCGGCGAACCGCTCGTAGAACCGGCTGAGCAACGTCACGTCGACCGCGGCGGTCACGCCGTGCTTCCACTCCCGGTCCATCAGCACCGTGAAGAGATGGCGATGCAGATCGTCCATCGCATCGTCTTCCTCCTGGATCCGAGCGGCCTTCTCCGGATCCCGGGTGATCAGCACCTCGCGGGCAGCGTGGCCCAATTCAACTGCGACGCGGCCCATCTCCGAGAAATAGCCGTTGACCTCTTCGGGCAGCGCGTGCTGCGGGTGCCTGCGGCGCGCGATCTTGGCCACGTGCAGCGCCAGTGCCCCCATGCGGTCGACATCGGCCACGATCTGAATCGCGCCGACGACCGAGCGCAGATCACCGGCCACCGGTGCCTGCAAAGCCAGCAACACGAATGCGGATTCCTCGGCCTGCGTGCTGAGCACCGTCATCTGGTCGTGGTCGGTGATGACCTGCTCGGCCAGCACCAGATCGGCTTGCAGCAGCGCCTGGGTTGCGCGCTCCATCGCGGTACCCGCCAACTCGCACATCGCGCCGAGCTGGTCCGTGAGTGAATCCAATTGTTCGTGGTACTGGGTACGCATGCACCAAGATTAGGCGGTCAGAGGCCCGATAGTCACGACGCCATGAGTGAACGGACAGTGAATGCCCTTCACTGGACTATTCGCAGGTCGTGTCCGCCGCGTTCGTGACGTTCAGATCCTCCGGCAGATGCGTGGGCGGGCTGTTGGTGCCGTGCACGACGCTCACCTGTACGGCCGAACCGCTCGGGGTGGGAGCGTTCACGGCGTTGAAGTCGCTGCCAAGCACAACCTGAACGACATCGCCCATCCCGCCGACCCGTTCGATGGTCGGATTCGGGAACGAGGACGCCACCGTCGCGGCCGCCTCCTCGTTTCCGGGGGAGAAGAACACCGTGGTCGAGGCAAGCGGGCCCGGGTAGTCATCCGGCGTGTTGACGTTGAATCCATGCTGCTGCAGCTCGGTGGCCGCGGTTGCCGCGAGCCCGCTCTGACCGGTCGAGTTCGAGACCTGGACCGTGACCTGCTGCGGTTCGGTCGTGACGGCGCTGACCAGCTCGGCGGGTTCCGGCGCTGAGGGTGCCGGGGCCTCGGCGGTCGTCTCTGGTGCCTGCGACGCCTGCGCGGACGACGTGGCGGATTCGGGCGTCCCGGGGACAGGCGTGTTGTCCGGGTTCTTCTCGCCGGGCAACGGGTCGTCGTTGATGATCGCGTCGAACAGCGCCTGCATGTCCTCGATGCGGGGCTGCTCATTGCCCCATTCGTCGGCGTACCCGGTGGTCGGGACCGTGACGAAGGTGATCCGCCCGGCATTGACGCCCTGCACCGACTGGCCGAGGTCGACGAGATCCTTGGTCTTGATGTTGTCGACGTAGCTGTCGGCGATGAACATGTTGACGACGTTGTTGAGCTTGTTCAGCGAGAAGAACGTGTCCTTGGAGATCAGCGAACGCAACAGCGACGACAGGAACAGTTGCTGGCGTTTGATACGGCCGTAGTCGCCGTTGAATTCGGTGGTGACCTGGCGCGCACGCACGTAGTTCAGCGCGGTGTGGCCGTCGACGGTCTGGCGGCCTGCGTTCGCCAGGACGGTGCCGAGCTCGTAATCCTCAAGCGGGGTGGTGCTGCACACCTCGACGCCGCCGAGCGCGTCCACCATCTTCGCGAATCCGGCGAAGTCGACGGCCATGAAGCGGTTGATCGACAACCCCGACATCTTCTGAATGACCTTCACGAGGCACTTCGGGCCGCCGAACGCGAACGCCGAGTTCAGCTTCGTCTCGGTATAGACCTGGTCCGGGCCGTATGTGCCGGATTCCTCGTCGTAGAGCGGGCCGTACGTCGCGGTCTCGGCGTTCCACGGCTCGCACTCGATCGGGCTGATCTCCAGGTCGCGGGGGAACGACACCGCGACAACCCGTTCCCGGTTGGCGGGAATGTTGACCAGCATGATCGTGTCCGAGCGCGCTCCGCCTGCGTCCTCGGTGTTGCCCGCACCCATGCCGGCGTTCTCACCGAACCGGCTGTCGACACCGACGATCAGGAAGTTCTCGTCACCGAATTGGGCGTTCGGGTCGATGATGTCGCGCGAGTTCGGGTCGAGCGCGGCGACCTTGTTGAGTGAGTTGTTCTTCGACGTCTGCCACTGCCACGCGCCGCCGGTCAAGACGAGCGTCAGCACCGCGATCAGGGCCGCGATCGCCCGGCCTGCCAACATGACCTTGCGGCGCGCTGCCGGGTCGCGCTCTTCGAAGTCCTCGAACTCGTCGAACTCGTCGGTCGGATCCGCCGCCTGCGGCGACCGGCCGGGCCGCCACGAGGGCCGATGCGTGCCCAACAGGTCGGGCTCGTCGCGGACTGCCGGGATGATCTCGGTGTCCATCGCGTCCGGGTCGCGCACGGGTTCGGGCGCCGGTGCGAACTCTTCGGGCGCGAAGCCCTGGGATTCATCGATGTCGGACGGGTAGTCCTGCGGATAGTCCTCGGGCTCGTACCGCACGGGCTCCAGAACCTGGGTCCGTTCCGCAGGTCGTTCGGGTGCCGGTTCGGGCATCGGCACCGGCACCGGAGCTGGCGTGGGCTCCGGCTCGGGTTCCGGTTCTGGCTCGAGGCGGTGGCGGGATCGCCTTGGCGCAGTCTCGGGCGCGGTTCCGGCGACCTTGGCGATGAGGTCGGCGACGGTGACGCCGTCGGCATGGTTTCCGGTCGGCTCGTCGGGCGTCAGGTCGTCGGGTTGCACGCGATCACTGCGTTCCCACGGCGCGGCGCCTGGTAAAGGCTGGGGAGATCGGGTAATCCATTGGTTGTCGGAGCCGTCCTCAGGGGCACGGTGACGCCGACGGTCAGGAGTGGCGTTGTCGCCGTCACTCATGTCCTATCGGCCTCCGACTCATTGGATGGTGCGCGTCGGTGCGCGTCAATCTGCCTGGCGCTGCTAGTACTTGCCCCTAAGTCTTCTAGCAGCAGTGTGCGTGGCTGCGCTACTTGAGAGTCAAACGTGTCAGCCGCGACAAGATCATCATCGTACTGAGCGATCCTGAGAGACAGCCAGTCACAAGAGATGACAGGCGCGTCTCGAAGTTGTCTCGACGGTCGGCTCGATCGCTGATTTCGATCAGCCTCCCGAGTGCATGACGTCGGCTCCGGCAGGTACCGCGCAGTCGTCGGGGTCGTCGAGCCAGCCCTCCGGCAACGAGACCGACGCGGCCGAGCCCTGCCTGCCCCGCGGGCCGGTGGCGGCGGGCGGGAACGGTGCGTCGCGATCCACTTGGTCGAGCAGTTCGTCGAGTTCGCGCAGTGTCTTGACCAGAGCCAGGGATCGACGCAAGTCGGCACCGGCGGGGAAGCCGTGCAGATACCACGCGACGTGCTTGCGGATGTCGCGCATGCCCTTGTCCTCGCCGAAGTGCTCGCTCAGCAACTCACCGTGGCGGCGAACGATGTCGGCGACCTCGCCCAGTGTCGGCGGAATCGGAATCGGCCGACCGTTGAAGGCCGCGGACAGCTCGGCGAACAGCCAGGGCCGCCCGAGGCAGCCGCGTCCGATCACCACGCCGTCGCAGCCGGTCGCGGCCATCATGGCCAGCGCGTCGTCGGCTTCGAAGATGTCGCCGTTGCCCAGTACCGGAACCGTCGTGACGTGTGCCTTGAGGGCCGCGATCTGGTCCCAGTCGGCGGTCCCGGAGTACCGCTGCGACGCCGTACGGGCGTGCAGGGCGACGGCTGCGGCACCCTCTTCGGCGGCGATCCGGCCGGCGTCGAGATGCGTGTGGTTGGCGTCGTCGATACCGATGCGGAATTTCACGGTCACGGGAATGTCGGTGCCCACGGTCGCGCGCACGGCCGCCGCGACGATCTGGCCGAACAACCGCCGTTTGTACGGCAGGGCCGCGCCACCGCCGCGCTTGGTGACCTTGGGCACCGGGCAGCCGAAGTTCATGTCGATGTGATCGGCCATGCCCTCGTCGGCGATCATCTTCGCGGCCCGGTAGGTGGTCTCCGGGTCGACGGTGTAGAGCTGCAGCGACCGCGGTGATTCGTCGGGCGCGAACGTCGTCATGTGCATCGTCACCGGATGGCGTTCGACGAGCGCGCGCGCCGTCACCATCTCGCACACGTACAGGCCGCTGACGGTGCCCGCGCGTGCCACTTCGAGTTCGCGGCACAGTGTGCGAAACGCAACGTTGGTCACGCCGGCCATCGGCGCGAGGACGACTGGACTGCGCAATGCGATCGACCCGATCTGGAGGCCAGATCGGGTCGTATCGGCAGGCGGTGCCGTCAGCGTCATACCGTCGACGAGGTCGTCACCAACAGGTTCTTCATGGCCTTCTTCTCGGCGACCTTGCGCTCGCGCTCGAGCCGGCGCTCCTTGGCCACCTCGAACTTGTCGCAGGCGTCCTCGAGCTCCTCCACCAGCCGGCCCAGGTCGTCACGCAGCCGCGCGCCTTCGCCGGTGAAGTCCTCGCGTTCGAAGATGCGCCACTTCTTGAGCACCGGCATCACGACGTCGTCGAGGTGAATTCGCGGATCATAGACGCCACCGACGGCGATGACGACGGCCTTGCGGCGGAAGTCAGGGACGGTGTAGCCAGGCATCTTGAAGTTGTCGAGCACCCGGTGCAATGAGGCCATCGCCTGGTTCGGGGCGATGTCCAGGCCGGCCGCGCTGACATCGCGATAGAAGATCATGTGCAGGTTCTCGTCACCGGAGATACGTTGCAGCAGCTGATCGGCGATGGGCTCGTCGCAGGCCTTGCCGGTGTTGCGGTGCGATACGCGGGTCGCGAGCTCCTGGAAAGTCACGTAGATGACGGAGTCGAACAGGCTCTCGGCAAACAGGTCGCCCTGCATGTTCTGGCCGGGCGAGAAGCCGCGGGTGACCTGCTCGACGCGCAGTTCTTCGAGCTCGACGGGATCGACTGCGCGGGTCACGACGAGGTAGTCACGCAGGGCGATGCCGTGCCGGTTCTCCTCGGCGGTCCAGCGGTTGACCCACTGGCCCCAGGCGCCGTCCATGCCCATGTTCATCGCGATCTCGCGGTGATAGGAGGGCAGGTTGTCCTCGGTGAGCAGGTTCTGCACCATCGCGGTCTGCGCGACCTCGGAGAGCTTCGACTGCCCGGGCTCCCAGTCCTGACCGCCGAGTGCGTAATAGTTCTTGCCGTCGGACCACGGGATGTAGTCGTGCGGGTTCCAGTCCTTACGCATCCGCATGTGGCGGTTGATGCTGGACTCGACGACAGGCTCAAGCTCATGCAGGAGCTGTAGGTCGGTGAGTTCCTTCGTCATAGGTCCTTACCCTCCTCGCGTCCGGAGACGCCGCCCAGTTATCTGTACCTGTTGGTTGCAGTCAATATATCTGTGTAACCCGGTGACATCAAGTTACGCCGACCGGCGTCACATCAGCCCTGCGCCACGCGGGGGATGACGGTACGATCCGCGGGAACGTTAAGAGATCACAACCGAACGTTCATCGAACAGACATCGAATACCCAGACTCGGAGGTTGGGCACACGTGAAGAAGCTCATCGTTCTCGGGGCCGGAGCGGCGGTTGCTGCCAGTGCGGCCGTGTCGTCCCTCCTCGGCGCCGGTATTGCCGCCGCGGCACCTGATGTCGTGGGCCAGACCTACTCGGATGCCGCGACGGCGATCGAGGACGACGGCGGCACCCCCAAGGTCGCGGTCACGGTGGGCAGCAAGCTGTCGCAGGACGATTGCATCGTCACCAACGCCTGGGACGCGCCGTTCATGCGCGATGACGGCGGCGAGTTCGCGCACGCCGACGGTGAGGTCATGGTCGCGCTGAACTGCGACGGCGACCACGCCACGGCCACCAACCCCGGTGCCTCGATCGCGAGCCCGGCCGGACGCGAGGCCAAGGCCGCCGCCGACGAGGCCGCCGCCGCTGAGGAAGAAGAACTCGCCGAGGCCAGCACTCCCGACGAGTAGGGCATCGAGCCCGCTCCTCTCGCACTGAGCGTTCACGCACAGTTCCCTTCTGCGCAACCGTCTTTCGTGCGGTCCGCTCGGTAATCTCCTCGCGGACTGCCGTTTGGCGCAGTGGTGGGATTACCGTGAGGAGCCGGGCGCATATGAAGAAGCTCGTCGTTGCCGGGGCTGGAGCAGCCATCGCTTTCGGGGCGGCCGGCCTGTTCGGAGCAGGTATCGCGGCTGCCGCCCCTGATGTCGTGGGTCAGACGTACGAAGACGCCGCATCGGCGATCGAGGATGACGGCGGCGAGCCGAAGGTCGCCGTCACGGTCGGCAGCAAGTTGTCGCAGGACGAGTGTGTGGTTACCAACGCCTGGGATGCGCCGTTCGTGCGCGATGCCGGCGACGAGTACGAGCACGCCGACGGTGAAGTGATGCTGTCCCTCAACTGCGACGGCGGGTACGCCTCGGCGACCAACCCGGGTGCTTCGCTGGCGAGCCCGGCCGGACGTGAGGCCAAGGCCGCTGCCGACGAGGCCGCGGCTGCCGAGGAGGAAGAACTCGCCGAGGCCAGCACACCCGACGAATAAAAGTTCCGGTTCGTCGGCCGTCTCGACGGCTAGAATTCGGTTAGCTCCTGGAGTCCGCGACATTCGTCGCGGGCCGTGGGGCGACTGAAGGCACTATCGAAGGCGCTGGCCGCCCCATTTCCGGGAGAGATCACCGGATGGGGAAGGTCGGGCCAAATGAAGATCGTCAGGGTGCTCGGAAGTGTTCTCGGCACGTCAGCCGCGGGATTCGCAGTCGCAGTGGCCGGAGCGGGTGTTGCGTCGGCAGCACCGGACGTGGTGGGGCAGCCATACGCCGATGCCGCCTCGGCAATCGAGGACAGCGGTGCCACGCCACGCATCGCGGTGACCGTCGGCGGCCGTTTGCCGAAGGACGAGTGCATCGTCACCAACGCCTGGGACACCAGGCCGCTCGTCCCGATGACCGACGATGTCTACTGGGAGTACACCGAGGACGTCGTGCAGTTGTCGCTGAACTGCGCGGGTGACCATGCCACGGCCGTCAATCCTGGTGCGTCGATTGCGAGCCCGCTCGGGCGCGAGGCCAAGGCCGCCGCCGAGGTGGCCGCGTCCGACGAGGAAGGCGAATTGGCCGAGGTCAGCACTCCTGACGAATAGGCCGGCTCAGAAACTCGGTACCCGGCCCAGCAGCATGTCCACGCAATAGTCGATGAACTGCTCGCGGGTGGCCGGCAGCCGGTCGTTGAGATAGGCGGTGAACAGCGCCGTCAGTGCGCCGATGAGGCTGGTCGCGACCATTGCCTGGCGCACCGGGTCGGCGATGCGGGTGAGTTTGCGCTGCAGCAGATCGATGAAGTTCGGCATCCACTCGGCGCCGGATCGCGTCAGCACCGGCTCGGATTCGGGAGCCAGCAGAAGCACCCTGCCCCGCGCGGGGTCGTCGACCATCAGCGCGACAAACCGTTCCACCGCCTCTCTGGGGGTGACCGCCGAGGTCAGCGCCGACATCGCCCTGGCGCAGACGTCGTCATAGACGGCCCGTACGAAACCGTCGCGATCGGTGAAACTCTCGTAGAAGTACCGTTCGGTCAGCTCGGCCTCACGGCAAACCGCGCGAACCGTAAGTGCCGGACCGTCGGCGTCGCCGAGCAATTTCACCCCGGCAGCGATCAGTTCGTCGCGGCGAAGGGCCGTGCGCTCGCGCAGGGGAACGCCCGACCATCGGCCGCGTCGTTGACCGGACGGCACATGTACTCCTAAGCTCTGGGTGACAACGTATGTAGTCAAAATCGGATCAGACTGGCTGACCCTGCCGGCAGAAAGTGCATCTGTGACACAAGATACTTCTGAGACGTGCCCGGTGACCAGCGGTTCCGCTCCGATGGCGGCGGGATGTCCCGCGTCGGGCGGCTATGAGGCGCTGCCCGACGTCCTGGGGCCGGATTCGCTCACCTGGCGGATCTTCGGAGACTGGCGCGGTCTGTTGCAGGGCCCGTGGGCCGGCTCGATGCAGAACATGCACCCGCAGCTCGGCGCTGCCGTCGAGCAGCATTCGATCTTTTTCCGCGAGCGCATCCCGCGGCTCCTGCGGTCCTTGTATCCGATCGGCGGCGTGGTGTTCGACGGCGACCGCGCCCCGCAGACGGGCGCGCAGGTGCGCGACTATCACATCGGCATCAAGGGCGTCGATTCCATGGGGCGCCGTTACAGCGCACTCAACCCCGACGTTTTCTACTGGGCGCATTCCACGTTCTTCATGGGCACGATCCTCACCGCGGAGCATTTCGGCGGTGGTCTCACCGAGGACCAGAAGCGCCAGCTGTTCGACGAACACATCACGTGGTATCGCCAGTACGGCATGAGCATGCGGCCGGTTCCCGAGAGCTGGGAGGAATTCCAGGTCTACTGGGACCACATGTGCCGCAACGTGCTCGAGAACAACTACGCGGCGCGTGAGGTGCTCGACCTGTCGACAATGCCGAAACACCCGTCGCTGGAATGGATTCCGGATCCCCTGTGGAAGCTCAATCTGAGACTGTTGGGACCGTTCGCCGTTTGGGTGACCGTCGGTCTCTATGACCCGCCCGTGCGCGAGTTGATGGGCTACACCTGGTCCGGGCGTGACGAGAAGCTGCACCGACTGTTCGGCAGACTCGTGCACTACACGTTCAAGATGCTGCCCAAGCGCCGACGCATGCACCCGCGCGCCCGGGCGGGCTGGGACCGTGCGACCGGCCGCCTCCCGGCCGATGCGCCGCTGCGCGAGACGCCCCCGCGCAACCTGCCGCCGCTCGACGCTCGCGGTAATCCGTGGCACTACTGCCCCGAGGTCTGATGTAGCGAATGCGTTAACCGCTGTACCTCGCGCCGTGAGTTGGTGCAGGATCACTGTGTGGTGCGAATGAAGATTCGCCGGGGGGCCGTTCTCCGCACTACTCGGTCAATCGGTGTTGCGTTTGCCGCGGTGCTCAGCGCCGCGGTCGTCGCGCTGGGCGCAGTGACCGCGACAGCGCATCCGGCATACCTGCCGCAAGCGGCCAGCACGCACATCGTGCCGGTGCTGGGAAGTCTTGCGTTCCAGAGTGTTTGGTCACATCCGGTGGGATTCGTTCCGCAGCGGGCCAGGGAATTATTCGACGCCACCCGCTCGGCCGTCGACAATGCGCTCGGGGTCATGGGATCGCCGCCGGAGGTCCGCGTCCCGGCCCACCATTCGGGCGGCTAGCGTCCGACGATCGAGCTGTACTGGGGGCAGTAGACCTTGACGGCGCCCCAGACCAGATTCGCGGCCTGGCCCTTGTCGATGCCCGCCTGAGACATCAACTGGTTCATGATGCTGCGTACCGTGCGCGCAGGTTCGATCTTGCCTTTGTCGACCGCATCGCAGACTCCACGCCCGACCGTGCCTGCCTCTTCTGGCGAATTCGTAGCGACGCCCAGGTCTTTCACGATGGCGAAGAACTTGTCGTCCTCGGGAGTGGCGTGCGCCGGTGCGATACCGAACGTCATGGCTGCCGCCAACGCGGCGGCGCTGACCGAGGTGGCGAGAGCACGGGTGGCAAGGCGCCGGGACGACATTAGCGACTCCTTCGTACGACCAGTCTGTTCAACCAGCGACCCCCCGGAAGACACCATAGAGGGCATTCCTGTGCGGCGCCCACTGATGTTGACAGGCGTCGCGACTAGGCGCGCTCGGCCATCTCGGCCAGATGCCGCAGCGAGTTGTCCAGATGCTCGGGGCCGAACGGCGGGAACTCGATGTCGCGGTGGTGTGGCGGCACATTCGACCAGTCGTAGGTCAGGGTGACCTCGGTTCGATCCGTGCCGATTGGTTCGAGGTCATAGCGCCAGATCCAACCCCCGTACTCGACCGTGGAGTCGTCGGAAGCGTCGCGGCCCGGAATGTGTCGCGGTTCGGTTCCCGGCAGCCAGGCGATCGCCCGCGGCCAGTCGAACACCTCGACGCGGTTCGCCATCTCGTAGTGCTTGTTCGGGTGCAGGTCGTGATACATCGCCATCCGGAACACCTGTCCGGTGCCCGTCACACGAGTCGCATCGACGGGCTGGCGCACCCAACCGGTGCCATCGATCGCCGCGTGCGTCGACGGATCTGCCAGCAGGTCGAAGACAGCCTCTGCAGGTGCATTGACGACGGTCTTCGCGACGACGGTTTCTTCAGTCATGCCAATACCGACTGCCGACGGCGAGAAACTCATCGGACGTTGTTTGTGCCCCCACCAGGGCTCGAACCTGGGACCTGCGGATTAAAAGTCCGTAGCTCTACCAACTGAGCTATAGGGGCGCGGTGAAACAGGATACTTGGTGGCGGCCGAGGTGTGTGCAAGCACCGGCTCAACGGCCTGTGACCATTGGGTTTGAGGAATTCGGCCTTTGTACCCTAAGCTATCGAAGCTCCCAACGGACAACGTCGCGAGTACCCCGGAGAGATTCGGATTAGGCCCCCATCGTCTAGTGGCCTAGGACGCCGCCCTTTCACGGCGGTAGCACGGGTTCGAATCCCGTTGGGGGTACGCTACGCGGTAACGCGGAGTACGCAGGAAAGCAAGGCCCTGTGGCGCAGTTGGTTAGCGCGCCGCCCTGTCACGGCGGAGGTCGCGGGTTCAAGTCCCGTCAGGGTCGCCATCACGGCGAGGCACTTCGGTTTGCAAGAGCCGAGGCCTTCCGGCCAGGTAGCTCAGTTGGTATGAGCGTCCGCCTGAAAAGCGGAAGGTCGCCGGTTCGATCCCGGCCCTGGCCACTCAGATTTGCGGTTGACGCGTGTCGTCATTTTCCGGCGAGGCTCTCGCCTGTTCTTGCAATGAATTCCATCGACGTCTTGGTCGGTGGTTATCTCGGCTGCTCAATTCCCGTTCGCCTAACAGTAGGCACACTGCACCACAAGAACCATATCTGTAACATCATCCCCAAACGCACCGATAAACACGCGTGTCGCAATTTTCTCGGGGGTGGATTGTGGGGAAACGGCTGAGAGTCGCACTCGGGGGCGCTGCGCTCGCGTTGGCGGTGATGTGCGGCGGGTTGGCGCCCTCCATTGCCCAGGCCGCCCCACCGGTCGCGAGCAAGGACTTCTCGAAGCCGGCCATCGTCATCCTCGGCTACGGCCTCAAGCCCGATGGCTCGATGCGCACGATCCTCTACCACCGCGTACTCACCGGTCTCGTCATCGCGCAGTCGTTCCCGCAGTCGCCGATCATCGTGACCGGCGGCAACCCCCAGAACGGCCAGACCGAAGCCGGGCAGATGCGCAATCTGCTTCTGCTGCTTGGTTTTCCGGCCAACCGGATCATCGTCGAGGACAGGGCGAACAGCACCGTCCAGAACGCGCAGTTCTCGGTGCCGCTCGCGAAGAAGGCGGGCACGTCGGGCATCATCCTGGTGACCTCGTCGACGCATCAGGGCCGCGCCGACCAGAATTTCGCCGACGCGGGCGGCAACATCCTGGCCACCGTGAGCTTCCCCGACGGGAACCCGTCGGTGAACATCGCCCAGTTCGTGCGCGATGTGCTGAGTCCGTTGACGCCGATCGGCTGATGAGCAGGGCTACCCTGGCGCTATGTGCCGGATCGTGACGGCCTGTTTGGCGCTTGCGGCAGGCGCCGCGGTGATGTTCGCACCGTCGGCGGTGGCCGAACCCGCCTACCGCGATCCCACCGGGGTGTACTCCGGCGGGCCCGTGCCCACGATGAACGGCGTGCCCTGTGTGGCCGGGCACCTCGGGACGTGCCTGGCGTTCCAGCAGAACCAGCCCCGCGGCTCGGGCCCGAGGTCCACATTCGGCCACAGCCCGACGGTGCGCCGCTGAAGCAGCGCCACGGTCAGTACGATTGCAGCCCGATATGAACAGTGCCGCTACCGCCGTTGAGGCCGACAAGAGTGCCTTTCGGCTCCGCCTGCTCGACGCACTCGAGGCGTCGATCATCGAGGACGGCTACCAGAAGACCACAGTCGCCGATATCGTCCGCCGCGCCCGCACCTCGCGGCGGACGTTCTACGAGCACTTCGCCGATCGTGAAGAGTGCTTCGTGGCGCTGCTGACCAACGCCAATGCCGAACAGGTCCGTCAGATCTCGGCCGCCGTCGACCCGCATGCGCCGTGGCGCGATCAGGTTCGCCAGGCCATCGAGGCGTGGATCGCGTCGGGTGAGGCACATCCCGAGCTGATGCTGAGCTGGATCCGCGACGTGCCGTCGCTGGGCACCTCGGCGCGCGCCCTTCAGCGGGAGGCGATGGAGAACTTCATCGCGATGGTGCAGACGATCAGTGACACCGAGGAGTTTCACGCCGCGGGCGTCGAGGTGTCGCGCCAGCGCGTGATCATGGTGCTTGGCGGTCTGCGGGAGCTGACCGCCATCACGGTCGAGAGCGGCGGCCGGATGAGCGACATCACCGAAGAGGCCGTCGACGCGTCGATCGCACTGTTGGAACCCCGCGGCTAGAGCAGGCCCAGCCGGCGCAGATCGGTCACGTACTTGCCGAGCAGCCCGGGCTCGATGTGCGGGATGTCGCCGACGGCGCCCACCTTCGCGGTCCGCACCGCGGCACGGAACACGGCCGTCGGGGCGGCGGCGCCGCGCGTCGGCTGCTCCGGCTTGGCGTAGGCGTGCAGCAGCGGAAGCACGGTCTGGACCCGTCGTTTCTCGGGCAGCGCGGTGAGCGCGGTCTCGAAGCGACGCAGCCAGTCGTCGTAGTCGTCGACGCGTTCGATCGGGTTGCCTGCCCGAATCAGCCAGTCGACGAAGACATCCAGTGAGATACCGTCGTCGTGCGGGTTCATCACGTCGTACGAGACGTAGCCGTCGCGGGCCCGCGCGCCGAGCGTGGTGATGGCCTCGGCGATGAAATCGACCGGAAGACCGTCGTAATGGGCCCGCGGCCGGTTGCCCAGCCCGTCACCGACGTAGAACGACCGCGGGGCGATACCGGTGATCAGCAGGCTCAGGATCAGCCGGGTGAACATGTCGGGCACGTTGAGCTGACCGCCGTAGCGGGTGTGGGCCAAGATCATGTCGGAGCGGAACGTCGAGACGGGCAGGCCGCACAGGTCGTGCGCCTCACGTAGCAGTACCTCGCCGGCCCACTTGCTGTTGCCGTAGCCGTTGGCGTAACCGTCGTCGATCGGCCGTACCGGGCTGACCGCGCGGATGTCGCCGTCCTCCTCGAAATCGTCGATCCCCGTGGCCACCGCGATGGTGGACAGGTACGTGACCGGCTTGATCCGCCGGGTGATGGCCAGCTTGATCAGTTCGGCGGTGCCGACCACGTTGGGGCCGAACAGCTGCTGGTACGGCAGCACGTGATTGACCAGCGCGGCGGGATGGACGATGAGGTCGACGTCAGATGCCAGCTTGTCCCACTGTGCCGGTGCCAGGCCGAGATTCGGCTCACCGATGTCACCGGCCAGCACCTCGAGGTGGCCGGCGGCGAGTTCGGTGAAGCGCTGTGACAGCGCAGGGTCGGAGTCGAATGCGCGCAAGAGCCGAACTCTGGACTCGGCGTCGTCGCGGCCGCGCACGATGGTGATGAGCGTGCCGCCGACGGTGGCGAGTCGCTCCAGCCACTGCAGTGCCAGGAAGCGTCCGAGCCAACCGTTGGCTCCGGTGAGCAATACGGTCGTGGGTTCGCCTGTGGCGCAGGGCAATCCGGGCGCGGCGGTGAGCGTTGAGGCGTCGATGAACTTGTCGAGCGTGAGATCGGACGCGCGGACCTCGGTCGAGTCGGCCCCGTGCACCGTGGCGAAGGTCGGGCGGTGGGTGCCCGTGACGCGTTGGGTTTCGATGTGCGCGGCGAGCTCGGCGAGATTGCTGGCCGGGTTGACGATCGTGCCGACGGGGACCTCGATGTCGAAGAGCTCACCCAGCAGGTTCGACAGTGTCAGTGCCGAGAGCGAATCGCCGCCGAGATCGGTGAAGTGGGCTTCGGGCGACACCTGACCCGTGCCGAGGATCGTTGCGGCCGCGCGGGTCAACGTGTCGATCACGGGTTGGTCGGCGGCAGATCGGCGTAGTGCTCGCAGGTCGTCGGCCTGTGCGGCCGCGATGTCGGCATACATCTGTTCCAGGCGCCGGCCGTAATGGTCTTTGAGATTGGGCCGCAATAGCTTTCCGACGCCGGACAGCAGACCGTTGGCTGCACTGAACGGCTCGGTCTCGACGATGAAATCGGCGGGCACCTCATAGGACTGCAGCTCGGCCTCCTTGGCGGTGTGCTGCAGCGACTCGGCCAGCGCGGCCTTGAGTCCGTCGGCGTCGTAGGCGGCCAAGGCCTCCGGAGTGGGGACCACGACGGCGAGCAAAGATGCGCGTTCGCTGTTGCCGTACACGAAGATCTGGCGCACCAGTGCCGCACCCGCATAGACAGCCTCCAAGTGTGCGATCGCGACGAACTCGCCCTGTGAGAGCTTGAGCACGTTGTTGCGGCGGTCGACGTAGACCAGTCGGTCGGGCTCGATCTCGGCCATCACGTCGCCGGTGCGGTAGTACCCGTTCTCGTCGAATACGCTTGCGGTGACCTCGGGACGCTTGTAGTAGCCGGGCGTCAAAGTGGCTGACTTGACCAGCAATTCGCCGCGTGGATACGGCTTGTCGGTGCTGAAGTAGCCGAGCTCGGGCACGTCGATGAGTTTGTAGTCGATGACCGGGGGACGGGCCACCACGCCGTCCTGTGTGACGGCCCCCGTCTCGGTGAGACCGTAGCGGTCGGCGATGTGGACACCCAGGACGTCGTCGAGGAATTCGCGCATCTCCGCCGCCAGCGGTGCGGTCGAGACGAACCCGCTGATCACGCGGCCGCCAAGGACGTGCTCGCGTAGTTCGGTCGCGGCGTGCTTCTCGGCGGTCAGCTCGTCGGTGCCGTCTGCGGTCAGGCGGTCCACCGCCGCGCGGTAGCGCTGGAAGAGCATGTCGACGACGCGGGGCACGAGGCCGAGTTCGGTGGGACGCACCAGCGCCAGATCGTCGAAGAGAGTGGACATGTCGGATTCGGGTACGAAGTAACTGACGCCGCCGTTCTGGATGGACGACGTCAGCGGGAGACGTCCGCCGAGGTGATTGAGCGGCATGAAGTTCACGTTGAGCACCGGTGTCGTGTTGTCGGAGATGAACGACGACGTCCACAGGTTGATCAGCATTGCCTCGGTGTACATCGCGCCCTTGGGCGCCCCGGTCGACCCGGAGGTGTACAGGATCATCGCGAGACGGTCGTCGCTGCCATCGGTGTAAACCGGTTCCGTGCGCAAAGCCGCACCCCGGTCGACCGCATCATCCAGCGTCGTGACGGTGATGGCGGTGTCGGCCAGCCGGCTGCGGGTCCGCGCGAGGACATCGCGGTGATCATCGATCTCGGGCCGGTAGTCGAACACCACGACCTGGCTGATCGACGTGCTGTCCTGGATGGATTCGACTGCCAGGTCCAGGTATTCGGCGCTCACGGCCAGCACCCGCGGCTCGACCTCGGCCAGGATCGGCGCGAGGCGTGACACCGGAGCGTTGTGCTGGAGCGGTACGGTCACGAGCCCGAGGTACGCGCACACGAAATCAATGGTGAGGTAGTCGGCACTCGCGAAACCGATTGTGGCGACGGCGTCACCGGGGTTGACCGGATCTGTGGCGTCCTGGCGCCAGGCCGACGCGATCGCCCGGACCCGCGACCACAACTCTCGGTAGCTGATCGTGTCGAAGCGTGGCAGCAGCCGTGCGACCGTTCGGCCCGTGGCGGGATCGGTGGCCAGTTGGGTCGCGCGGTGGCCAAGGGCCGGTCGATCGGCGTAGCCGGTGAAATACGTCTGCAGGATCTGTGACAGCCGCAGGCCGGGCACGCGGGCGGCCTCGACCACCGCGGGCAACGGATCGGCGGCGCTGAATTGCGGATCGGTGGCGTAGAGCTCGGCTATGCGCCGGGCCAGCCGACGGTCGTCGAGGCTCTCCAGGTCGTCAACGTGGATTTCGCTCGTCATGACGGGTAGGACGTGACGGGCGCCCAGGAAATTCGATCCTGTGAATGTGAGTCGTCCCACACCCAGCGCCACCTGGGTATATCGGACTATTCTCAGGGGCCTCCCAGTCGGCGGCAAGCAGGCCCGCGCCTTGCCGTAGCCGGTACCACGGCGTACCGTACGTCTGGTACATCGCGGTACCGGTGCGAGAGGGGCAGTCATGGCAGAGGCGACGACCGATCCTGTGCGGCTGCCGCCGGGGCCCCGCATACCCAAGATCGTCACCGGCATCGCGTTCCTCGCCGCACGTCACCGGGCGGTCGCGGCGGTCGGGAAGCGCTACGACGGGGCGTTCACGGTCGACCTGCCGATCTTCGGCGAAGCCGTCGTGGTCAGCGATCCGGCTCTGCTCAAAGATCTGTTCACCACGAACGGTGACCTCGTCGGCCGCGCCGCCAACCTCGGCACGGTGCTCGGGCCCGGCTCGACCTTCAGCCTCGACGGGGACGAGCACCGGGCTCGCCGCAAGCTGCTCGTACCTCCGTTTCACGGCAAGCGCATGGCGGCCTACGAGAAAATCGTCGAAGAAGAGGTGCTGCACGAGAGTGCCGCCTGGCCTGAGGGGCGCGAGTTCGCGACCTTGGAGCCGATGATGCGGATCACCCTCAACGCGATCCTGCGCACCGTGTTCGGGGCACAGGGGCAATCGCTCGACGAGCTGCGCGAGTTGCTGCCGCCCATGGTGCCGCTAGCGTCGCGCATGGCGGTGTTGCCCGCGGCGCTGCGCCGTGACCTCGGCCCGTGGAGCCCGTGGGGCCGAGTGCAGCGCTCGCGCCGCCGCTATGACGAGATCGTCGCGTCCCTCATCGCCGAGGCCCGTGCTGACCCCTATTTCGACGAACGCTCAGATGTGCTGGCGCTCATGCTGAATGCGCGTTACGAGGACGGCTCGCCGATCTCCGATGCGCACGTGGCCGACGAGTTGCTCACCCTGCTGGCCGCAGGTCACGAGACCACCGCAACCACACTGTCCTGGGCGGTCGAGCGGCTGCGCAGGCATCCGCGGCTGCTGGCCCGGCTGGCCGCGGAGGCCGACGCCGGAGGATCGGAACTCCGGCAGGCGACCATTTGGGAAGTCCAGCGCACCCGCCCGGTGATCGCCGCGACGAGCCGTGTCGCGCGGCAGCGATTGCGGTTGGGGGAGTGGGTGATCCCCGAAGGGCATGTGGTGATCGCGAGCATCGCCCTGTCACACGATTCCGAACGCAATTTCCGCAACGCCAAGAATTTCGATCCGGACCGGTTCCTTGGCGCCAACCCGGACACCCATACCTGGATTCCCTACGGCGGCGGTATCCGCCGCTGCATCGGCGCCGCGTTCGCCAACATGGAGATGAATGTCGTACTCCGCACGCTGCTGCGGGAATTCGACTTCCGTACCACGTATTCGCCGGGTGAACGGTCGCATTCCCGTGGCATCGCGACGGCGCCGGGCCGCGGCGGCCTGGCAGTCGTCTACCGCAGAAGGGACAGATCACCAGTGACCATGAGCCACGCCGCCGAGGAGGTCAGCGCATGACCGAGCAGCGCATCGTCGACGTCGGACGCGGAATCCGGCTGTGCTACGAGCAGTTCGGCGATCCGGATTCACCGCCGATCGTGCTCATCGCCGGACTGGGCCAGCAGTTGCATTCGTGGCCCGACGGATTCGTCACGGCGCTGGCCGGCCGGGGATACCGCGTGACCCGGTTCGACAACCGCGACGCCGGACGGTCCACCCACATGGCGTATCCGCCACCACATCCGCTGGCGATCCTGCGCGGTGGCAATCACCCCGACCAGTATCACCTCGGTGACATGGCTCGAGACACCGTGGGTCTCCTCGACGCACTGGGTTACGAGCGGGTGCACGTGGTCGGGATATCGATGGGCGGCATGATCGCCCAGACCGTTGCCGCACACCATCCGGGCCGGGTGACGACGCTGACCTCGATCATGTCGAACACCGGTGCGCCGCGCATCGGAAGGCCGGCCCCGTCGACGTGGTGGCGCATGGCGACGGCACGCCCGCCGAGGAACCGTGCCGAAGCGACCGACGCCGCGGTGAAGATGTTCCGGCACATCGGTTCTCACGGCTATCCTTTCGACGAAGACTGGGTGCGAGAGAAATCCGGCATCGACTGGGACCGGGATCCCGCCGCGCCGAAGGGAACAGCCCGGCAACTGGCAGGCATATTCGCGTCCGGCGACCGCACCGCAGAACTCGCCCATATCGACGTGCCGGCGCTGGTGATCCACGGCGACCGTGATCGTATGGTGCATCCGACCGGTGGCGCCGCGACTGCGAGAGCGATTCCCGGTGCCCGGCTGCAGACCATCACCGGCATGGGACATGACCTACCGGTCGGGGCGTGGTCCACGCTGCTGGATCTGATCACCGCCCACACCGCCGTCCACGCCGAACTCGAGGAGCAACAGTGAGCAAGCGTCGAACCATCAGCGGACGCACCGTCGTCATATCCGGCGCGGCATCGGGTATCGGACGTGCGCTCGCTCACCGGCTTTCGGCGCATTCGTGTCCCGTCGCGATATCCGATGTTGACGCCGACGGGCTGAAGGAGACGGAGGCCGGCCTGCGGGGTCCGGTGTTGACTCGCGTCCTCGATGTACGCGAGGCCGACGCCCAGCGCGATTTCGCGGCCGAGGTGCGCGAGTGGGCGCCACAGCCCATCGGTGCGGTGTTCAACAACGCCGGTGTCGCCGTCTCGTCGAGTGTGCTCGACTCGGTGCCGGAAGACGACAACTGGTTGTGGGACATCAACTTCCACGGTGTGGTCAACGGCACGCGGGCGTTCCTGCCCATCCTGGTCGAACAGGACGAAGGTGCGATCGTCAACACGTCGAGTGTGTTCGGACTGGTGGGCATGCCGAACCAAAGTGCCTACTGTTCGGCTAAATTCGCGGTACGCGGGTTCACCGACTCGCTACGGCAGGAACTGCGCGGGACGGGCGTAACGGCCGTCAACGTCCATCCCGGCGGAATCAACACCAACATCGTGCGCAATGCCCGGTTCCGCAAGGACCCCGAGGGTCGTGGGCGCAGCCATGAGCAGATGGCAGACGAGTTCGCCGCGATCACGATGACCCAGCCCGACAAGGCCGCCGAGATCATCCATCGTGGGGTGGAGGCCGGTAAGGCCCGGATCCTGGTGGGGCCGGACGCGTACGTGTTCGACGCGCTGGCCCGCATCGCCCCCACGCGGTACTACGACGTGATGGGCCTTGCCATGTCGCGGTTGCGCGGACGGGCCGCCGTCCCGACCGGTTAGCGGTCAGCCGACCGGCAACCCGGCCTGCTGGTGACGGCGCTGGCGCTCGATGGTCGCGAAGTAGAACGCGAACGCGAAGGCGAAACTCGTGAACAGGCTGGATATGAAGAACAGCCAGGGATGGCGGATGCCACGCCGGAGTCCATCGACGATCGTGAAGAGCGGCAACAGAATCACATTCGCGATGGTGTAGTCCGCGCTGGCCGAACTTGCCGCCGGGTTGGTGTAGCCGAGTTGGATGAACTCGGTCCAGCTGCCCGGACCCCAGATCGGATTGCCGCCCGCAACGGCGTACTGGGCCACGAACTGTGAGTTGAAGTACCAGCACAACGGGATCGATGCGATGCCGACGACGTAGAACGCCAGCTCCATCCTGGAGAACTGCGGACCCGGCGGACGGGTGAAGATCTGTGGATTCAAGCGGACCACGAGCACGATGACGGCGATACCCAGTACGGCGTGAACGATGAGAGACACCATGGCGTGAGCACACTCGCTGACCGATGTTTTGTCAATATTGACATTTGATGGGGGCCGTTCGGGAGTGCGGTAACTTACCGGCATGGCCAGGCAGGCGCAGACCGCACGCAGCGAACGCACTCGCGAGGCGTTGCGCCAGGCCGCGCTCGTGCGTTTTCTCGCGCAAGGGGTCGAGGACACCTCGGCCGAGCAGATCGCCGCCGACGCCGGGGTGTCGCTTCGGACGTTCTACCGGCACTTCAATTCCAAGCACGACCTGCTGTTCGCCGACTATGACGCGGGCTTGCACTGGTTTCGCGCCGCGTTGGCCGGTCGGCCGGCCGGTGAATCGATCCTCGACTCGGTGCAGTCGGCGATCCTGGCATTTCCGTACGACGTTGACGCCGTCACGAAGATCGCCGCCATGCGCGCGTCCGAACTCGACCCCGGCCGGATCGTGCGGCACATCCGCCAGGTCGAGACGGATTTCGCCGAGGCGGTCGCCGACCACCTGTCCCGGCGTGAACCCGCTTCGCCGCAGGGCGATGATCTGCTGCGGGTCGTGGTCACCGCGCGGTGTGTGGCCGCCGCGGTGTTCGGTGCCATGGAGCTGTGGATGGCCGGCGACGAGGAACGGACCCTGCCGGAGCTCGCGCGGCTGTGCCGGACCGGACTGGAATCGCTGCGTTCCGGTCTGACCTGACACGGTTTTGTCACTATTGACAAAACTTTGGGTGCCATGTCAGCCTCAGCCGATGGCGGATTTCGACGCGATCGTGATCGGTGCCGGCCACAACGGTTTGACTGCTGCGGCTTTGTTGCAGCGCGCGGGTCTGCGCACGCTGTGTCTGGAGGGCAAGCGTTACGCCGGTGGAATGGCCTCGACCGTCGAACTGTTCGACGGCTACCGGTTCGAGATCGCCGGATCGTTGCAGTTTCCGACGTCGGCCGTGGTCAGCCGCGAGTTGGGCCTCGACGACCTGCCGACAATCGACCTCGAGGTCATGTCGGTGTCGTTGCGCGGCGTCGGCGATGCGCCGGTGGTCTATTACGCCGACCCGATGAAGATGCTGACTCACCTCGGTGAAGTGCACGGAGCGGATGCGGTGACCGGCATGGCCGGTCTGATGGCCTGGAGCCAGGCCCCAACACGCGCGCTGGGTCGGTTCGACGCGGGCCGCCCGCCGCGCACCCTCGACGAGATGTATGCCTGCGCCACAACAGAACCCGAACGGGCGGCGATCAGCGATCTGCTGTTCGGTTCGGTCAGCGATGTGCTCGACCGTTACCTGCCCGACCGCGAGAAGCACGGCGCGCTGCGCGGCATGTTGGCGTTCCTCGCCGTCAACACCACCTACCGCGGACCCGAAACGCCGGGTAGTGCAGCCGCACTCGCCTTCGGGCTCGCCGTCCCCGACGAGAACGCGGTGTTGATGAAGAAGCTGGCAGGTGGGATCGGCGCGCTCACCGATCATCTGTGTCAGCTGCTGATCGGCACCGGCGGCGAGCTTCGGTTGCGCAGCAGCGTCGAACGGATCCTGATCGAGAACGGCCGAGTTACCGGGGTGCGGCTGGCGGACGGTTCGACGGTCACCGCGCCCGTCGTCGTCTCGGCGATCGCGCCGGATCTCACGGTGACCGAACTCGTCGACCCCGCGGTCCTACCCAGCGAGGTCCGGGATCGATTCGGTCACACCGACCACCGGGGCAGCTACCTGCAGATGCACTTCGCCCTCGATGGCGCGCCGACGTTCGACGCGCCCTACGAGCTCCTCAACGATCCCGAGATGCAGGCGGCCATCGGCATTTTCAGCACGCCCGAGGAGCTGCAGCAGCAGTGGCAGGACTCGAAACGCGGCATCGTGCCCGCCGATCCCGCCATCGCGTTCCAGATACCGTCCGCGCACGATCCGAGCTTGGCGCCCGCGGGCAAGCACGCCGCGTCGGCATTCTCACTGTGGTTCCCGGTCGAGGAATCCACCTCCGGCTACGGGGATATGAAGGTCGAGATGGGCAGGCGCGTCATAGAGAAGATCACCAGGCTGGCACCGGATTTCGAGCGTCGGATCCTCCGCCACACCACGTTCACGCCGAAGCACATGGCCACGATGTTCGGCGCACCCGGCGGCGACTACTGCCACGGGCTCATCCATCCCGAACAGATGGGACCGAACCGCCCAGGGCCCAAAGGCTATGTCGACCAACCGATACCGATCGACGGGCTGTACCTGGGCAGCGCGGGCTGCCACGGTGGCCCCGGCATCACCTTCATCCCCGGGTACAACGCCGCCAAGGCGGTGCTGGCCGGCTAACGACGGCGTAGCTGCGCGGCCCAGTCGGACGGAACACGGCCCCGCGGACCTGGCACCGGCTGGTCGGCAGGCCGGTGCTGCGGCGCGGCGAGCTCGGGCCCGTCGGCGTAGGCATTGGTGTCGAAGTTCCAGAACCAGTCCTCGCCCGGCTCGAAGGAGCGGATGATCGGATGTCCGGTGTCGCGCCAGTGGGCCGACGCGTGGCGGGCCGGCGAATCATCACAGCAGCCGATGTGCCCGCAGGCCGCGCAGCGTCGCAGGTGCACCCACCAACCACCCACCGCATCGCATTCCGCGCATCCGGTGCCGCTCGGCGGCGCGGTCGGATCGACGGTATCGCTCATGGCGCCGAGCCTAGCCCGATAGGGTTCGCGGCATGGCAACCAGCGATTCCCGAGAAGTTGTGATCGAGGCGACGCCGGAGGAAATACTCGACGTCATTGCCGATGCCGAGGCGACACCCAGCTGGTCGCCGCAGTTCCAGCGCGCCGAGATTCTCGAGACGTTCGACAACGGCCGTCCACGCCGGGTCAAGATGACGGTCAAGGCCGCTGGGCTGACCGACGAGCAGGTGATCGAGTACACCTGGTCGGACAACAAGGTCAGCTGGACGCTCGTCAGTGCCGGCCAGCTCAAGGCCCAGGACGCCAGCTACACCTTGACGCCCGACGGTGACAAGACCAAGGTTCGGTTCGACATGTCGATCGACCTGTCGGTGCCGCTGCCCGGCTTCATCCTCAAGCGGACCATGAAGGGCGGTATGGAAACCGCCACGGACGGTCTGCGCAAGCAGGTGCTCAAGGTCAAGAAGGGCTGACCTCGCCGGAGTTGGCAGCCGACGCGGACTGCGCGAGCTCGGTCAACAGCGGCGGGATGTCCATGCGGCCCAGTAAGACCTCGATGAACACCATGCGGTCCTGCGCGTCGGCGCCTGCGGTCAATGCGTCGTCGAGCTCGCCGTAGGTACTGACCCGGAACGTCAGGGCATCGGACACCCCGAGTGCGGCGGGCAGTTCGGTCCAGCGCCACCCGCTGATGTCGTTGTATTCGGCTGTGGCGCCGTGGATCGCGCGCTCGACCGTGTATCCATCGTTGTTGACGACGGCCACGACCGGTGCGAGTCCTGCGCGGCCGAAGGCGCCGAGCTCCTGGACTGTCAATTGCGCGGCGCCGTCACCGATCAACAGCACCGTGCGGCGGTCGCGGTCAGCCAGGCCCGCGCCGAGTGCGGCGGGCAGCGTGTAGCCGATCGACCCCCACAGTGGCTGGCCGATGAACGTGACGCCGGAAGCCAGCCGGTGCCCTGCCATGCCGTAGAACGACGTCCCTTGGTCGGCCAGCACCACGTTGCCCGGCGTCAAGGCGTCGGAAAGCCTGTCCCACAACGTTTCCTGCGTCAGGGCAGCGTCGCGCGCCGGAGGTGTTGCGGGCTGGCGGGCGGGGGCCGGCGCCAACGCAGGCGATGTCACACCGCGGCCTTTCAGGATCGAGGTGACGGCGTCCAGCGCGGCTCCCATGTCGAGCGGGGCGAACACCTGCCCCGCGACCAGGCTCTGGTTGACGCCGATGTCGATGGTGCGGGCCGGGTCGATGCGCTGACTGAAAAAGCCGCTGACCATGTCGGTGAACAGCACGCCCGCGGTCACCAGTACCGGTGCATCCTCGATCACCTCACGCACCGAATCCTCGCTTGCCGCACCGGCATAGATACCGAGGAAGTTCGGTGAGCTTTCGTCCACCAGGCTCTTGCCCCACATCAGGGTGGCGTGCGGGACGGTGTCGGCGGCGAGCAGATTGTTGAGTTCGTCGACGCAGTCCATCCGGTGCACCAGGAAATCTGCGAGCACGGTCAGCCGGTGCTCACCGATGAGCCGCGTGGCGGCTTCGGTGAACATCGACAGCGCCCGCGGGCTGGTACCGCCGGTGTAGCGGGGCAGCGGCGCGGTCGGCGGCTCGGTGGGAAAGCGCGCGACATCGGTGGCGATCAGCAGGTAGCCCGGCCGCTTCTGCTCACGGACTTCCGAGAGCACGCGGTCGATCTCTCGGGTTGCCGTGGCGGGCACCAGATTGGCCTGGGCGCAGGTGATTTCGCGACTCATACGCAGGAAGTGCTCGAAGTCGCCGTCACCGAGCGTGTGGTGCACGATGCGTCTGGCCGCCTGGGAGTCCTTGGACGGCGCACCGACGATATGCACAACCGGAACGTGCTCGGCGTAGCTGCCCGCGACCGCGTTGGCTGCCGAGAGTTCGCCCACGCCGAACGTCGTGACCAGCGCGGCCATCCCGCGCAGCCTGCCGTAGCCGTCGGCGGCGTAGCCGGCGTTGAGTTCGTTGGCGCCGCCGATCCAGGTCATGCGCGGATGGGCCAGGATGTGGTCGAGAAACTCCAGCTGATAGTCGCCGGGGACACCGAAGATCTCGGTCACGCCGAGTTCGGCGAGACGGTCCAGGAGATAGTCACCGACCGTGTAGGCGTTTTCCGTCACCCAGCTAGTGTGCCTCGCATGACGAACACGGGACCCCTGGCCGGGGTGAGGGTTATCGAGCTCGGCGGCATCGGCCCCGGGCCGCACGCCGCGATGATGCTGTCCGATCTGGGCGCTGACGTGGTGCGGGTACGCCGTCCGGGCGGGCTGACCATGCCCGCCGAGAACGTCGATCTGCTGCACCGTGGCAAACGCATCGTCGACCTCGACGTCAAGGCCGAACCCGGTAAGTTGCTCGATCTCGTCGCCAAGGCCGACGTGCTGCTGGATTGTTTTCGCCCCGGCACCTGTGAACGGCTGGGCATCGGGCCGCAGGACTGCGAGGCCGTCAACCCGCGCCTGATCTTCGCGCGCATCACCGGGTGGGGCCAGGAGGGGCCGCTCGCACAGACCGCGGGACACGACATCAACTACCTGTCGCAGACCGGTGCGCTGTCGGCGATCGGCTACCGCGACCGGCCGCCCGTAGCGCCGCTGAACCTGGTCGCCGA
This sequence comes from Mycobacterium venezuelense, assembly GCF_054919535.1. Classification (NCBI taxonomy): domain Bacteria; kingdom Bacillati; phylum Actinomycetota; class Actinomycetes; order Mycobacteriales; family Mycobacteriaceae; genus Mycobacterium; species Mycobacterium venezuelense. The sequence continues at coordinate 210,011 of NZ_JBONDW010000010.1, forward strand.
TTTCGGTGGCGGGTCGATGCTCGTGCTGGTCGGGATCGTCACGGCGCTCTACGAGCGAGAGCGGTCCGGCAAGGGGCAGGTGATCGACGCCGCGATGGTCGACGGGGTCAGCATGCTCGCGCAGATGATGTGGACCATGCGGGCCACCGGAACGCTGCGTGACGAGCGGGAGTCGTTCCTGCTCGACGGCGGGGCGCCGTACTACCGCACCTACGAGACCGCCGACGGCAAGTACATGGCCGTCGGCGCGATCGAACCGCAGTTCTTCGCGCAGTTGATCGCCGGGCTTGGCCTCGGTGCCGACGAGATCCCCGGGCAGTTCGAGTTGGCCCGCTACGACGAGATGCGCGAGGTCCTCGCGGAGCGATTCAAGTCCAAGTCCCGCGACGAGTGGACGAAGATCTTCTCCGGCACCGATGCCTGCGTGACGCCCGTGCTGACGTGGGGCGAGGCCGCAGGCAACGAACACCTGCGCGCCCGTTCGACGCTGGTCGCGGTCGATGGTGTCGACCAGGCCGCGCCCGCGCCGCGCTTCTCCCGCACCCCGGCCGCGCCGCCTGGCACCCCGCCGCAATCCAGCACCGGCATCGAGGACGTCGGCTGGGAATAGGGTCTTTGGACCATTGCCGCGAGCACAGGGGCTGGCCAGGATTGAGGTATGACTTCCTCGACAGCACCGGTAGTGGTCGGAATCGACGGCAGCGACAGCGCGGTGAACGCCGCGCGCTGGGCGGGGGCGGTCGCCGAGAAACTCGGTACGCCGCTGCACATCCTGCACGCGCTGCCGACGATCGGCCGCAACCTGACCCAGACCGCCGGTGCCATGGTCGCGGCGATGATGACCTATCAGCAGGACTGCGCCGAGATTTTTCTCAAGGCCGCGGTCGAGGCGGTCAGGGCTGAACGCCCCGGTTTGGAGATCACCACGGCCTCGGTCAACGAACCGGCCGATGAGGCGCTGGTCGCGGCGAGCGCACACGCGCGGCTTGTGGTTCTCGGTGGCAAGGCGGTCACCCGGGCCGCGGCGTTGCTGATCGGCTCGACGGCACTGGCCGTGACCACCCGCGCTGCGTGTCCGGTGGTCGCCTTCCGTGGCGACCGCGTCGCGCCCGGCGACGGCCACGTCGTGGTGGGAGTCGACGACAGTCCGGCCGCCGAGAATGCGCTGGCGACGGCGTTCGAGTTGGCCGATCGCCTCGGGGCTCCGCTCAAGGCCGTGCGGTCGCTGTCGTTTGCGGTACCTGCCGAGACAGGTGTCACGATCCCGTTCGTGATCGACTGGGAGGCTCTGGAGCTTGCCGAACTCGCGGCGCTGACCGAAACCGTTGACGCGCAGAACAAACACCATCCCGGTGTCGAGGCGAAGTGCTTCGTCGAACCGGTCTCACCCGGTAAGGCCATCATGCGGCACGCCGACGGAGCCGAACTCGTCGTGGTCGGCACCCGCGGCCGCAACGCGCTGGCCGGCGTGGTGCTCGGGTCGACGAGCCTCAACATGCTGCACCACAGCCCGGTGCCGGTATTGGTGTGCCGCGCCGGCAGGCAAGGAGACGAGTGATGAAGTCACCATCCGAACGTCGCGGCATCGTCGTCGGGATCGACGGTTCGTCGTCATCCGACGCGGCGGTGCGGTGGGCCGCGCAGGATGCCGCACTGCGGCATGTGCCGCTCATCCTCGTCTACGCACAGGGCACCGCCGCGGCCCCGGTATGGCTGGATGTGCCACTGTCCGAACAGTATTGGCAGGTGCAGGAGCAACACGGCCGGGATGTGCTGGCCGCGGCGCGCCGGACTGCGCAGGAAGCCACCGCCGCGAGCGAGCCGCTGCACATCGTCGAGAAGCTGACCCAGGCCCACGCGGTCGCGACACTCATCGACTGCTCGCGCGAAGCCGATCTGGTGGTGGTGGGATCGCGCGGCCTCGGGAAGTGGGGCAGGCGCGTCCTCGGGTCGGTGAGTTCCACGCTGGTGCTGCACGCCAACGGCCCCGTCGCGGTCATCCACGACGGCGTATCCCTATCGGACTCCGCGCCGGTGGTGGTCGGGCTCGACGGATCGCCCGCCTCTGAACTGGCCACCGAGATCGCCTTCGACGAGGCGTCGCGGCGGGGTGTGGAACTTGTTGTGGTGCATACCTGGAACGATCTGGACTACGAGTTTCCCGACGTCCGCTGGACCGATCTCAAACCGCGTGAAGAGCGGGTGCTCGCCGAACAATTGGCGGGGTGGGCCGAGCGGTATCCGGACGTCGCGGTACGGCGCGTTGTCACGCGCGACAAGCCGGAACGGCAAATCCTCGAACAGGCGGAGTCCGCACAGCTCGTCGTGGTCGGCAGCCGTGGACGCGGCGGTTTCACCGGGATGCTCCTTGGGTCGGTGAGTTCGGAGGTCCTGCACTCGGCCAAGATCCCGGTGATCGTGGCACGGCGACAATCCTGATCGCCCCAAACCGCCGTCTGCGGTCGACCGCCGCACTAGATTTGCTGGCATGGCTGTCCAAGCCTCCAGGGAAGTGGTCTTCGACGCGCCGCCGGAGGCGATCATGGATGTGCTCGCCGACGTCGACGCGTTGCCGGCGTGGTCGTCGCTGCACCGGCATGTCGAGGTCATCGACCGTTATCCCGACGGTCGTCCGCACCACGTCAAGGCCACCATGCGCCTGCTCGGCATCACCGACAAGGAGCTGCTCGAATACCACTGGGGCGAGCACTGGATGGTGTGGGATGCCGAAGCCAATCTGCAGCAACGCGGACAACATGTCGAGTACAACCTGACACCCGAGGTCGACAGGACCCGGGTCCGCTTCGACATCATCGTCGACCTGGTGATGCCGATACCCGAGTTTCTGATCAAGCGGGCCAAGAAACTCGTGCTCGACGTTGCCACCGAACAACTGCGTCGGCGCGTCATGAGTAACGCTCAGCGTGAGTAGAACGGAATAGCCCGGCGGCCGCGAGCGGTTGGTGCGGGTATGTCCACCGGAATCGTGCTTGCCGTGAACTTGTCCGCCCCCAATGTCGTCGACGACGCGATTGCCCAGGCTCGCAGTGCCTTTGACGCCGGCGTTCGGCAGGTCTGGCTGGCGCAGCGGTTCGACGTCGACGCCATCGCGCTGGCCGGTCTGATCGGTGCGGCGGTTCCCGGCCTCGGCGTCGGCACGTCGGTGGTCCCGATCAATCCTCGCCATCCGCTGCTGGTGGCGTCCGCGGCCCAGACCGCGCAGGCGGCCGCGCACGGAAACTTCAGCCTCGGGCTCGGCCTTGGCGCGCACGCAGTCGAACAGCGCGGATTCGGCACCGTGTGGCCGAACCCGGTCGGCCGGTTGCGCGAACATCTGCAGGTGCTGCGTGCCGTCTTCGATGACGGCGAAGTCAGTTACCGCGGCAGCGAGTTCACCGTCGAGCCCGAGTGGCCGGTACACATCCCTGGCGGAACGCCCGTGCCCGTTTACGTTGCCGCGATGGGTCCCAAGGCCTTGCGTGTCACCGGTGAACTCGCCGACGGGACGCTGCCGTACCTGGCCGGGCCACGTACCGTGGGCGAGTTCATCGTGCCGACGATCAGCGAAGCCGCCGCGGCAGCGGGGCGGCCCGAACCGCGGGTCACCGCAATGGTGCCCGCACTGGTGTCCGATGATGCCGACGCCGCTCGGGAGCTGGCCGCGCAGCAGCTGGCGTTCTACGAGTCCATTCCGTCGTATCAGAAGGTCATTGCGCGCGAGGGCGTCTCCAGCGTCGCCGATCTGGCTGCCGTCGGCTCGGCTGACGAGGTGCGCGCCAAACTTCGGACTTATCTCGACGCCGGTGCAACCGACGTTGCGCTGAGCCCACTACGTACGGAACAGTCCGACCTGCAAGCGCTTTGGGAAGTCACGGCGGCACTCTGACGGTCGTATCCCCACACGGGCGAAACTTCCGTGACCGGCGCAGGCAACATCCGTGCCCTAATCTGGCCGGTTATGCGGCCCCACCGGCGATCGGCTCTGCTCGAACAGCTGATGGCCGATCCGGCTTCGCCGTCCCAGCAGGCCGTACTCGGCGAGCTGCGCCGGGCGATACTCGACGGCGGCGTACCGCCCGGGACGCCGATCCCGCTCGCCGAGGTGGCCGAGGTGTTCGGGGTCAGCCAGATTCCGGTGCGCGAAGCACTCAAGACCTTGATCGGCGAAGGCCTGGTGGCGCACCGGCGCAACGCGGGATACACCGTCGCACGGTTGACGGCGCAGGAGCTGCGCGAGATGTACATCGTGCGCGAGACGCTGGAGTCGGCGTCGTTGATGGCTGCGGTGGCCAACGCGTCCGAAGCCGACCGCGCAACCGTGATCGAGGTGAACCGGCTGCTCGAGCAGGCTATCGCCGAGGACGACGCGGCGGCCTACCACCGGCAGAGCCGGCAGTTCCACGCCGCATTGACCCGGCCGTCGCGCATGCACCGCCTGCTGCACATGCTGGAGGCGGCATGGAACGTCACCGAGCCCGTGCAGTCGATGGTGCACGTCGGTCCTGCGGACCGCGCCCGGCTGCACGCCGATCATCGCGAGATGCTCGACGCGTTCCTCGCCCGAGACCCCGAACGTCTGGTCGCCGCATCCGAGGAGCATGCGGTGCGGCTCAACGCGGTGATCGCGACCCTGCCGACCGACACCGGCCTGCTGGCCTGACGACGACGAATATATTTCTCCCGAAATAGCGGCATAGCGCTGGGGAAATGCGGCCGAAACACTGCGTTCCTAGCGTCGGCCCATGACAGAAACCGCAGTTCCCAACACCACCGGCGATTTGCCGCCGGGAGCCGTGGTCGGGGCAGGAGATCTCATCGAGGCGGCCGGTCATCCGGTCGGCAGCGGCGACATCAAACCCGGTTACGATCCGCGGCTGACCAACGAGGACCTCGCACCGCTGCGCAAGCAGACGTGGGGCTCCTACAACATTTTCGCGTTCTGGATGTCCGACGTGCACAGCGTCGGCGGCTATGTGACGGCCGGCAGCTTGTTCGCCCTCGGCCTGGCCAGTTGGCAGGTGCTCGTCGCACTGCTCATCGGCATCACGATCGTGTACTTCTTCTGCAATCTGGTCGCGAAACCGAGCCAGGCCGCGGGCGTGCCCTACCCGGTGATCTGCCGGACGGTGTTCGGGGTGCTCGGCGCGAACATCCCGGCGATCATCCGCGGGTTGATCGCGGTCGCGTGGTACGGCATCCAGACTTTCCTGGCGTCCGCGGCGCTCGACATCGTGCTGATCAAGCTGTTTCCCGCACTGGCCCCGTACGCGGTCGTTGCCGACTACGGCTTCGCGGGCCTGTCGCTGCTGGGCTGGGGCAGCTTCCTTCTGCTGTGGGTCCTGCAGGCGTGTGTGTTCTGGCGCGGCATGGAGTCGATCCGTAAGTTCATCGACTTCTGCGGGCCGGCTGTCTACGTCGTGATGTTCCTGCTGTGCGGATATCTGATCTACAAGGCCGGTTGGGGCGCAATCGATCTCAACCTCGGGGACGTGACATACACCGGGTGGGCCTCGGTGCCGGTCATGCTGGGCGCGATCGCCTTGGTGGTGTCCTACTTCTCGGGACCGATGCTGAACTTCGGTGACTTCTCGCGCTACGGCAAATCGTTCGCGGCGGTGAAGAAGGGTAACTTCCTCGGTCTGCCGGTGAACTTCCTGGTGTTCTCGGTTCTGGTGGTGGTGACGGCCTCGCTCACGCTTCCGGTGTTCGGCGAACTGATCACCGACCCGGTCGAGACGGTGGCCCGCATCGACAGCACATTCGCAATCGTGCTTGGCGCGTTGACGTTCACGATCGCCACGATCGGAATCAACATCGTCGCCAACTTCATCAGCCCGGCATTCGACTTCTCCAACGTCAGCCCGCAGCGCATCAGCTGGCGCGCAGGCGGCATGATCGCGGCGGTCGGCTCGGTGCTGATCACGCCGTGGAACCTCTACAACAATCCGGAGGTCATCCACTACACCCTCGAGACGCTCGGCGCGTTCATCGGACCGCTGTTCGGTGTGCTGATCGCCGACTACTACCTGGTGCGCAAGCAGAAGGTGGTCGTCGACGACCTGTTCACCATGGACGAGACCGGAAAATACTGGTACAGCAAGGGTTACAACAGAATGTCGGTGATCGCGACCGTGGTCGGCGCGACGCTGGCCGTCATCCCGGTGCTGCTAGGGGGAACCGTGGTGGGCATGCACACCGCGGCGCAGTACAGCTGGTTCATCGGCTGCGGTGTCGCGTTCGCGCTGTACTACCTGTTGGCCAAGCGGGACACGCTCGTCACCGCGTCGGTGTCGTGATTCGCATCTGGGTGGTCAACCCGAACACGACCGAGACCATGACCGCCGGGATCGGCCGCTGCGCACAAGCAGTGGCCGGTTCCGGCGTCGAGATCACCCCTGTCACATCACCGTTCGGGCCGTCGTCAATCGAGAGCCACTACGACGAGGCGATGAGCGTGCCGGGACTGCTCGACGCGGTCGGTCGCGGTGAGCGGGCCGGTGCCGACGGCTATGTGATCGCGTGCTTCGGCGACCCAGGTCTCGACGCGGCCCGCGAGCTCGCGGCGGGCCCGGTCATCGGGATCGCCGAGGCGGCCATGCACACCGCGAGCCATCTGGGTCGCGGGTTCTCGGTGGTGACCACGCTGGCCCGGACCACCGGGCGTGCCGCCGAGCTGGCCGAACGGTATGGGATGCAACGGTTCTGCCGCGGAATCCACGCCTGCGAGATACCTGTGCTCGACCTCGAGACCGACCCGACGGCGCAGAAGGTCGTCACCGAAGCGTGCCGCGAGGCGGTCGAGCGCGACGGCTCCGACGCAGTGGTGCTTGGCTGCGCGGGCATGGCCTCGATGTGCCGTGCGATCTCCGACGAGATCGGAGTGCCGGTGGTCGACGGGGTATCCGCGGCGACGTTGACCGTGCGGTCGCTCGTGACGATGGGTCTGCGCACGTCGAAGATCGGCGAGTTCGCGACGCCGCCGGCCAAGGAGTACGTCGACCGGCGTTAAGGCGCTGGATGCACGGCGCGCCAGTGCTCGGCTATCTCGATTCGCCGGGCCAGCCATACGTTCTCGTGAGACTGCACGTGGTCGAGAAACCGCTCCAGCCCCGCGGTGCGGGCGGGCCTGCCCACGATCCGGCAGTGCAGACCGACCGAGAGCATCTTGGGGCTGCCGGCCATGCCCTCGGCATACAGCACGTCGAACGCGTCGCGCAGGTGTGCGAAGAACTCGTCGCCGTTGGAAAACCCTGCGGGGGAGGCGAACCGCATGTCGTTGGTGTCCAGCGTGTACGGCACCACCAGGTGATCGGTCTGGGCGACCCGCACCCAATACGGCAGATCGTCGGCATAGGAATCGGAGTCGTAGGCGAATCCGCCGTGCTCCACGACGAGTTCGCGCGTGTGCGGCGAATCCCGGCCGGTGTACCAGCCCAGCGGGGCCGCCCCGGTGAGCTCGGTCAGGATCCGTACCGCCTCGGCCATGTGCTCACGTTCGGTGTCACGGTCGGTCAGCTGATAGGACTTCCACCGCAACCCGTGGCACGCGATCTCGTGGCCCAGCTCGGCGAACGCCGCGACCGCCTCGGGATTGCGCTGCATCGCGCGGGCCACCGCGAAGATCGTCAAGGGGATCTGTCGACGCTCGAAAACTCTGAGCAATCGCCATAATCCGGCGCGTGAGCCGTACTCGTATAGCGACTCCATACTCATGTGGCGATTGGGAAACGCCTCGGCGGGCGTCATCTCGGACAAGAATGTCTCCGAGGCCGCGTCACCGTCGAGCACGCAGTTCTCGGCGCCCTCCTCATAGTTGAGGACGAACTGCACGGCGATCGCCGAATCTCCCGGCCACTGCGGGTCTGGTGGGGTACGGCCGTAGCCGACCAGATCTCTCGGGTAACTCACGCAGCTATCGTCACAGATGTCGCATCGGTTAGCTGGTCGGGCGGGAATCGGAAGTGACACAGTGTCACATCAAGGCATCGATCCTTTACACAATGGCACGGTTGCAGAAATGTCCCGACTGGCAGGATGACTGCCACAATCCATTTCTCGCTAGAGGTCGATAAGTCGTGTCCGGCACAGTCTTCGAACGTCAATCCCCATCGCAACATGTTGTGCGCCAAGCCCTCAGCGAATCCGAGCTGGGCTGCTTCTGGATTTCGGACAGCGGTGCGGGCACTCAATACCCCGCGGTCACCCGGACGGCGCACTACGACCTCGTCATCGTCGGCGGCGGCTACACCGGGCTGTGGAGTGCGCTGCTCGCCGTCCAGCGCGACCCCGGCATCCGCGTCGCGCTCGTGGAAGCCGCCACGATCGGCAGCGCCGCATCGGGCCGAAACGGCGGATTCGTCGAAGCCAGCCTCACCCACGGCGAGTCGAACGGCCGCAGTCGGTGGCCGGAGGAATTCGACACGCTGCAGCGGCTCGGTCACGAGAACCTGGACGCCATCGAGAAGGCCGTGCTCGAGCTCGGTCTCGATTGCGATTTCGAACGCAACGGTGTGCTCAACGTTGCGGTTGAGGATTATCAGGCTGCCGAACTGCGATCGCGGCCCGCACATTCCGACAGCACGTTCCTCGACCAGAGCGCCGTGCGCGAGCAGGTGAATTCGCCGACGTATCTGGCCGGTCTCCACTCGCCACGTGAGGCCGCGACCGTACATCCGGCGAAGCTGGCCGCCGAACTCGCGCGCGTGTGTGCGCGCAGCGGCGTCGAGATCTTCGAGAACACCCCTGTGACCGGGCTGACCGGAGCGCGCGGGCTCGCCCCGATCTGCGTCACGACCGCGGTCGCGCCGCTCTACGCCGACCGAGTCATCCTGGCCACCAATGCCTTTCCGTCACTGCTCAAGCGATACCGATACCACACCGTGCCGGTGTACGACTACGTGTTGATGACCGAACCGCTGTCGGATGCACAGCTCGATTCCATCGGATGGCGTGGCCGGCAAGGCATCTCGGACATGGCCAACCAGTTCCACTACTACCGGTTGTCAGCCGACAATCGCATTCTGTGGGGTGGATACGACGCGGTGTATCACTTCGGACGCCGGATCGATCCCCGGCTCGAGGACCGGCCCGACACCTACGCGAGGCTCGCGAGTCACTTCTTCACCACGTTCCCGCAGCTCGAAGGTCTCAGGTTCAGCCACCGCTGGGCCGGGGTGATCGACACGTCGACGCAATTCTGTGCCTTCTTCGGCGACGCGAACAAGGGCCGCATCGCGTATGCGGCTGGGTTCACCGGTCTCGGTGTCGCGGCCACCCGGTTCGCCGCGAATGTCCTGCTCGACAAAGTCCAGGGACAGCACACCGAACGGACCGAGCTGGCCATGGTGACGTCCAAGCCGTTGCCCTTCCCACCGGAACCATTCGCCTGGCTGGGTGTCACGGCCACCCGGTGGGCGCTCGACCGGGCCGACCATCGCGACGGCAAGCGCAACCTGCTGTTGCGTGCGCTCGACGCCGCGGGGCTCGGCTTCGACTCCTGAGAACCGTCAGGCCAGCTCCCCGAACAGTCGTAACCGGGCCAGCCCGCCATCGGGATAGATATCCAAACGAGCTTGGGACACAACGTCGTCGGATTCGATGAGAAATCGGTGGCGGGTATCGGGCAGCAGCTCGGTGCGCGGCAGCAAGTCGACCCACGTCCCATCGGCGCGCAACCCGGACAGCGCGGCCGCGCCCGGGCAATTGCCGATGAAGTAGGACGTGTCGATCTCGGCCAGGTGCACCCGGCCCGGGCCGGCCAGCCGGATCTGCACCCAGTCGTTGGAATCGTCACGCCGGCGCGCGGTTTCCCAGCCGTCACCCATCACCTGGGCGAGTCCAGGGAAGATGAGGTTCTGCGGCGAGCTGTAGAAGCGATTCGAGCAATCCAGCACCAGCCCACCGTTTTCCAGTGCGGCGAGATCGAGCGGGCCGATGCCGATGAACCGCTTGTCGGGTCGGCCCTCACCGTGCACACGCAGCCGCGCCACACCACCGTCGGGATAGATGTTGAGCCGTACGTGAGTCCAGCGGCGCTCGGAGTTGACCTCGAAGTTGTTGCGGCTGTCGCCATACGCGCGGGTCCGGTCGATGAGCGGCTCCCACCCGGAATCGGCGGCCAGCTGCTCGGCTGTCGGGTAGCCGTCCACTTCTAGTGCGTCGACGGAAACCGATGGCGGGTAATTGCCCTTGAACCATGCCGTGTCGACCACGATGCCCCGAATTACGCCGGGCACCCCGAGGCGCACGATCGCGGTGTCATGGCCGGGTTCGCGGCGGCGCCGGGTTTCCCAGCCGTCGTAGACCTGTCCTTTATGCCCGAACGACGCCGGCCGGTACGTCGACGGGCCGGGCGAGATCAGGTTCTCCTTCTCGGCGAAGGTCTCGTCGTTCGCCCACACGACGGAACCGCCGAGCGAGCGCAGAGCCAAGTCGGGCAGCCAGGTGAAATCTGGAGGTGTCTCAGTCATTTCCGATCCGGTTCTTGAGGTTACGCAGCACCGGCACGGTCGCGCTCGGTGCGATGGCCAGTACGTCGTCGGCGCTGAATGCGCCACAGTCCAGTCCGCGCAGGACGACCGTCGCCAGCGCTTCCGCGGTCGCGGGTTCGTCGACGATCGCGCCGCCGCGCCGGTCGAGATAAGCCTGCAAGCGCGGCGCCGCCGCTGTCATCGCGGTGCGGAAGAACGTGAAGGTGGCCAGCCAGCGGGTCACCAGATGGCCGGGATGCATGTCCCAGCCTTGATAGAAACCGCGCTGCAGCGACCGCGTCACGAGCCGGTGATGTCGCCGGATCGCTTGGGCCACTTCGTCCTCGGTGCCGATCGGGGCGACTTGGGTTGACCCGTCTGCCACCCACACCCCGGTCTGGGCGGCGGCGGCCTGCATGACGGCCTTGGCGTGGTCGGCTGTGGGGTGGTCGAGTGCCTGGTGCTGCGGCGCGATGCCGCATGCCGCGCTGTAGTCGTATGTCCCGTAGTGCAATCCGGTGCAGCGGTGGTCGGCCAGGTGGATCGCGCGCGCCACGGTGGCGGAGCCGTCCGGGCCGAGCACTGCCTGCGGGCTTTCGATCTGTAGCTCGAATCGCAGCGTGCGGTCGGGCAGCCCATGCGCGCCCTCCAGTGCCTCACACAGCCATACGGCGGCGGTAACCTGTTCGGCCACACGTATTTTCGGCACGGTGAAGACGAATCCATCGGGTACGCCGCCGTCGAGCACGAGCTCAAGCGTCCGCAGCGCGCGGCGCTGTTCGGCCGACGTCAGGCCCTTGATGCGAACACCCGAGCTCGCCAGCCCCAGGTTGCGCAGTGTCGTGCCGGCACGCAGCGCGTCAGCGTCTTCGACGTCGTCGTCACGGCGGCCGTAGCCGTCCTCGAAATCGAGACGGAGATCCTCGACCGGAGTTTCGGCGAGGCGCAGGCGCACCAACGCCACGGTGTCCTCGGCCGCCAGTTCGGTGAGCAACTCCTCGTGGCGGCCGAGCAGTTCGAGCGCTGAGGTCCCCCACTCCCGTGGGGTGTTCTCGTGCGCGTCAGCAGCGCTGATGTAGACGGTGTGCACGGGCTGGGTGGCGCCCCTTTCGCCCGGGAAAGCGGCGGCCAATCGTGCGTCGACCTCGGCCAGCAGGGTGCCGATGCGGCGGTGGACGTCCTCGGGAACGTGATGTCGGGGTGGTGCTGGCATCCACCCATCGTCTCGCGTCAGCGCCGTCTCAGCACTTCAAGTCGCCGGATCGCCTCGTCGATGGTGGCGTCACGCTTACAGAATGTGAAGCGCACCAAGTGATTCCACACGTCGGCATGGGGTGCCTCGGGATCGCAGAACGCCGACATCGGAATCGCGGCCACCCCGGCCTTGTGGGGCAGTTCGGCGCAGAATTCGGTGCTGTCGGAATAGCCGAGCGGTCGCGGGTCAGCGCACAGGAAGTACGTGCCGTGGCTGTCGTGCACTTCGAAGCCCAAGTCGGTCAAAGCCGTGCCGAGCCGGTCCCGCCTGGTTTGGAAGGTATCCCGCAGGTCGGCCACCCACCCGTCCTCGTTGTTGAGCGCATGCGCCACGGCCGGCTGGAACGGTGCCCCGCCGACGTAGGTCAGGTACTGCTTGGCCGCGCGGACCCCGGCGATCAACTCGGGTGCCCCGCACGCCCAGCCGATCTTCCAGCCCGTGACGTTGAACATCTTGGCCGCGCTGGAAATGGTGACGGTGCGCGCCGCCATGCCCGGATAGCCGGCCAGCGGCACGTGCCGATAGCCGTCGAACACCAGTTGCTCATACACCTCATCGGTGATCACGAGCAGGTCGTGCTCGACGGCCAGTGCGGCGATCGCGCTCAGTTCGGCGTCTGACGCGACCGCGCCCGTGGGGTTGTGTGGTGAGTTCAAGATCAGCGCCCGGGTTTTCGGTGTGACGGCCCGCCGCAGTGCGTTGATGTCGATGACGAATCCGCCGCCGTCCGGAATCAACGGGACCGCCCGGCGGACACAACCCGCCATCGCGATCACGGGGGAGTAGGAGTCGTAGAACGGCTCGATCACCACAACCTCGGAGCCCGGTTCGACCAGGCCGATGACCGAAGCCGCGATGGCCTCCGTGGCGCCGACGGTCACCAGCACCTCGGTGTCGGGGTCGTAGTCGATGCCGTAGTGACGTTTGCGTTGCGCCGCGATCGCCTGGCGCAACTCGGCGATGCCCAGCCCGGGCGGGTACTGGTTGGCGCCATCGGCGATTGCGTTCTGCGCCACTTTCAGCATCGCGGCCGGCCCGTCCTCATCGGGAAAACCCTGGCCCAGATTCACCGCGCCCAGGCGCGTGGCCAGCGCCGACATCTCCGCGAACACTGTGACGGCGTAGGGCTGCAGCCTTGTGACGGTCATGTTTCTAGAGGCTAGTGCGGGAATGAACCGCGCACCTGAGGCGCTTAGTGCGGCGTGACCGACAAGACTTTCCGGCTCGACGCCGACGCCGCTCTGCTGCAGCCCATTCAGGTGGGTGACACCGCCGCGACCAACCGGCTGTTCATGGCGCCGCTGACCCGCTCGCGCGCCGATGCCGACGGCACACCGTCCCCGCTGGCCGCCGAGTACTACTCGCAGCGTGCCTCGGCGGGACTCATCATCAGCGAGGCGACTGCCATCGCCGAGACCGCCAACGGCGCCTACATGAACACCCCGGGCATCTACACCGACCGGCATCAGGCCGGATGGGCCGAGATCGCCGATGCGGTGCATGCGGCGGGCGGCAAGATGTTCGTGCAGTTGTGGCACGTCGGCCGGATGGCGCATCCCGAGATCAGCGGGGTCGAGTCGGTCGCGCCGTCGGCGATCGCCGCCGACATGCTCAGCCACACGCCCACCGGCAAGAAGCCGCTGGAGACGCCGCGGGCGCTGCGTACCGATGAGCTGCCCGGCATCGTCGATCAGTTCCGGGCGGCCGCGCGCCGGGCGATCGACGCAGGCATGGACGGCGTGGAGATCCACGCGGCCAACGGCTACCTGCTGCATCAGTTCCAGTCCGATGTGATCAACCAGCGCACCGACGCGTATGGCGGGTCGCCGGAGAACCGGGCGCGGCTGACGGCCGAGGTGGTCGAGGCCGTCGTCGCCGAGATCGGTGCGGGCCGGGTCGGTGTCCGCATCTCACCCGGCAACCACGCCGGCGACATGCACGAGAACGACACCGTGAGCGTCTACGAGGCACTCCTGAACCGCATCGCGCCGCTCAACATCGCCTACCTGCACCTGCTGATCGATCCCAGCGCGCACACGTTTGGCGTGATCCGGGCACTGTGGTCGGGCACGTTCGTGCTGAACACCGGCCGCAACACCGATACCGACTTCAGCCAGCTCGAGAGCTACGCCGAGTGGGGTGCGATCAGCGCAGCCGCGGTGGGACGGACTTTCCTGGCCAATCCCGATCTGATCGACCGGCTGATCCTCGGCGCCGAACTCAACGAGCCCGACGTCGCGACGTTCTACGCGCCGGGTCCGGTCGGCTACATCGACTACCCGACGCTGGCCGAGGTGGCCGAACCGAAGTCCGCCTGAGCGGGGTGGTCACACGGCCGCACCAGTAACGCTGTGGCGGTATTTCGGCCGTTTTTCCGCCACAGCGTTACTGGCGTGAAGTCCACGCCTTGGCGATCCGGCCGAGCACGTTGGCTTCACCGTCGCGACGGGTCACCCGAATGACGATCCAACCGTTGTCGATCATCTCGTCAACCCGAGCGATGTCCTTGCACAGGACGTTGGGATCGGTGTGGTGGCGGCCTTCGTATTCGACTGCGATCTTCAATTCCGGCCACGCGAGATCGACGTCACCGATCAACGCGCCGTACTCGTTGCACACGGGGTATTGCGTGTTCGGCGGCGGGTAGCCCGCACGCACCACCAGCAGCCGCAACCACGTTTCCTGCGGCGACTCCGCTCCCGGGTCCACGAGTGCGATAGAGGCACGGGCTTGCTTGATGCCTTTGCGTCCCGAATGACGCTCAGGCGCCAACTCGATGTCAGCCACCTTCAACCGCGCCGCTCGCGTCAGCGCGTCGATCGCCGCTATGGCGGTGTCTTCGGGGAACTTGCAGGCCAGGTCCACTGCGGTACGCGCCGGCGTGGTCAAACGCATACCGCCCATCAGGCAGATGTCGTCGTCATCGATCACATCCCCACGCGACGATCCCGCGGGCGGGCCGATGATTGGTGTCGATGATGTAAGCGGGTAGGCCGGCGTCGATCCAACGCGCGCCGTGCAATGCCGCGGCCGAAAATCCGGCCAGAACTCCGCGCCGCCGGGAGCGCAACCAGCAGGCTTTGGCTCGCAACACCGCCGAAGGCCGGGTATCCCGCGCAACGTAGACATCGCGGTGCACTGCTACGAAGCGGCTCCGCAATTCATGACGTGTCAGTGTGCCAGCGGCCATCGCCTCGCTGCCGCTGAACGGTTCCCCCATGGCCGGAGTGTGCCGACCCGCACTGACATCCTGCGAATTCGCAATGTGCAGCGTTCAAGCTCCCAACCAACAGGTTGATCGAGGCCCCTGGTAGCCTCCGGGCAGAGGCCCATCTGCTGTGCGGGATGGACCCGCCAATCAGAACCTGAACCTGGACTTGAATAGGCAGGGAGCAAAGACATGTCCGAAGAAGCCTTTATCTACGAGGCGATCCGTACGCCGCGCGGTAAGCAGCGCAACGGGTCGCTGAACGAGGTCAAGCCCGTCAACCTGGTCGTCGGCCTGATCGAGGAGATCCGCAGCCGCTACCCCGACCTGGACGAGACGCTGATCAGCGACGTCATCCTGGGTGTCGTCTCCCCGGTCGGTGACCAGGGCGGCGACATCGCCCGCACCGCGGGCCTCGTGGCCAAGCTGCCCGAGACCACCGGTGGCTTCCAGCTCAACCGCTTCTGCGCATCGGGCCTTGAGGCGGTCAACCTGGCCGCCCAGAAGGTGCGGTCCGGCTGGGACGACCTGGTGCTGGCCGGTGGCGTGGAGTCGATGAGCCGCGTGCCGATGGGTTCCGACGGCGGCGCCTGGGCCTCTGACCCGGAGACCAACTACCGCATCGGCTTCGTTCCGCAGGGCATCGGTGCCGACCTGATCGCCACGATCGAGGGCTTCTCGCGCGACGACGTCGACGCCTACGCGCTGCGCAGCCAGCAGAAGGCCGCCGCGGCGTGGTCGGGCGGCTACTTCGCCAAGTCGGTCGTGCCGGTCAAGGATCAGAACGGTCT
Organism: Mycobacterium venezuelense; assembly: GCF_054919535.1. Classification (NCBI taxonomy): domain Bacteria; kingdom Bacillati; phylum Actinomycetota; class Actinomycetes; order Mycobacteriales; family Mycobacteriaceae; genus Mycobacterium; species Mycobacterium venezuelense. Next base: position 225,734 of record NZ_JBONDW010000010.1, read on the forward strand.
GGTCATCCTCGACCATGACGAGCACATGCGCCCCGACACGACCATCGAGGGCCTGGGCAAGCTCAAGACCGCGTTCGACGGCATCGGCGCGATGGGCGGATTCGACGATGTGGCGCTGCAGAAGTACCACTACGTCGAGAAGATCAACCACGTTCACACCGGCGGCAACAGCTCGGGCATCGTCGACGGCGCGGCGCTCGTGATGATCGGCTCCGAGAAAGCCGGCCAGAGCCAGGGCCTGACCCCACGGGCGCGCATCGTGGCCACCGCCACCAGCGGCGCCGATCCGGTCATCATGCTCACCGGCCCGACCCCGGCCACCCGCAAGGTGCTCGACCGCGCCGGGCTGACGGTCGACGACATCGATCTGTTCGAGCTCAACGAGGCATTCGCCTCGGTGGTGCTGAAGTTCCAGAAGGACCTCAACATCCACGACGAGAAGCTCAACGTCAACGGTGGCGCCATCGCGATGGGCCACCCGCTGGGCGCCACCGGCGCCATGATCACCGGAACCATGGTCGACGAGCTCGAGCGTCGCGGTGCTCGGCGTGCACTGATCACGCTGTGCATCGGCGGCGGCATGGGCGTTGCCACCATCATCGAGCGCGTCTAGGGAGAAGCGAACAGTCATGGCAGAGAACACCATTCAGTGGGACAAGGATGCCGACGGCATCGTCACCCTGACGCTGGACGATCCGACCGGCTCGGCCAACGTGATGAACGAGCACTACAAGGAATCCATGCACAACACGGTGGAACGCCTTGTTGCCGAAAAGGATTCGATCACCGGCGTGGTCATCACCAGCGCGAAGAAGACCTTCTTCGCGGGCGGTGACCTCAAGGGCATGATCAATGTCGGCCCGGAGAACGCCGGCGATGCCTTCAGCGAGGTCGAGTTCATCAAGGCCGACCTGCGCAAGCTGGAAACCCTCGGCAAGCCTGTCGTCGCCGCCATCAACGGTGCCGCGCTGGGCGGTGGCCTGGAGATCGCGCTGGCGTGTCATCACCGCATCGCCGCCGACGTCAAGGGTAGCCAGATCGGTCTGCCCGAGGTCACTCTGGGCTTGCTGCCCGGCGGTGGCGGCGTGACCCGCACCGTGCGCATGTTCGGCATCCAGAAGGCTTTCATGGAGGTGCTGAGCCAGGGCACGCGGTTCAACCCGGCCAAGGCCAAGGAGACGGGTCTGGTCGACGAATTGGTCGGTAGCGTCGAGGAATTGGTGCCCGCCGCCAAGACGTGGATCAAGGCCAATCCCGAAAGCCACACCCAACCGTGGGACGTCAAGGGCTACAAGATGCCCGGCGGCACGCCGTCGCATCCGGCGCTGGCCGGCATCCTGCCGTCGTTCCCGGCGCTGCTGAAAAAGCAGCTCAAGGGTGCGCCGATGCCCGCTCCGCGGGCGATCCTCGACGCGGCCGTCGAAGGTGCGCAGGTCGACTTCGACACCGCGTCGCGCATCGAGAGCCGCTACTTCACCCAGCTCGTCACGGGCCAGGTCGCCAAGAACATGATCCAGGCGTTCTTCCTGGACCTGCAGACGATCAACGGCGGCGGCAGCCGGCCCGACGGCATCGCCAAGCAGGAGATCCGCAAGATCGGCGTGCTCGGCGCGGGCATGATGGGCGCGGGCATCGCCTACGTGTCGGCCAAGGCCGGCTACGACGTCGTCCTCAAGGACGTCTCGATCGAGGCCGCGCAGAAGGGCAAGGCCTACTCCGAGGGCATTGAGGCCAAGGCGCTCAAGCGTGGCAAGACCACCGAGGAGAAGTCGAAGGCGCTTCTGGACCGCATCACGCCCACCGCCGACCCGGCCGACCTCAAGGGCGTCGACTTCGTGATCGAGGCGGTATTCGAGGACCAGGACCTCAAGCACAAGGTCTTCCAGGAAATCGAGGACATCGTCGAGCCGAACGCACTGCTGGGCTCGAACACCTCCACACTGCCGATCACCGGTCTGGCGACCGGCGTGAAGCGCCAGGAGGACTTCATCGGCATCCACTTCTTCTCACCGGTCGACAAGATGCCGCTCGTGGAGATCATCAAGGGCGAGAAGACGTCCGACGAGGCGCTGGCCCGGGTGTTCGACTACACCCTGGCGATCAAGAAGACCCCGATCGTCGTCAACGACAGCCGCGGCTTCTTCACCTCGCGCGTGATCGGCACCTTCGTCAACGAGGCGCTGGCCATGCTGGGCGAGGGTGTCGAGCCGGCCAGCATCGAGCAGGCGGGTTCGCAGGCCGGCTACCCGGCTCCGCCGCTGCAGCTGTCCGATGAGCTCAACCTCGAGCTCATGCACAAGATCGCTGTCGCGACCCGCAAGGGCATCGAAGCAGCCGGTGGCACGCACGTGCCGCACCCGGCCGAGGCCGTGGTCGAGAAGATGATCGAGATCGGTCGCCCGTCGCGCTTGAAGGGTGCCGGGTTCTACGAGTACGCCGACGGCAAGCGCGTGGGCCTGTGGTCCGGATTGCGGGAGACGTTCAAGTCCGGCAGCTCGACCCCGCCGCTGCAGGACATGATCGACCGCATGCTGTTCGCCGAGGCACTGGAGACCCAGAAGTGCTTCGACGAGGGCGTGCTGACGTCCACCGCTGACGCCAACATCGGCTCGATCTTCGGCATCGGCTTCCCGGCCTGGACCGGTGGTGTGCACCAGTACATCGTCGGCTACGAGGGCCCGTCCGGTAGGGGCAAGGAAGGCTTCGTGGCACGTGCCAAGGAGCTGGCCGCCAAGTACGGCGACCGCTTCCTGCCGCCGGCCTCGCTGGAGGCGTAAGCAACAACGTCAAAAGCCCCTGGCGCGAGCCGGGGGCTTTTGCGTCAGCGGGCATTGAAATTGCGTACAGGGTCGTGGTTCTCGGGGAATCACGACCCTGTGCGCAATCTCAACCCGGATTTGCGCTGTGGGGCGCGGGGAGGTCTTGTCATTCATGGCTCCAGCGTCATACTTGAACCGCACTTCAAATCAAGAGGTTCGGTGAATGCAACAACTCCTGGACATCGCTGACGTCGTGAAGTCGACGGGCGTGACGACGTCGACGCTGCGCTACTACGAACGCCTCGAACTCATCGCACCCGCGGGCCGAAATGGCCTGCGCAGGCTGTACGAACCGTCGATCGTAAAGCGGCTGCGCGTGATCGGAATGCTCCAGCGGGCGGGCATGACGCTTGACGAGGTCGGTCAGTTCCTCGATCCCCGGCGGCGCGCAAACCACGGCTGGCGCGACATGATTCACCGCAAGCAGGGTGAGCTTCAACAGCAGGTGTCGTTGATACAGGCCGCAATCGACGGCTTGGCGCATACGTTGTCGTGCCCGCACGCGGATCTACTCGACTGTCCGCATGTCGCGGCTGCCCTTGACGACGGCGGTATCTGGGCGGGCGCCGAGCGGCGTTGACGTCGCGTGCGCTTGTCAGCCGGGATTCGAGTAGACACGCGTGGGCGTGATCAGAACCGCGGCGCGACGCTCCTCGCGCATGACGCGGTCATAGGTGTCCCAGTCGTCGTGCGTGCCGCCCGCGGCTTTGAAGATGTCGCGCAACAACACTCGAAGAGTTTCGGCGTCGACGTCCGAATCGTCGGGTCCGATGATCTCGGCAGTTCCCTCGACCGTGACCCACTGCCAGCCGGCGCGGGCGACGACGGTGGCGCGTGGATCGGCACGTAGATGGCGCAGTTTCAGTGACCCGCCGATCGCCACGAGCGCGACGACCGGCTCAGCGCTTCGCGGGTGGGCCATCACCCCGGCATTGACGACCGACGACTGGATACCGCCGTCGCGGCGCAGCGTGCTCAACACACACAACCCCTGATCGCGCGACAACACGTCGGCGAATGCGGAAACGTCGGCCATGATGAGACTCCTTACCAGTCGTCGTCGTCTTCGTCGAAGTCGTCGTTCACTGCATCCAGATCGGGGTAAATCCATCCGTCATCGCCGAGACGGTATTTGACCCCTTCTGGGATATCACCGACCACCGAACTCACGGCTTGGATGTTGCTTTCCGGCGCACCGCTCGACGATGACGTCTGCGCTGCCGAATAACTCGCGGGCGTTGCCGCCGTGGCCGTCGAACCTGAGCCCTGGGCCGGTGTGCCCGGCGTCGTCGGCGGCGCGGTGGGCACCGGGCCACTCTGTCGCGCCGGTTGTGTTGGAATGGCCTGCGCAGGCACCGGACCTTTCGCAGGCGGAGGTGCGGGAGCCGGAGCACTCGGCCGGGCCGGTTCGGCTGTTCGTGGTTGGGCCGGTGTAACACCGGGTTTCGATGGCGGCGTCGCGGCGGCCGGCCGTGGCGCCGCCTGAGAATTGGCGGGGCCGGGGACCACCGGCGGTACAGGCGGCACTGCGGTGGGAGTAGCGCCCGGCGTGGTCTGGCCGGAGTCCTTGCCCGGTTCGGCAGGTGGAGTTCCGTCTTTCTGCGAGTCGTCCGGGGAGGGCTTGCCGGCTTGTTCACCGGGGCCCATCCGGGCGATCTCCTTGAGATCCAAGTCGCCGGTGGCTTGTTGCAGCGCGTTGGCAAGCGCGTTGTCCTGCGTGTCGAATTCGGCGATCAGTTGTTTGAGATCGATCGAATACTGCATTGCGAGCATCTGCATCTGCCGCGCGAGAACTGGACTGCGCGAAGCCATTTCATCGGCTTGGCTGCCCGGGGCGATCGAAACCGTGCCGTCGTCGGCAACCTGGAATCCGAACGGTTGAATCTTACCGACGGTCTCGGCGACATCGGCACGGGTAGCCGACATCTGATCGCCCCCGCGCTGCAGCGCGGCTTTCATGTCGTGCAGTGCGTCGACGATCTTGCGGTGGCTCGCGAATGTCCGCTCAGCGCTTGCGCTCGCCGCGTCGGAGGCGCCCGAGTCCCAGCCTTTGCGCATGTCTGCCAAGGCGTTTCGGCCCTGATCCAATTGATCGACGGCCAGCTGCGCCTGCTGCTGTGCCAGCTGTGCGGCGTCGATCAGGCCGGCAGGACGCGAGTCCAGGATGGTCGGAATGGTGACGGTCATCGGTGTCGAACCCGTTGGCTAGGACTCGGCGTCCATCGTCCGGAATTGTCTTGCCAGTGCCGCGCTCGCGTCGTCGTCAGTCTGGTCGTATTGGGACGCGGCTGCGCGCAGGTCATCGGAAAGTTTGGTGAGTGCCGATCCGACTACCGCGCACGCCTCATCGACCCGGCTGGCCGCGGCCGCCATCGCCGCACCGCACGCCAACCCGCTCATGGCCTGCGCGGCCGCATCCGCGATCTGCTGACCTGCGCGAACCCCGGCGATCTTGCTGCCGATGCCGCCCACGGTTTCGGCCGTTGACTGCAATGCCGAGGTGGATACATGCACCGACTCCGCCATGAGGCAAAGCGTAGTGGTTGCGGCTCGGCGGCTCAGTCCGCTACGTCGAATCCGGCGTGCACTTTGGTCGGCTTGACCCGCACAACGAGTTCTCCGGGCACTCCGTTGCGTCTGCCGAATTCCTCGGCACGCTCAGTGCCCATGTAGCGGCCGCCAGTCCGGGTGGCGATGTCGAGCACGTCGTCGGGTTGTTCGCTGATCGTCGCGACACCCTGAACCTGCACGAACGAGAACGGCGGGGTGTCATCGTGGATGCACAGCACCACACGCGGGTCTCGCGCCAACGCCTTGCCCTTGGCGGTTTCCTTTCCGGTGTTGAAGACCAGCTCGCCGTTCTCGACGAGGAACCACACCGGCGCCGACAACGGCCGGCCGTCCTTCGCGACCCAGCTCAACACAGCGGTGCGGGTGCCTTCAGACAGAAACTTGACTACTTGATCGGATAGTTCGGCCACTTCGTCACGCTACGCTCGAACGGCACTGGACCGCATCGCTGATACGGGGGCGCAATGACCGGAGCCAAGCTGATCCCGCTGGACGTCTTGTTGGGCCATCCGGAACGCGCCGCGCCGCAGATCTCGCCGGACGGTACGCGGTTGTCGTATCTCGCACCGCTCGACGGCGTACTCAATGTGTTCGTGGGGGAGGTCGGCTCCGGCGATGAGCAACCGGTCACCCACGACAAGGACCGCGGGATCCAGGGCTATCTGTGGGCCCACGACAATCGTCACCTCATGTATGTGCGGGACAAGGACGGCAGTGAGAATTTCCGGCTGTACGACGTCGACGTGCAGACCGGCATCGAACGCGACCTCACGCCGATGGACGGCGTGCAATGCCGACTCATCGCCCATCACAAGCGATTTCCGAACGATGTGCTCGTCGGGATCAACAAGGACAACCCGCAGTTGCACGATGTGTACCACCTCGACCTGACGACCGGTGAGCTGCGCAAGGTACTCGAGAACCCGGGTTTTCTCGGTTGGGTGGTCGATGATGACCTCAAGGTGCGCGGCGCGGTGACGCCAACCCCTGACGGCGGCATGGTGGTCATGGTGCGCGACGACGCGGATGCCGATTGGCGGCCGCTGCTCGAGGTTTCCCCGGAAGACGCCGAGTCGACGGGGCCCGTCGGCTTCACGAAAGACGGCACCGCGATGTATCTGCAAACTTCTGTCGGATCGAACACGTCGCGACTCGTCAAAATGCACCTTGAGTCCGGCGCGACCGAGGTGATCGCCGAAGACGACACGTACGACATCAGCGGCGTGATCATGCATCCCGACACCAGGGAGATCCAGGGCGTGACGTTGTACGGAGAGCGCCTCGAGTACCGCATATTCGACGACGCGATCCGTGGCGACATCGAAGCGCTGCAACGCTTACACGCCGGTGAGTTGATCATCAGCGACCGCAGCGACGACGACACCGCGTGGCTCGTCGCGTTCGATCAGGACTCCGGGCCGGTGAAGTTCTACGGCTGGGACCGGGCTACGCAGACAGCGACGTTCCTGTTCGATCACCGTCCAGAACTCAACGATTATCCGCTGGTGCCGATGGAACCGTTCAGCTTCACCGCCCGCGACGGCCTGACCATCCACGGTTACCTGTCGTACCCGCCGGGCGAGGAGCGCGCGAACCTGCCCGCGGTGCTCGATGTCCACGGCGGCCCGTGGGTCCGCGTCGGGTGGGGCCTCGACCCGGAGGCGCAGTGGCTCGCCAACCGGGGTTATCTGTGCGTGCAGGTGAATTTCCGCGGCTCGAGCGGCTATGGCAAGGAGTTCCTCAACGCGGGCAACCGCGAGTGGGGTGCCAAGATGCACGACGACCTGATCGATGCCGTCGAGTACCTGGCCGAGCGGGGCATCGTCGACCGCGATCGCATCGCGATATACGGCGGATCGTACGGAGGCTACGCGGCGCTGATCGGCGCGACGTTCACCCCGGACGTGTTCCGGTGTGCGGTCTCGATGGTCGGCCCGTCCAACCTCAACACGCTGATGGACTCGTTCCCCGAGTACTGGAAACCGATGATCGCGTTGTGGCACAAGCGAGTTGGTGACGACCCCGACTTCCTGTGGTCACGGTCGCCGCTATCGCGGGTGCAGGATATCCGCATCCCGATGCTCATCGCCCAGGGCGAGAACGATCCGCGGGTCAAACGAGCGGAGTCCGAACAGATCGTCGCGGCCATGGCCGAGCACGGCATCGACCACGAGTACGCGCTGTACGAGAACGAGGGCCACGGCTTCGCCAAGCCCGAGAACCGGCTCGACTTCTATCATCGTGCCGACCGGTTCCTGGCCAAGCACCTCGGCGGGCGCGCCGAAACCTAGGGCGTCACACGGACCCCAGATCTGCCGACAGCCAGTGCTCGGGCTTGAGATATACCGTCACGCTCTCGCCGTGCTCGCGGCGCGCGAACTCGAGGTAGCCCTCGACCTTCTCCGGGGCGAGGTAGCGCTTGGTCATCTCGACGAGTTGGTCGTCGGTGCTCGGCTCGATGCGGCTGACGGCACCGTCGACGGCCACGTATCGCACGGTTGGCTCCAGCCGCTCGACCATCAGCGAGAAATGCCCGGCGGCCTCGATGAGCCGGTGCTTGCGTGACCCGACACCGGTGAGCACCCACGGCTCACCGCCGGGCGAGTACTGGTACCAGATCGGCACGGTGAGCGGACCACGCTTGTCACCGGCGTACACCGACAACGCGGCAATGTGCGGCTCGGCCAGAAACTGTTCGCGTTCTTCCTTTGAAAGGGCCATGAACTCAGGCTAGCCGCGCCCACCGACACGGCCCGCCGTCGTAAAGTGAGGATCCATGCGCTTTGGACTCTTCATTCCGCAGGGCTGGCGACTCGATCTCGTAGACATTCCCCCGCAGCAGCACTGGCCGGTGATGAGCGATCTCGCCACCTACGCCGACGGCGGGGCCTGGGATTCACTGTGGGTGTACGACCACTTTCACACCGTTCCGGTGCCCACCGACGAAGCGACGCACGAGGCGTGGTCGCTGATGTCGGCGTACGCGGCGACGACGTCGCGCATCAAGCTCGGCCAGATGTGCACGGCGATGAGTTACCGCAACCCGGTGTACCTGGCGAAAGTCGCGGCGACCGCCGACATCATCTCGGGCGGCCGCATCCAGATGGGCATCGGCGGCGGCTGGTACGAGCACGAGTGGCGGGCCTACGGCTATGGCTTCCCGTCGGCCGGTGTGCGGTTGGGGCGGCTCGACGAAGGTGTGCAGATCATGCGCGACGCGTGGCGCGACGGCCGCGTCAGCTTCGACGGCAAGCACTATCAGGTCGACGACGCGATCGTCGCACCGAAACCGTTGCAGGAAAACAGCATCCCGCTGTGGATCGCCGGAGGTGGCGAGAAGGTGACATTGCGCATCGCCGCCAAGTACGCGCAGTACACCAACTTCACCTCCGCTCCCGACGGGTTCGCCCACAAATCGGGAGTGCTGGCCGGGCACTGCCGCGAGGTCGGCACCGAGTACGACGCGATAGTGCGGTCGGCCAACTTCAACGCCGTCATCGGCGATTCGGAAGCCGATGTCAAAGACCGGATCGCACGGCTGCGCGACCGCCAGGTGCCGGTGGCGGGGGAGGCCGCGGTCGACGCGATGCTGTCGACCATGAGTGCCCCCGAATCCGCCTCCGGCACACCGGAACAGGTCGTCGAGAAGCTGCAGCGGATGCGTGACCTCGGCTGTGAGTACGCAATCCTGTATTTCCCGGAGGCCGCCTACGACCGGTCGGGTATCGAACTGTTCGAGCAGAAGGTCATTCCTGCGCTGGGCTGACCTGGTAGTGCGCGATGCGCCACCCGGCGTCGGTGCGGGTCACCACCACACCCAGGTTCAGATGGATGGGGTCCCGGTCGCGGAATGAGAAGTCCGCGACCAGGTATCCCAGCACCACGCCTTCGGTGAGGTAGCGCGTCTCGAGCATGCGGTAGTCCACCGTCATGCCCGCCGGCTGGGAGTCGTAGTACTCGAAGACCCCTTGTTGTCCGACGCTGTAGGGCCGCAGGCCCTGAAAGATCGCGTCAGCGGTGAACACGTCGGCCACTCGCTGCGGATCGTGCGCGTCGATGCCTGCCTTCCACACGTCGAGCACCTCGCGCACAACCTGCTCAGTGGCCGGCACTTTGACCTCCATCGACACGCAGGATCTCGCCGGTGACGAATCCGGCCTGCTCCAAGTACAGCACCGCCTGGACGGCGTCGTCGATCTCACCGAGCTCATTCATCGGGTTCAGCGACGCCATGAAGTCATGGCTGGACGGATCGTGCATCGGCGTTTTGATGGACCCCAGGGCCACCGCGTTGACGCGGATGCCACGGCTCGCGTACTCGACCGCCAGCGCCTTGGTCACGGCGTTGAGTCCGCCTTTCGTCAGGGACGCGAGTGCTGCGGGCACCTTCGAATTGGCCTGGTCCACCAGGCTGGTGGAGATGTTGACGATATGGCCGGAGTCTTCCATCGCGGCCAGCGCTGCACGAGATACCTCGAAGAACCCGCGCAGGTTCACGCCGGTGATCGCGTCGTAGTCGGCGTCGGTGTATTCGGTGAACGGCTTGGCGATGAAGATGCCCGCGTTGTTGACGACGGTGTCGATGCGGCCGAAGCGTTCCAGTGCCGCGTCGATGACGCGCTTTCCGACGCCGGGCTGGGAGATGTCACCCGCCACGGTCAGCACCATCGGGTCGTCGCTTTCGCCGATGCTGCGCGAGTTCGCGACGACGGCGTAACCGAGCTTGCGGTATCCCGCCACCAGGCCCGCGCCGATGCCCTGAGATGCGCCGGTGATGATTGCGACTGGAGTGTTCATGTTGGTCCCTTTCTGATCCGGTCCTATCCGGTTGCACCACTCAACACGGCATCGGGCGCACTCATGTCCGGTCGACGGGACCGGTTGCCTCTCTGCTGAGAGGCTGTGCCTATTACGCTGCAACGGTGGAGCTGCGGCAGCTGCGCTATTTCGTCACTGTGGCCGAGGAGCTGAACTTCGGCCGCGCTGCCGAACGTCTGCGTATCGCAGGCCCGTCGCTGTCCCAGCAGATCAAGGCGCTGGAGCGCGATCTCAAGGTGACCCTCTTCGACCGGGACCGGCGGTCGGTCGCGCTCACCTCGGCCGGGGCGGCGCTGCTGTCCGATGCCCGCGCGTTGATCGCCCAGGCCGACGAATTACGCAGGCGCGCAAAAGGTATGGCGGTATCCGACCCGGTGCGCATCGGCTGTGTCAACTGGTGCCCGACCGATTGGGCCGAGCGGGCAGCGGGTGTCGCCGAACTGCGGGTCGACACGTGGGTGATGCCGTCGCACACGCAGGCCGCCCGCGTCGCGGACGGCAGCCTGGACCTGGCGATCTGCTGGGTGCAGAACGCCGACCTCGACTCGCTGTCGCTTGAGGCGCGACTACTCGGCGTCGACCGGTTGTACGCGTTGGACGCCGGGACGGACGAGGCGCCGGTCGACGCCGCCGACACCGTGGTGCTGGTGGACGCCGACGGTGCCAGTTGGTCGTCGTGGAACCGGTACGGCGAGCAGTTCGCGGCCGCGACGGGCGCGCGGGTTATGCGCACCGACGACGGCGGCGTCACCGGTCCGACGTTCTTCGAGCATGTGCGCCGGTTGCGTCGTCCGGTTCTCAACAACCCCAAGGGACAGGATGCGTCACTGCCCCGGGGTTTGGTGCGTCGCCCGGTGATCCACCCGGCACCGTTGTGGACGTGGTCGTTGGTGTGGAGGCGTGGCGAAGACAACCCCGCTGTCCACGCGGTCATCGACGAATTCACCGGTGACATCGCGGATTTCGGGCTTGCCGACCCGACGGTCTGGTTGCCCGCCGACGATCCGCATAAGCCCGGCTACCAGGGCGGCGGCCAGCACCACGGCAGCGCCCACGACCAGCGCGGGCCGGAACCCGTGGTGCAGTAGCGGCGCCACCACGACTGGGCCGAGGATCTGGCCCACCGAATACCCCGCGGTCAACAAAGCGACAGCACGCGGATAACGCAGCAACCGTCCGGCGGCCAGCGCGAGTGTGCTCACCCCCACGAAGGTGCCGCCGAACAGCACGGCACCGACCAGCGCGGCGGTGATTCCGCCAACCAGGCCCGCGACGGCGATCCCGACGGCCTGCAGGCACAGTGCCGCCACCAGTAAGCCCGGATGGGACCATCGGCCACTCAGGGTTGCCCACAACGCCGCGGACGGAACGGTGGCCACACCGACCACAAGCCATGTGCCGCCGCCCAGCCAGTCCGGTGCGCCTTGGGCGACTCCCGCCACCAGGAACGTGCCGGCGATGATGTAGCCGATCCCTTCGAGCGTGTAGCTGGCCAGCAGCATCGAGAAGGCGCCGTGAGATGGGCGCTGTTCGGTGTCGTCGGCTGCCGTCGCCGTCTCGGGAGCGTGCTGCATCGACCAGGCGCCGATCGCCAGCACCGCGGACACCGCCGCCGACGCCCACCAGGCCGCCTTCCAGTCGTCGATGGCAAGGACGAGCACCGCCGACACGGCGATGCCGGCGCCGATGCCGCCGAACCCCCAGCCGACGAGGCGCGCGGGATACTCATGCAGGTGTTCCAGCATCGTGTTGACCGCGATCACGAACACCAGCGCGCTCGTCAGCCCGGCCACGGCGCGCAGCGCTGTCCACTCGATCGGATCGGTGGACAACGGCATTGCCGCGAGACTGGCGATGAGAGCGATCAGGCACAGCCGGCATGCGGTCATGGATCTGGCCAGCCGTGGCCAAACGGTGCCCATCAGCGCACCCGCCAGATAGCCAATGTAATTCGCGGTGGCGAGGTTGGCGGCGGTGTGCGGCGAGACTCCGGCTTGTGCGGTCATCAGCGGCAGGATCGGCGTGTAGACGAATCGGCCGATGCCCATCGCGGCGGCCAGTGCCGCCGCGGTTCGGGCCACGTGCGCATGGTGTTGCATCGATCCATCGTGCGGTGCGGTGCCCGTCGGTCACCACGACCGAATGGCTCACAGCTGCAAGGAACTGCCTCTCACAAAAGGGGATTGAAGACGTCGATTCGAATTGTTGTGGTGTCCGCACAACATGAAAGGAGCAGTCCGATGACACAGAACATCACCGCACTGGTGACCGGGGCCAACCGTGGGTTGGGTCGCCGGCTCGCCGCCGAGCTCGTCGCACGCGGTGCAAAGGTGTATGCGGCGGCCAGGAGGCCCGAGACGGTCGATCTGCCGGGGGTGATTCCCGTCCAACTGGACATCACCGATCCGGAGTCGGTACGCCGCACGGCCGAAATCGCGCAAGACGTAACGGTATTGGTGAACAACGCCGGTGTCTCGACGCGGGCAAACCTGTTGACCGGGCCCATCGAGGACATCCGGCTGGAAATGGAAACCCACTACTTCGGCACCCTGAACGTCACGCGGGAGTTCACGCCGATCATCGAACGCAACGGCGGCGGTGCGATTCTCAACGTGCTGTCGGTGCTGTCCTGGTATCACCCGCCGACTTCGGGGGCGTATGCCGCGGCGAAGTCGGCCGCGTGGGCGCTCACCGATGCGATGCGAACCGAACTCGCGCCGCGCGGCATTCATGTCGCCGCCCTACATGTCGGCTATATGGATACCGACATGGTCAGCTACGTGCCCGCGGACCAGAAGACCGATCCTGGAGTGGTTGCCGCGCAGGCAATTTCCGGCCTACTCGATGGGCGGCCGGAAATCCTGGCCGACGAGTGGGCGCGTAGCGCCAAGGCGCAGCTTTCCACCGCGAACACCGACAGTTGACCCGACGGCGCAGAATATGCCGACGGGAAGTGGCACGATTCAAGTATGGAGAAGATCTCGCTCACCGCGCTTGCCCGCCAGCAGTTGGCCTCAGCCCGGACGGCCACCAGCGGACGCAGTGCCCACACCGTCTACGGCGGGCATGAACACGCACTGCGTCAGACGCTGATCGCCCTCACGCAGGGCAGCGGTCTCGACGAGCACGAGAGTCCCGGTGAGGCGACTCTGCAGGTGATCGAGGGCAGGGTCCGGCTGGCGAACGCGGAGGCCAGCTGGGAAGGATCGCCGGGCGACCACATCGTGATCCCGCGTACCCGGCACACACTGCACGCGTTGGCGGATTCGGTGGTGCTGTTGACCGTGGTGAAGACCATGGGGCCGCATACCTGAAAAATAGGGGCTTGGCCTAGCTCGGTACCGGCGGTACCGTATACCGCGAGTCCGGGCTCCGGGGGGTGCGCGGACTTCCGGGGAGGTGGCATATGTCCCAGCCGAGCGCGAAGTCCGCGCAAGTCGCGTGCCCAATCCGCGCCGAGGCAAGCTTGCACCCGCCACGGTGGGCGCCGACGCCGGTGCGTTGGCAGCACACCGAGGTCGGCTATCTGAAGTCGTGGTGGCTCGCCATGAAGGCCATCCGGGCGGGGTATCGGCACACGATCTACGAGTACGCCACCGAACTGCCCGGTCAGGACGACATCGTGGTCGCGCGTACGCCGCTGGCCAAGTTCGTGGTGGTGCGCAACCCTGACATCGCGCGCCATGTCCTGGTGTCCAATCAGGACAACTACGCCAAGAACGCCGAGTACGACCTGCTGGCCGTCGCGTTCGGACGCGGCCTGGTGACCGACCTCAACGACGAACTGTGGCAACGGAACCGGCGCCTGGTCCAGCCCATATTCGCCAAACGTCAGGTGGACACGTTCGCGCCGCAGATGACCGCCGCGTGCGTCGCGGCCGCCGACCGCTGGGACAAGATCCTGGCCGCCGGACGACCGGTGGACATCGCCGCGGAAATGAACTACGTGACGATGGACATCATCGCGCGCACGATGTTCGGCATCGAACTCAACGGCAAGCTCGCCGAACAGATGCGCACCGACTTCGCGAGACTGCTAACGCTTTTCGGCTACGGGTTCCTGCTCGGCGTGGCGCGGCCGTTGCGTTGGGGTGCCGACAAGATGTCCTCGCCTCGGCTCGCGATCAATGCGCTGCGGCGGGGTGCGTGGGTCATCGCACCGCGGGCCAGGTGGGGGCTGAGCCGGATAGAGCGGTTCATCGACCAGTTGATCGCCGACCACCGCAGCGGCAAGATCGAGCGCACCGACAATCTGCTGGCACTGTTGATAGCTGCTGAGGATCCCGAAACTGGTTACCGTTACACCGATTTGGAGATCCGCGACGAGGTGATGACATTCCTCGGCGCCGGCTTCGAGACAACCGCGGCAGCACTGGCCTGGACCTGGTACCTGCTCTCGCAGAATCCCGAGGCGCGCCAACGGCTCGGGCGTGAGCTCGACGACGTTCTCGGCGGACGCGAACCCACTGCCGACGACGTCGACAACCTGCCCTGGACACAGGCCGTGGTTGCCGAGGCCATGCGCGTGTACCCACCGATCATGGGCGTCGCCCGGATGGCGAAAGCCGATGATGTTCTTGGCGACTATCCGATCAAAGCCGGAACCAGCATCGCCATTCTGATGCACAGCATGCACCACAACGCCCGCGTGTGGGGCAGCCCGCACGACTTCAATCCGGCGCGGTTTCTCAAGGAGAATCTCGACGGCGCGCAGCGTCGTGCGCAGATGCCGTTCGGGGCGGGCAAGCGCATGTGCGTCGCCTCTGGGTTCGCCAACTTCGAGGCCACGTTGATCGTCGCGAGCCTCGCGCAGCGCTTCGAGCTTGATCTCGTGCCCGGTCAGCGGCTGCGCCGTGAGTTGACGTTCACCGGTGGCCCGGACGGCGAATTGCTGATGACGTTGCGGAGTCGTGGCTAGATCGCGGGGCCGAGTAGATCGTCGGCGTCTTTGATGATGTAGCCGTAGCCCTGCTCGGCCAGGAACCGCTGCCGGTGCGCGGCATATTCGGCGTCGAGGCTGTCGCGTGAGACCACCGAGTAGAACACCGCACCGCCGCCGCCTGCCTTGGGGCGCAGTAGTCGCCCAAGCCGCTGCGCCTCTTCCTGACGCGAGCCGAAGGTACCCGAAACCTGTACGGCCACTGAGGCTTCCGGAAGGTCGATGGAAAAGTTGGCGACCTTCGACACCACCAGCGTGGAGATGTCGCCGCGGCGGAACGCGTCGAACAGTGCTTCGCGTTCGGCATTCTTCGTCGACCCCTGGATGACCGGGGCGTCCAGCTCTTGCCCGAGTTCCTCCAGCTGGTCGAGGTAGGCGCCGATCACCAGGGTCTGCTCGCCGGGATGGCGCTCGAGGATCGAGCGGACCACCGCGATCTTGGTGTGGACCGTCGAGCACAGCTTGTAGCGCTCTTCGGGTTCGGCAGTGGCGTAGAGCATGCGCTCGTTGTCGGTCATCGTCACCCGGACCTCGATGCACTCGGCGGGTGCGATCCAGCCCTGGGCTTCGATGTCCTTCCACGGTGCGTCGTAGCGTTTGGGCCCGATGAGGCTGAAGACGTCGCCCTCGCGGCCGTCCTCGCGGATCAGCGTCGCGGTCAGCCCGAGGCGCCGGCGAGATTGCAGGTCAGCGGTCATCCGGAACACCGGCGCGGGCAGCAGGTGCACCTCGTCGTAGATGATCAGGCCCCAGTCGCGGCTGTCGAAGATTTCCAGGTTCTTGTACTCGCCCTTCGTGCGGCGGGTGATCACCTGGTACGTCGCGATGGTGACGGGCCGGATCTCCTTTTTCTCACCCGAGTACTCGCCGATCTCGTCCTCGGTCAGCGAGGTACGGGCGACGAGCTCGCGCTTCCACTGCCTGCCCGCGACGGTATTGGTGACGAGGATCAAGGTTGTCGCGCCTGCCTTGGCCATCGCGGCCGCGCCGACCAAGGTCTTGCCCGCGCCGCATGGCAGCACCACGACGCCCGAGCCGCCCGCCCAGAAGGATTCGGTGGCCATCTCCTGGTAGTCGCGCAAGGCCCAACCGTCTTGTGCGAGCTCGATGGGGTGTGCCTCACCATCGACGTAACCGGCGAGATCTTCTGCCGGCCAACCGATCTTGAGCAGCATCTGCTTGACCCGGCCGCGTTCGCTGTTGTGCACGACAACGGTGTCGTCGTCGATGCGCGCACCCAGCATCGGGGCGATCTTCTTGTTGCGCAGCACCTCCTCGAGCACGGCGCGGTCAAAACTGACCAGTGTCAGACCGTGCGCCGGGTGCTTGACCAGCTGCAGGCGGCCATACCGCGCCATGGTGTCGACGATGTCGACCAGCAGCGGCTGCGGAACCGGATACCGAGAGAACGACACCAGGGCATCGACGACCTGCTCGGCGTCATGACCGGCCGCGCGCGCGTTCCACAACGCGAGCGGCGTGATGCGGTAGGTGTGCACGTGTTCGGGGGCACGCTCCAGCTCGGCGAAGGGTGCGATCGCGGCCCGCGCCGCTCCTGCTTGTTCGTGGTCGACCTCGAGCAGGACCGTCTTGTCGGACTGCACGATCAATGGGCCGTCAGTCATGCGCGATCCGCCCTGCTTTCCGGCTGCAAACTCATCCTGTCCATTATTCCGAACCCGTCGAGCTGGACGTCTGGCGCACGGAGGTTCGGATCCGGAGGTGACTCCTACAGCTATCTATGGGCATTGCGGACATGTTGACGGTGACGAATATTGACGGCGATTCTCAATGGATAGCTGAGGTTGCTCAACGGTTGCCGAGAAGTTTCGCCAGATCAGGTCTTGAGCGATACCGGATGCGCGTCGATGTTGCGGGTTATCGCAGTTTATTGACCATGTCAGCGCGGTTGTCTACAGTGCTAATCAAGCGTGATGATGATAGCTGCTTGTGGACTATGAAAAGTTGCTGATCGGGGGGTCGCATGTCGGGGGATCGGGGCTGGATTGCGGGTGCAGGAAACTTTCTGCCCGACG
>NZ_JBONDW010000011.1:0-200392 GCF_054919535.1 Mycobacterium venezuelense
AGACTGTCAACCAGCCTGATCGACCGCCCGGCGGGCGATGACGAAGGCTTGAGCGGTGAGCTCGTTGAGATGCTCCTGGCGTTCACGTCTGGCTGTTGCGTACACCGTGAACCCGGCGGTGTGCAGGGCATCGCGCACCGTTGATGTGTCGTGCCGCAAGAACGTCATGTCCACCTGATGGCCGAATGCTTCGGCGTAAACAGAAGGGGGAGCGTCGGTTTGAAAGCCCAGTAAGAGCCAACCCGGATCGGTGAGCACGCGGGCGAATTCGGTGAACAAGGAGGGGAGGAGCTCGGTCGATGTATGGATGATGGAGTACCAGGCACACACCGCGGCAACGCTCGCCGGCGGGTATGGCAGGTCGAACATGTCGGCAACCTCGTAGCGAGCCTGCGGATAGCGTTGCCTGGCAATGGAAACCATGGCCGGTGAGCCGTCGATACCCACGGTGTTCAGCCCGCATCGCGTAAGTTCGGCGGTCGCTTGTCCTGGCCCGCAGCCGACGTCAAGAGCGTCGGTACCGCCGGATCGGCGGACCAGGTCGGCGAATGATTCCACCAGGCGGCGGTCGAAAGGCCTGACGTCGAACTCGTCGGTGAATGTTGCGGCGTATTCGGTGGCGATCAACTCGTACTGGTCGTACACGAGCATCAACATTAGGCAGGAGGGATGACACCACCGGATGCGAGACTGCGGGCGTGACCGCGATCCTGATCACCGGCATGTCGGGGGTGGGCAAGTCCACCGTCCTGACCGAACTGGCTCGGCGTGGTTACGAGACGGTCGATACCGACTATGGCGACTGGATCCACGTGGTCGATGGGGAGCCGCTGTGGCGTGAGCCGTACATCGACGCGCTGCTAGGCCGACCGCGCAACGGTCCGCTGTTCGTTCAGGGAACGGTGGCCAATCAGGCGGATTTCTACCCGAGGTTCGCCGCGGTCGTACTGCTCAGTGCACCTCGCGACGTCATCGTTCACCGGTTGCGGACGCGTACCGGCAATGATTTCGGCAAATCCGCTGCCGACCTCGCGAGGATCGAAGGGGATCTAGCGGAGACCGAACCGCTGCTGCGTGCGTCCGCCACACATGAACTGGACACCACTCGGCCGGTCGCCGAGGTCGCCGACGCGCTGATCGTGATAGCAGGGCGGTAAAGTCCCGCAGGTGAGCACAGCTGTCAACCATGCCGCGCGCATGCGCGGAGGGTTGGTGGGTGCGTGTTCGGCGTTGACGGCCGCGGTGGCTCACACCGCCGCGGGCGGCGCGGCGCCGTCCAGCAGTCCGCTGGTCGTACTGGTCATGCTGTGCGCGACGCTCGGCGCGGTGGTCGGCGGATTCACCGCCGAGACTCGCGTGGGCAGGACTGCGTTGCTGATCGCGGGGCTCGCTGCGGGGCAGACGCTCGGCCACCTCGCGCTCAGCTTGGCCGGCGGTCACCATCACGCGACATCGTTGCTGACCGGGCCCATGCTGGCCTTGCACATGGCGGCTGCGGTCGGCCTCGGTCTGTTGATCGGCGCGGTCGAATACCTCTACGTCGTCTGCGCGTCGGTGCTGTGCTGGCTGCGGGTCTTCATCCTGGGCCGGATCCGGCCCGTCGGCCACGCGGTCTGGTGGCCGACCGACACAGTGGTGGCGCGCCCTGTTCTGCTGCGCGCCGGTTTGGGAATGCGGGCACCTCCTGTGGTGTGCCCCGCGGGCAACTAGTACCCGCGATCGCTTCATGTGAGCCCGTCGTCTACCGGCGGGCTGTCACCCGTTGCGCGTCTGCGCGCACCCTCCTTTGAGCGAAGGCATTTCCATGACCACAACCCCTGACGACCAACTACGTACCGAATCTCCACCGGTCAAACCCCGGACCATTCGCCCGCTGCTGGTCCGGCTCCACTTCTATGCGGGCGTGTTCGTCGGCCCGTTCATCCTGATCGCCGCCGTCACCGGCCTGCTGTATGCACTCATTCCACAGATCGACAACATGATTTACCGCCACGAGTTGACGGTCGACCATGTCGGCGAGCAACGACTGCCGCTGGCGGATCAACTCAACGCGGCCCGTGCCGCACACCCCGAAGGTTCCGTCGAGAGCATTCGGCCGCCGGTCGAGCCCGACGAGACGACGCAGGTGCGCCTGACGGTCGACGATGTTCCGCCGGATTATTCGCGCACGGTGTTCGTCGACCCGTACACCGGCGAGGTGCGTGGCGCGCTCACCACATACGGCCAGTGGATGCCGTTGCGAGCCTGGTTCGATGAGCTGCACCGCAACCTGCACCTCGGCGCGGTGGGCCGCAACTACAGTGAGCTCGCCGCGAGCTGGATGTGGGTGATCGCGCTCGCCGGTCTGGCGTTGTGGATCATGCAGCGCCGCGACAACAAGCTGCGCAACCTCGTCGCACCCGACCGCTCCGCGACCGGACGCAGGCGCACGCTGTCGTGGCACGGTGCCGTGGGTGTGTGGACCATCGCGGTGCTGCTCGCGTTGTCGGTTTCGGGCATCACGTGGTCGCGTTATGCCGGGGAAACAGTCAACAGCATCCAGGCGAGGTTCGACACCACCGCGCCGAGCGTCGACACCGCGCTCGCCGGCGGAACCGCATCGGCAGCAGGCCATCACGGGCACGGCGGGCCGGGCGAAACCAATCTGCACGCCGCCGACACGGTCCTGGGCACCGCCGAATCGGCCGGGTTGCATGGGCCGATGTGGCTGTACCCGCCCGCGGAATCGGGCGAGGCGTGGAAGGTTGCCGAGCGCAAGCGGGACTGGCCGACCCGGTACGACTCGATAGCGGTCGACCCGGCCACCGGCGCGATCAGCGATCGGGTGGATTTCGCGGAATGGCCATTGCTCGCCAAGCTCACCGAATGGACGATCGAGGCTCACATGGGTCTGCTGTTCGGGCTGGCCAACCAGATTGTGTTGGCGTTGACGATGATCGGGCTCATCACGGTCATCGTGCGCGGTTACCGCATGTGGTGGCAGCGCCGCCCCACCCGTGGGTCGGACTGGGCGGTCGGCCGGCCACCACTGCGTGGTGTGTTGCGACGGCTACCACCGCTCGGTATCGCCGCTGTCGTCGTCGTGGCCGCCGTGATCGGCTGGTGTCTGCCGTTGTTCGGCCTGAGCCTGGTGGCGTTCCTCGTCGCAGACACGGTGGTCGCGGCACTTGCAGTGAGGAAGCGCAATGCGTAGGGCGATAGCGGTTCTCGGTGCCGTCACCCTGGCGGTCGCGGGCTGCACGCAGAGCCACGAGGACGAGACGATGGCGTCGACGGTCACCATCACCGATCAGTGGGCCAGTGCCGCGGACTCGGGGATGACGGCTGTTTTCGGGATGTTGGCGAACAGCGGCCACCACGATGCGCGCATAGTCTCGGCGACATCGCCCGCCGCGAAGACGGTCGAGATGCACGAGGTCGTCGCCGATTCGGGTGGGGCAAAGGCCATGCGGCCCAAGGAAGGCGGCTTCACCATTCCCGCGGGCGGCACGCACGAACTGATCCCGGGTGGTGACCATCTGATGCTGATGGATCTGACGGCGCCGCTGCAGCCCGGGGCCGATGTCGAGATGACGGTGGTGTTCGAGGACGGTTCGTCGTTACCGATCACCGCCCAGGTGCGCGACGCAGCCGGCGGCGATGAGAACTATCAGCCCGCGGACCCGCACGGCCATGGCTGATCCGTCCTGGCTGACGGTCAACCGGCGGCGCCTCCTGACCGGGGGTGCCGCCGTGTTGGCCGCGGGTGCCGTTCTCACCGAATGCGGTGCCGCGCAATCCGCCACCGTCGGGTTCGGCGGTGAGGCCGAACCGTTCCACGGCGCGCACCAGGGCGGGATAGCCACCGCGCCGCAGTCCCACGCGGTGTTCATCGCGTTCGATGTCAAGCCCGGTGCGGGCCGCGGCGAGCGGGACACCGTCGCCGCGATCCTGCGGTTGTGGACTGCCGACGCGGAACGGCTCACCCGCGGTGTGCCCGCCCTGGCCGACACCGAACCCGAATTGGCTTTGCGCCCTGCACGTCTCACGATCACAGCCGGACTCGGTCCAGCCCTGCTCGATCGGCTAGGCGTGGCCCGGCCGGCATCGGCGAGAGAGCTTCCGGTGTTCGACACCGACCGGCTCGATGATCGTTGGTCGGGCGGGGACTTGGTGCTGCAGATCTGCGCCGACGATCCGGTCGTGGTGGCCCACGCTACTCGGGTCTTGACCAAGAACGTCCGGTCGATGTCGGTACAACGCTGGCGGCAGACGGGCTTTCGCAGCGCACGCGGAGCCGATCAGCAGGGCACGTCGATGCGTAACCTCATGGGTCAGGTGGACGGTACCGCCACCCTGAGTCCCGCCGACTTCGACGATCTGGTGTGGTTGGGCGACGACAAGCCGGCGTTGGCCGGCGGAACACTCATGGTAATCCGGCGCATCGAGATGCAACTCGACACGTGGGACGAACTGGACCGGCAGAGCAAGGAGCTCACGGTCGGCCGGACGCTGGACACGGGGGCGCCGTTGACCGGGCAACGCGAGATGGACGAGCCCGATTTCACGATGCAGCGCGACGGAATTCCGGTGATACCGGAGAATTCGCATATCGCGCTGGCACACCATCGTGACAGCCGTGAACGGTTTCTGCGTCGGCCCTACAACTACGACGATCCGCCCGAACCCGGACAGACCTCCAACACCGGGCTGATCTTCGTGACATATCAACGCGACATCGATGCGCAGTTCCTGCCGGTACAGACACGCCTCGCCGCGTTCGATGCGCTAAACCAGTGGACCACCGCGATCGGGTCGGCGGTGTTCGTCATGCTGCCGGGCGTCACCTCGCCCGAGCAGTACCTGGGCCAGGCGCTGCTGGAGGGAGGTTAACCGCCCAGCCGGAACAGGTTGAGCTTGTAGCTGTTGACGACAGCGGGCGCGAGGCGGGCCAGTGCGCGCGGACCCTCGAGTCGGCGCGGGTCCTCGCACACCCACTGCATCTGGGCCGTCACGGCCTTCATGGAGCCGTTGCGCCAGCGCCGGTTGCACCTTGGCCATGGAACTTAGGCCTAAGCCGACGGCGTCATGTCTGCCACTGCTCTACGCTCGACGTCATGACCGATCACGACAAAGCCGCGGCGCGGCGGGAAATCACCGACGCCCTGCTCAATGCCCTCAACCGGCGCCACGAATTGCTCGACGTGATCGTTGAGGCCGACGACCGCAGTGCCGCAGTGGACGCTGTCGCGGGACTGCTGGGTACGTCGCACACCGCCGCCGAGGCCGTCATCGGGTTGTCATTCGCACAGATCACCAAGGATTCGCGACGCAAGATCGCAGCCGAACTCGACGATCTGAACAGTCAGCTGAGCTTCACCGCGCAGGAACGTCCCGCGAGTTCGGGTGAGACGCTGGAGTTGCGGGCGTTCTCGCCGGAGACCGATCGCGACATCTTCGCGGCCCGGACCACTGACGTGGGAGCGTCCGGTGACGGATCCGGCGCGCCGGCAGCCGAACTCGATGACGAGATCCGCGCGGCCCTCGGCCGGGTCAACGCAGAAGAAGCCGCATGGTTTGTGGCGCTCGAAGGTGCCGAGAAGGTCGGTATGGTGTTCGGCGAACTCGTCGGCGGCGAGGTCAATGTGCGCATCTGGATTCACCCGGACTTCCGTAAGCGTGGCTATGGCACTGCGGCGCTGCGTAAGTCGCGTTCGGAGATGGCCTCATGCTTCCCGGCCGTACCGATGGTGGTGCGAGCACCGGGCGCCGTGCCGCCTGCCTAACCGCGCAGGCTCGTCACGATCGTGCGGGCCGTGGTCTCGGCACGTTGCCGCTCATAGCTGCGGCCCTCGGACAGGATCGCGTAGACGACCGCGCCGAGTAGCGCATCGGCCGCCGCGTGTGCGGTATCGGCCTCGATGTTCTCGGCGAGCAACCGCGTTCGGACGGAGTCCAGCAGCGGCCTGCTGAAACCGGCCCGCAGCCGGTCCGCGGTGTCTTCATGTTCGAGCGAGGCCGCGGTGAGCGTGCGCAGCATCGCGTATCCACGCTTGGTGGTCAGCGCCGACGCCAGGGTTCCGGCCCACGACACGAGGTCGGCGGTGACGTCGTCGGTGCTCGGCATCGTCGCCAGGATCTTGTCGGCGTCCTCGAGCAGGACGTCGGCGACCAGGGCGGGGCGGCTCGGCCACCAGCGGTAGATCGTCTGCTTGCCTACTCCGGCCCGTGCGGCGACGGCTTCGATGCTCAGCCCGTCAAAGCCGCGGTCCAGCAACAACTCCCGGGTGGCGTCGATGATGGCCACCCGGGATCTCTCGCTGCGCCGCCGCGGCGCGGTTTCGGTCGTCATCGCCAGGTCCTCGTCGCTCTTTACAGGAAAAGCTACACGCCGTAGTCTCCCACAAGACGAGACGCACCGTCTCGTGAATGCCGGGAACGAACGCAAGGGCCTATGACTGCTGAGAAACTCGTCATCGGGGCCAGTGGCTTCCTCGGTTCGCACGTCACCCGCAGGCTGGTCGAGCGCGGCGAGAACGTCCGCGTCCTGATCCGCACCACGAGCCCGACCCGGGGCATCGACGATCTGGACGTGCAACGGCATTACGGCGACATCTTCGACGCCGAATCGGTGCGTGCCGCGATGGACGGCTGTGACGTCGTGTACTACTGCGTGGTCGACGCCCGCGCGTGGCTGCGCGATCCGACACCCCTATGGCACACGAATGTCGAAGGGCTGCAGAATGTTCTGGACGTCGCCTCGGACGCGAACCTCAGCAAGTTCGTCTTCACGAGCTCGATCGCGACCATCGGACTGGTGGAATCCGGCCACGCCACCGAGGAATTGCCAAACAACTGGCTCGACATCGGTGGCGACTACGTGCACACCCGCGTGCTCGCCGAACAGATGGTGCTGCGGTATGTGCAGGAAAAGGGGTTGCCCGCGGTCGCGATGTGCGTTTCGAACACTTATGGCGCGGGTGACTGGCTGCCGACCCCGCACGGCGGGCTCGTCGCGGCCGCGGTCCGAGGCAAGCTGCCGTTCTACGTGAAAGGGGCCGCCGCCGAAACCGTCGGCGTCGGCGATGCGGCCGAGGCGCTCATCCTGGCAGGCGAACGCGGCCGCCCGGGGCAGCGATACATCGTCTCCGAGCGGTTCATGACCGCTCAGGAGATCTACGAAACAGCCTGTGCCGCCGTCGGTGTCGAGCCGCCGAAGCACGGCGTGCCGATCCGTCTGCTGACGGCGGCCGGTGCGTTTTCCGACCGTGTTGCGCGACTGGCCCGGCGCGACAGCCAGTTGAGCCCGCTGACCGTGCGGCTCATGCACGTGATGTCACCGATGGACCACGGCAAGGCCGTACGCGAACTGGGTTGGCATCCGGGTCCGGCGCCGCTGGCCATCGCCGAAGCCGCGAAGTTCTTCGTCTCCCGGCGGCGCCGCGCATGAGCATCGCGATCACACCCGAACAGCAGCAGGTCACCGATGCGGTGAGTGGATTCGCCGCAAGGCACGCGCCGGTCGCCGCGACCAGGGCCGAATTCGGCGGCGTCGCGCGCGGATCCATCCCAGTGTGGTGGCCGGAACTGGTGGCCAATGGATTTCACGCCGTACATCTGCCCGAGCACGTCGGCGGCGGAGGCGGTGAACTCACCGATCTGGCCTGCGTACTGCAAGCCGCGGCGTCGGCGTTGCTGCCCGGCCCGTTGCTGAGTACCGCGATCGCGAGCGCAGCGGTCCACTCGGCAGGTGAAAGTGAGGAGGCCGCAAAGGTTCTCAACGAGCTGGCCGCCGGGCTCACGGCTGCTGTCGTGCTGCCGGAGCATTCGGATTTCACCGCGCGGCCCGACGGTGGCGGTTGGCGTCTGACCGGATCGTCGGGCCCAACCATCGGACTCTGTGCGGCGCAGCGTGTCATCCTGCCCGCCCGTACCGCCGATCGTCTGTTGTGGTTCGTGGTCGATCCGGCAGCGGTTCGGGTCGAGGCGCGCCGCGGCACCGACCTCACCACCGACCTGGGCGTGCTGAAGCTGCAGGACCATGCGATGCCGGGTACCGCGGAACTGCCGGATGCGGACGAGGACCGTATCGTCGGCATCGCGGTGGCCCTGAGCGCGTGCGCGTCGGCCGGAATCAGCGAGTGGTGCGTGCGTGTCGTCACCGAACACCTGCGCACGCGTGAGCAGTTCGGGAAGCCGATCGGCACCTTCCAGGCGCTGCAGCACAAGGCAGCGATGCTGTTGGTCAACAGTGAGCTGGCCACGGCAGCCGCGTGGGATGCGGTGCGCGCCCTGACCGGCGCCGCAGACCAGCGTCGGCTTGCCGTCGCGGCGGCCGCGGTGATGGCGATCGCGCCGATCCCGGGCTTGGTGCTCGAAGCGCTCACGATGTTCGGCGCGATCGGTTTCACGTGGGAGCACGATCTGCACCTCTACTGGCGACGGGCCACGAGCCTGGCGGCCTCGATCGGTCCGCTGTCGCGATGGACCCGCGAGCTCGGTGAACTGTCGGAAATCGCGACGCGGGACATGACGGTCGAACTCGGCGACACCGATGCGGAGTTCCGTGCGCGCGTCGCCGAGGTGCTCGACAGCGCGCTCACCCTGACCGACGACGGTGCCGGCCGCCAGGACGACCGTCCCGAATTCGCGACCGGGTTGCGCCGTGAGCTGTTGGCTGAAGCCGGGCTCATCGCCCCACACTGGCCTGTGCCGTGGGGATGCGACGCCACCGTGCGCCAACAGCTCATCGTGGACGAGGAGTTCGGCAAGCGTGCGCTGCAACGGCCCTCGATCGGTATCGCGGAGTGGATCCTGCCGAGCATCATCGCCGCCGGGTCCGAGGAACTCCGCGAGCGCTTCGTCCCGGCGACGCTGCGGGGTGAGTTGGCGTGGTGTCAGCTGTTCAGCGAGCCCGGAGCGGGTTCTGACCTCGCGTCGCTGACCACTCGCGCGGCCCGGGTCGAGGGTGGCTGGCTCGTCAACGGCCACAAGATCTGGACCTCGGTGGCGCACCGGGCCGATTTCGGCGCGCTGCTGGCCCGCACCGATCCACAGGCGCCGAAGCACCGCGGCATCGGCTACTTCGTCCTCGACATGCGGTCGCCTGGAGTCGAATTCCAGCAGATCACCCAATCCAGCGGACGCGCGGATTTCAATGAGGTGTTCCTGACCGACGTCTTCATCCCCGACGAGATGCTGCTGGGCGAGCCTGCGTCCGGATGGCAACTGGCGATCAGCACGATGGCTCAGGAGCGCGTGGCCATCAGCGGCTACGTACACATCGACCGTGTCGGCGCCCTGCGCCGGCTCGCGTCGGTGAGCACCGACCGTGACCCGTTGTTGCACGCGATCGGCGAGATCGACGCCTATACGAACGCCCTCAAGGCGCTCGGGCTTCGCGAGACGCTGCGACTGCTCGACGGCCAGCCGCCCGGGCCTGCGTCGAGCATCGCCAAAGTCGCGACCAACGTGATGCTGCGGCGCGCGGCAACTCTCACGCTGGGACTGTCGGGCCGGCTCGCCATGGAAGCCGATAGCGAACCGCCCGTCGTCGCACCGTATCTGGACCTGCCCGCCGAACTGATCGGCGGCGGAACCACCGAGATCCAGCTCAACATCATCGCCCAGATGATTCTGGGATTGCCCCGCAAATAAGGAGCCGGTATGGGATTGAAGGGTGAGGCCGCGATCGTCGGTTACGTCGAGTTGCCGCCCGAGCGGCTGAGCACTGCCTCGCCCGCACCGTTCACCCTCGAACAGTGGGCGCTGTTGGCAGCTGAAGCGCTGGACGACGCCGGGTTGTCGGCCGAACTCGTCGACGGCATCGTCACGTCGCACCTCGGTGAGTCCGAGATCTTCGTGCCATCGACGGTCGCTGAATATCTGGGTGTACGAGCGAATTTCGCCGAGTTGCTGGACTTGGGCGGGGCCAGCGCCGCGGGCATGGTGTGGCGCGCGGCGGCCGCCGTCGAGCTCGGTATCTGTGACGTCGTGCTGTGCGCGCTGCCCGCCCGCTACCTCACGCCCATCTCCGAACTCAAGCCCAAACCGCATTCGGATGCCGTGTTCTTCGGATCGTCCAGCAATCAATTCGGTTCGCCGCAGGCCGAATTCGAGATTCCCTACGGCAACCTCGGCCAGAACGGTCCGTACGGGCAGGTCGCGCAGCGCTACGCCCATGAGTACGGCTACGACGAGCGCGCGATGGCAAAGATCGTGGTGGATCAACGGGTCAACGCCAACCACACCGACGGTGCGATCTGGAAAGACAAGCCGTTGACCATCGAGGACGTGTTGGCCAGCCCGGTGATCGCCGACCCGCTGCACATGCTGGAGATCGTCATGCCGTGTGTGGGCGGGGCCGCCGTGGTGGTCGCCAACGCCGACGTGGCCGCCAGGGCCAGGAACCGGCCGGTGTGGGTCAAGGGTTTTGGCGAGCACGTGCCGTTCAAGACGCCGACCTACGCCGAGAACCTGCTGGACACGCCGATCCGCAAAGCCGCCGACACCGCATTCGGGATGACCGGGTTGACCAGGGACCAGATGGACATGGTGTCGATCTACGACTGCTACACGATCACGGTGTTGCTGAGCCTGGAGGACGCCGGCTTCTGTGAGAAGGGCAAGGGCATGGCGTTCGTGTCGGACCACGACCTCACGTTCCGCGGCGACTTTCCGCTCAACACCGCAGGCGGGCAACTGGGTTTCGGGCAGGCCGGACTTGCCGGCGGCATGCACCACGTGTGCGATGCGACGCGCCAGATCATGGGCCGGGCCGGCGCCGCGCAAATCACCGATTGCAACCGGGCATTCGTCTCCGGCAACGGCGGCATCCTGTCCGAGCAGACCACCCTCATCCTGGAAGGCGACTGACCATGACCGGATTCGCGCGGCCCATGCCGGTGAAAACTCCGACCAGCACGCCGTTTTGGGATGCGCTGAGCGAGCACCGCATCGTCATTCAGTACTCGCCGTCTACGCAGGCCTATGTGTTCTATCCGCGCGTGCTCGCGCCGCGAACCCTCGCCGCCGATCTGGAGTGGCGCGAGATCTCGGGTATGGGCACGTTGTACACGTTCACCGTGGCGCGGCGGCCGGTCGGGCCGCACTTCGCCGACGCGGTCCCGCAAACACTGGCGGTCGTGGAATGGGATGAGGGGCCGCGGTTCTCCACCGAGATGGTCGAGGCAACGCCCGAGGATTTGCGGATCGGAATGCGGGTGCGCCCGGTGTTCTGCGACTACCCCGAACATTCCGTGACAATGTTGCGGTACGCACCCGCCTGACCTCGGCGTTCGACGAAAAGTGGTGTCGGCTCTCACATTTTCCTTGGCATGCGGCGCGCAGCGGAGGAATATGGAGGCATGCTAACCATACGGAAACTTCTGGGGTCAGTCTTCGTAGCGGGAGCCGCAGCGGCGATCGCGGCCGGACCGACAGCAGCGCTTCTTGCCGATGCGCCTGCCACGATCACCGACATGACCGGAAGCAATCAGGTTGTCCTCGCCACCCCAAGCGGGAGCGGCGATGCCGGCGGCGGCGGTGGCTGCGACAGCGGACCCGGCTGGCAGGGCTGTGGCGGCTGGAACCCGGTCCAGGGCGGTTGGGGCCACGGCTGCATCAACGGCATCTGCGGTGGCTGGGACGGCCAGCGCGGTTGGGGCGGCTGACGCTACCCTCACCCATGTGACGACCAGGTGGGCGCCGAGCCGGCTCGGCGATCTGAGCGGCAAGCGCATCATCGTGACCGGTGCGACCAACGGCGTCGGCTTGGGAACCGCTCGCGCATTGGCGCGCGCGGGTGCCCACGTCGTTCTCGCGGTCCGCAACATCGAACTCGGCGCGCAGCGTGCCGCCGAGATCGGTGGGTCGACCGAGGTGGTCGAGCTCGATCTCGCCGACATGTCATCGGTACGCACGTTTCCCGGCCGCCTCGACGGCGACGTCGACGTACTCATCAACAACGCCGGCGCGCTCAGCCAACACCGGACCGACACCGTCGACGGTTTCGAGATGACGCTCGGCACCAATCTGCTCGGGCCGTTCGCGCTGACCAATCTGCTGTTCGAGCGCATCCGGTCGCAGATCATCAACGTCGGCTCGGATGCGCACCGTGGCGCCACCCTGCGCCTCGACGATATGCACCTGCGCCGCAACAAGTGGACGGTGATGGGCGCCTACAGCCGGTCGAAGTTGGCTGTCATGCTGTGGGGCCTCGAACTCGATCGGCGGCTGCGGGCCGCGCGCTCGCCGATCGTCACGCAACTCACGCACCCCGGTTGGGTCGCATCGAATCTGCCGAACGTGTCCGAGAAGCCGCTCATGTCAGTGGTCCAGCGGGGAGTCAAGGCCGTCGCGGACGTGATGGCCAATGACATCGACGCCGGGGCTGCCCCGACGCTCTACTGCATCAGCGAACCCATCCCGCCCGGCAGCTATGTCGGCGTTGACGGCAAATTCGGGTTGCGCGGCGGCCCCGTGCTGATCGGCCGGTCGGCCGTGGCCTGCGACTACGAATTTGCCGCCCGCGTCGTGGAATTCGCCGAGCGGGAGACCGGAACCGCGATCCCGGTCTAGCCCGCCCGCAGCGCGCTGACCGCCGGGCCGAACATGACCTGTTTGATAGCGCCGAGCGTGCCGGAGTCTTTACCGCCGAGCGGGCGCAGCATCTGGGTCGCCGCGAGCGTCACCGCGCCTTCGGCCGCGGTCGCGTCGACCAACCCATGCTCGTGTGCGTCGACACCGCCGAACCGCCGACCGGTCGTCATCGAGGCGACCGCGGCCTGCGGAGTCAGCTTCGCCTGGATCAGTGCGGCCATGCCCGGCGTGAACGGGATGCGGATGTCGACCTCGGGAAAGCAGAAAAATCCGCGGTCGGCCCGCATCACCCGGTAGTCGTGCGCGATGGCGAGCATCGCGCCTGCCCCGAACGCATGGCCCACCACCGCCGCGGCCGTTGGGATCGGCAGCGTCAGGAACCGGGCCAACAGACCCTGCACCCGCCCGACGTACCACGGTCCCTGGTCACTGTGTGCCCCAAGCCAATCCAGGTCAAGGCCATTGGAATAGAACTTGCTGTCGGCGGTCGTCACGAGTCCCTGCGCGCCCTTGTCGAGCACCGTGTCGAGCAGCGCGTCTACCGCGTCGAGAAAATCCGGTGAGAACCGGTTCTCGTCGTCGCCGAGGTCGAGGACGGCGATCTCGTCGTCGTAGTCGAGTGTCGGTGTCAATGGTGTTCCCTTTCTCTGGGTTTCTGCGGTGCCGGCCCCACGGCCAGCACCGCGTCGACTGCCGCCCGCAGGTGGCGGCGGGCCGTCGGATCCGCAAGTCGATTGCGGTGCAGCAATATTGCGGTCGGTAGATCGACGACGCACGTTGTCACGGCGTCCACGGCAGCGCGATCACGGCGCCCCCAGGCGTCGCTGGCGAGCTGGATCATCAAGTCCACCAGCGATTTTTCCAAGTCTGCGAGGTCGGTGGCCAGCTCGCCGGGTGCGTCGGCGCCAAGCACCTCGTCACGGCGCATCCGTAGCAGCAGCGTCGCCGAGTCCGGATAGCGTTCGGCGAAGGCCACGGGCGCCTGGGCGGCGGCGGCGATCGCGTCGAGGCCCGGCCGGGCGTCGGTCACCAGTTCGCGTTGCAGATCGAGAAACCGGCGCCCGGCCCGCAGCCAGGCACGCGTCAACAGGCCCGCCCTGGATCCGAACGTGTGATAGAGCGCCCCGTTCGACAGACCGACCGCGTCGCTGATCGCCCGGACGGTCACGGCCGCCGCACCCGATGCGACGGCCAGCGCCTCGGCGGCATCGAGCACGACGTCCGGGTCGTACACACGGGGACGCGGCATGCCGTGACAATAACAGAGCGATTGATCGGTTATCGAGACGTGGAGGTTGACGATCGGTAAGGCCACCCTTAGTTTGTGGGGGTAACTTTCCCGTTGACCCGATGGGGGACTGGTGGCGATCCACGATGTCGCAACTCGCGTCGGCGGGCGTCCGCCGCAGATCGCGGTGGCTGACATCGTCGAGGCGGGACGCGAACTGGGCATGCGGCGGTTGAGTGTCAACGCCGTGGCCGCCCGGCTCGGGGTCTCCGCGACCGCGCTGTATCGCCATATCGGCGGCCGTTGGGAGCTTGAGCGGCTCGTGGGGGAGAGCCTGCTCGCCGAACTCGAACTCGGCGACGATCCGAACGAAACCATCGAGGAACATCTGCTGTCCTTCGGGGTGCGGCTGCACGGCTTCGCGCTCGACCATCCCGGCCTCGCCGCCTACCTGCAGCTGCTGTTTCCCCGCGGCGAAGCGGGCGCGCGGCTCCTGGCCGACGAGGTGTCCATCCTCGGCAGGCGCGGCTACCCGCCTGAGTCGGGCGCGCTGCTCAGTAGCTCGGTCGCCGTGGTGGCCATCGGACTGGCCGCCCAGCACGAGATCAAGGCCGAGGCCAGCGTCAGCGACGAGGGCTTCGACCGGGAGCGCGACGCGATCGCCGAGCGCCTCGCCGGTGACGCCGCGCTCGGTCCGGTACACACCGCGGGCATGCAACTGACCAGCAGGCAGTACGTGGACTTGCTGCTGAACGCTCTGATCCGGGGATTGCTGACGACGGTGGCGCCCGGCAGACCGATCGACGAGATCGTGGTGGATCTGACCGCCACGGGAGAGGACCGCTGATGGCACGCGGATTCCAGGGGGTGATGATGCGTGGCTTCGGCGCGCGTGATCACCAGGCCACCGTGATCGGCACCGAGCAGGTGACACCTAATCTGCTGCGGCTCCGAATGGTCTCGCCCACGGTGTTCGAGGACGCCGTGGCCGAGCCGACGTCATACCTGCGCTTCTGGGTGCCCGATCCGGACGGCTCGAAGACCGAATTTCAGCGCGCATACACGATGACCGAAATGAACCCGGAGACGGGGCATTTCACGATCGACGTGGTGCTGCACGAGCCGGCGGGCCCGGCCTCAAGATGGGCCAGAGAGGCCAAGCCGGGAGACAGCGTTCCGGTGATGTCGCTGGGTTCACCCGGCTTCACCGTTCCCGAGGATCCGCCTGCCGGCTATCTGTTGATCGGTGACGCCGCGGCGACACCGGCCATCAACGGCATCATCGGCGTTGTCCCCCACGACATTCCCATCGAGGTCTACCTCGAGCAGCACGACGAGAGCGATCTGCTCATCCCGATCGCCGAGCATCCGCGGCTGACTCTGCACTGGGTGGTTCGCGACGACACCGCGTCGCTGGCTGCGGCGATTGAGTCAAGAGACTGGTCGGACTGGTACTGCTGGGTGACGCCGGAGGCCGGCTCGCTCAAGCACCTGCGGACCCGGCTGCGCGACGAGTTCGGCTTTCCCAAGTCCGAACTGCACGCCCAGGCGTACTGGAATCAGGGCCGCGCGATGGGCACCAAACGCGACGACGAGACTCCTGACGCCGCACCGGCCGCCGCAAAACCGGCGGCAGATAAGCCCAAAGCCGCGGTGCCCGCGACCGGCGCCCGCGGCAACTGGCGCGCCCAGGCCGCGGGCCGGCTGCTGGCGCCGCTGAAAAACAAACTGATCGTCTCCGGTGTCCTGCAGGCGCTGATCACCCTCGTGCAACTCGCGCCGTTCGTCCTGCTGGTCGAACTCGCCAGGCTGTTGCTGTCGGGCGCCGACTCCGACCGGCTGTGGACACTCGGGCTGACCGCGGTCGGACTGCTCGGCACCGGAACGTTCCTCGCCGCGGCGCTGACGTTGTGGCTGCACTGGATCGACGCCAATTTCGCGCGCGATCTGCGCAGCCGGCTGTTGACCAAAATGGCCCGGTTGCCGTTGGGCTGGTTCACCGCCCGCGGTTCGGGCTCGATCAAACAGCTTGTGCAGGATGACACCCTGTCCCTGCACTATCTGGTCACGCACGCCATCCCGGACGCGGTCGCGGCGGTCATCGCGCCCATCGCCGTGCTGGTGTATCTGTTCGTGGTGGACTGGCGCCTGGCACTGGTGCTGTTCATCCCGGTGTTGACCTACCTCGTGTTGATGTCGGTCATGACGATCCAGTCCGGCCAGAAGATCGGGCAGGCGCAACGCTGGGCCGAGCGGATGAGCGGCGAAGCCGGCGCATACCTCGAAGGCCAGCCCGTGGTGCGGGTTTTCGGCGGCGCCGCGTCGTCGAGCTTCCGTCGCCGCCTCGACGAGTACATCGAATTCCTGGTGACTTGGCAGCGGCCGTTCACCGGCAAGAAGTCCTTGATGGATCTGGTCACGCGGCCCGGCACGTTCCTGTGGTTGATCGCGGTCGTCGGGACTCCGATGATCGTCGCCGGTGCGATGAATCCGGTTGATCTTCTGCCGTTCCTGTTGCTGGGCACCACATTCGGCGTCCGACTGCTCGGTATCGGCTATGGGCTCAGCGGTATCCGCGGTGGCATGCTCGCGGCGCGGCGAATCCAGACCGCGCTCGACGAAGCCGAACTCGCGGTGGTTGCCGGCGAGAGTCCGGCTGCCGCGCCCGGCGATGTGGCCTTCGACAACGTGACGTTCGGGTACCGGCCGGGCGTGCCCGTGATCCACGATGTCTCGCTCGCCCTGAAGCCGGGAACCGTCACCGCGCTCGTCGGGCCGTCGGGTTCGGGCAAGTCCACACTCGCCGCGCTGCTGGCCCGCTTCTACGACGTGGGCGAGGGCTCGATCACGGTGGGCGGCAGCGATATTCGCTCGCTATCCGCCGACGAGCTGTACCACCGCGTCGGGTTCGTGCTGCAAGAGACCCAACTGGTGGCGGGCACCGTCGCGGAGAACATCGCGTTGGCCGATCCCGATGCAAGCATCGAACGGATCCAGCAAGCCGCACGCGACGCCCAGATCCATGACCGTATCCTGCGGTTGCCCGACGGCTACGACACCCCGCTCGGCGCGGCCTCGAGCCTGTCCGGCGGTGAGAAGCAGCGGCTCACGATCGCACGGGCGATCCTCGCCGACACGCCGGTGCTGATCCTCGACGAGGCGACGGCCTTCGCCGACCCCGAGTCGGAATACCTTGTGCAGCAAGCACTCAACAGGCTGACCAAGGACCGGACCGTGCTGGTGATCGCGCACCGGCTGCACACCATCACGCACGCCGATCAGATCGTCGTGCTCGACGCGGGCCGGATCATCGAAACCGGCACGCACGAGCAATTACTCGCCGCGGGCGGCCGTTACCACCAGCTGTGGGAGACCGGCCGGCGCGACGCCGTCACCGCCGGGGAGGCCGCCCGATGATCCGCACGCTGATCGCTCTCGTGCCGGCCGCGATGCGCGGCAAGCTGGGCGTCTACTCGGTACTCACGCTGGTATCGGTGCTGATTCGCGCGGTGGGAACAGTGCTTTTGGTACCGCTCGTCGCCGCGCTGTTCAGCGATACGCCCGCCGACGCGTGGCCCTGGTTGGGGTGGCTCACCGCCGCGACCGTGGCCGGCTGGATCGTCGACACCACGACATCGCGGCTCGGCTTCGCGCTCGGGTTCGCAGTGCTGGACAACACCCAGCACGACGTGGCCGACCGGTTGCCGAACATCCGGCTGGACTGGCTGACGGCCGAGCACACCGCGACCGCCCGCCAGGCGATCGCCTCGACCGGGCCCGAACTCGTCGGCCTGGTGGTCAATCTGCTGACCCCGCTCATCGGCGCGATCCTGTTGCCCGCCGCGATCGCGGTGGCACTGCTGGCGGTGTCGCCGCCGCTCGGTCTGGCCGCGCTGGCCGGCGTCGTGGTGCTGCTCGGCGCGCTGTGGGCGTCGGGCCGGCTGAGCCGCAAGGCCGACACCGTCGCCGACGAAACCAACAGCGCATTCACCGAACGCATCATCGAATTCGCCCGCACCCAGCAGGCGCTGCGCGCGGCCCGGCGCGTCGAGCCCGCGCGCAGCCTCGTCGGCGGAGCGCTGGCCGCCCAGCACGGCGCCAGTGTCCGCCTGCTGGCCATGCAGATTCCCGGGCAGCTGTTGTTCAGCCTGGCCAGCCAACTGGCGCTGATCCTGTTGGCCGGCATGGCCACGGTCCTCACCGTGCGCGGCGAACTCGGTGTACCAGAGGCCATCGCGCTGATCGTCGTGATCGCGCGCTACCTCGAACCGTTCACGGCGTTGAGCGAACTCGCGCCCGCGATCGAGTCGACGCGTGCCACACTCGGCCGCATCCGTGGTGTGCTCGACGCCCCTTCCCTGACCGCAGGGACCGCGGGCCTGCCGGATCTGAAATCCGCGCCGCGCATCGAATTCGACAACGTGAGCTTCGCTTACGGCGACAGCCAGGTACTGGAGAACGTGAGCTTCGTGCTGGAACCGGGCGGCACCACGGCGATCGTCGGACCGTCGGGCTCAGGCAAGAGCACGATCCTGTCGCTGATCGCGGGGTTGCATCAGCCGACCGCGGGCCGAGTGTTGATCGACGGCGTCGACGCCGCCACGCTCGACGCCGAAACCCGGCGCGCCGCAACCAGTGTGGTGTTCCAGCATCCATACCTGTTCGACGGGTCGATCCGGGACAACATCCTGGTTGGCGACCCGGCCGCGGACGACGAACGACTGGCGGGGGCGATCCGGCTGGCTCGCGTCGACGAGCTGACCGGCCGGCTGCCAGACGGCGACGCCGCCAAGGTCGGCGAGGCCGGTACGGCGCTGTCTGGCGGTGAGCGCCAACGGGTCGGCATCGCGCGTGCCCTCGTCAAACCCGCGCCGGTGCTGCTCGTCGACGAGGCGACCAGTGCGCTCGACAACGAGAACGAGGCAGCCGTCGTCGACGCACTCACCGCAGATCTTCAGGCCCGCACGCGAGTGATCGTCGCGCATCGGCTCGCCAGCATCCGCCACGCCGACCGCGTGCTGTTCCTCGACGCGGGGCGGATCGTGGAGGACGGCAGCATCGACGAGCTGCTGGACGAAAACGGCCGGGGCCACCGTTTCCGTGAGTTCTGGCGCCAACAACACGAGGCCGCGGACTGGCAGATCACGCACTGAGTCGGCCCAACCCCCTGTTGAGCGTCTCGATCTCGCGGTAGCGTTGGCGCGAATTCGACACGCGTCAAGTCGAGAACACTCTCGTAGGGCAAAGGGGCTCACCATGGGGATTGCGCTGACCGACGACCATCGCGAACTGGCCGATGTAGCACGCTCGTTCCTCACTGCGCAGAAGGCCAGGGCCGCGGCCAGGGAGCTGTTGGACGCGCCGGAGGAGAACCGGCCCGTGTTCTGGGACGAGATCGCCAAACTCGGCTGGCTCGGCCTGCACATCGGCGAGGAGCACGGCGGATCGGGCTACGGGTTGCCCGAACTCGTCGTCATCGTCGACGAACTCGGCCGCGCCGTGGCGCCCGGCCCATTCGTACCCACGGTGGTGGCCTCGGCGGTGATCGACCACGCGGGCACTGACGAGCAGAAGGCGCGGCTGTTACCCGGCTTGATCGACGGCTCGGTGACGGCCGGCTTCGGGTTCGGAGACGACATCTCCGTCGAGGACGGGGTCGCCAACGGCACCGCGCGTGTCGTGCTCGGGGGCGCGTCGGCCGATCTGCTGCTCCTCGTGTCCGGCGATGACGTGCTCGTGATCGATCGTGCGCGGGTGTCGGTCGAGGTGCCGACGAACCTGGACCTGACGCGCCGATCCGGACGCGTCCTGCTCGACGCCGTTGCGGTGGCCGACGCCGAAACCCTCCGTGGTGCGCGCGCGGGCGCGGTGGCCAGGGCCCGGCTGCTGCTGGCCGCCGAAGCCGCGGGCGGGGCATCGGACTGTGTGGATGCCGCAGTCGAATACGCCAAGGTGCGTGAGCAATTCGGCCGCACCATCGCGACCTTCCAGGCCATCAAACATCACTGTGCCAACATGATCGTGGCTGCCGAGTCGGCCGTGGCACTCGTGTGGGACGCGGCGCGCGCCGCCGACGCCGACGAAAAGCAATTCCGCTTGATGGCGGCAGGCGCTGCGGCGCAAGCGTTTCCCGCGTATGTCCGCAACAGCGAGCTCAACATCCAGGTGCACGGTGGCATCGGGTTCACCTGGGAGCACGACGCGCATCTGCACCTGCGGCGAGCCATGACCGTTCGGGCGGTGCTCGGTGGCGACGGCCCCGCGAATGACGTGTTCGACCTGACCGCGGAGGGTGTGCGCCGGACCAACAGCCTCGATCTGCCGCCAGAGGCCGAGGCGCTGCGGGGCGCCGTGCGTGCCGATGCGGCCGATCTCGCGAAGCTGGAGGGCCAGGACCAGCTCCACAAGTTGATCGCAACGGGATACGTGATGCCGCACTGGCCGAAGCCCTGGGGCCGGGCCGCGGACTCGATCGAGCAGTTGGTCATAGACCAGGAGTTCCGCGCGGCGGGCGTCAAGCGACCGGATTACGGCATCACCGGATGGGTGATCCTCACGCTGATCCAACACGGGACACCTTCGCAGATCGACCGATTCGTCGACAAGGCGTTGCGCAAGGAAGAGATCTGGTGCCAGCTGTTCTCCGAGCCCGATGCCGGATCGGACGCCGCGGCTATCAAGACCCGCGCCACGCGGGTCGACGGCGGCTGGAAGATCAACGGGCAGAAGGTGTGGACGAGCGGTGCGCATTACTGCAGGCGGGGTCTCGCGACCGTACGCACCGACCCCGATGCGGCCAAGCATGCCGGCATCACCACCGTGCTGATCGACATGAAAGCCCCGGGCGTCGAGGTCCGGCCGCTGCGGATGATCAGCGGTGGTTCGGAGTTCAACGAGGTGTTTTTCAACGACGTCTTCGTGGCCGACGAGGACGTTGTCGGCGAGCCCAACAGCGGCTGGACCGTGGCCCGGGCGACGCTCGGCAACGAGCGGGTGAGCATCGGCAGTGGCTCCGGTGTCGTCGGGGTCGATCCCACCGCACTCGTCCCGATTCTTGCCGAGCACCCAGATGCCTTGGCCGGGGCCAAGGTCCGGGTCGGGAACTTCATCGCCAACGACCATTCGATGAGGTTGCTCAATCTGCGGCGCGCGGTCCGCAGCATCGAGGGCGCGGGCCCGGGGCCGGAAGGCAACATCACCAAACTCAAGCTCGCCGAGCACATGGGCGAATACGCAGCGATCTGGTGTGCCCTGCTGGGGCCCGACGTCGCACTGATGGACGGCCCGGCCGGGATCGCCGCACAGATGGCAATGGGTGCGCGGGCGATGGCGATCGCCGGCGGCACGTCCGAGGTCACCCGCAACCAGATCGCCGAGCGGATCCTCGGTATGCCGCGAGATCCGCTCATCAAGTAGTCGTCGGCCCGGCTGTGTCGTTCCCGGCCGGACTTGAGCTCCCACTACTGTAACTATTACAGTTAGTCGTCCCGGAATGGTGTCGGGTGGCGGGGAGGTCAGGTGACGACGGCTCAATTGGTGTTCGATCCGTTCTCGGCGGACTTCTTCAACGGTCCCTACGAGACCTATCGGCGGATGCGCGAGGAAGCGCCGGTCTATTACAGCGAGGAGTACGACTTCTACGCGCTGACCCGGCACGCCGACGTGGCGGCGGCGTTCAGGGACTTCGAGACCTATTCGTCGGCATACGGCGTCGATCTCGGAATGGTGCGAACCGGGCAGAAGGTGCAGGCGAAGATGATCATCTCGCTCGACCCGCCCGAGCACCGGCACATGCGCAGCCTCGTCAACAAGGTGTTCACACCGCGGGCCATCTCCGCACTGCGCGACTTGGTCGAGACGCAGGTCGAGCGGTACCTGGGTGGTGTGGATCCGGACGGATTCGACGTCGTCTCGGACTTCTCCGCGTTCTTTCCCGTCGAGATCATCACGGGCATGCTCGGGGTCCCCGTCGAACTCCGCCAGCAGGTGCGGTTGTGGATCGACGAACACCTGCACCGCGAACCCGGTCAGATCGACATGTCCGAAGCTGGGATCGAAGCCATGGCACAGGCCTGGCTGATGTACTACGACCTGATCAAACAGCGCAGGGCCGAACCGCGAGACGACATGATCAGCCAACTGGTCGCCGCCGAGATCGAACGCGAGGACGGGCGGTCGTCGCGGCTGCGGGACTCCGAGATCGCGGGCTTCGCAACGCTGCTCGGCGGTGCCGGAGCCGAAACGGTGACCAAGCTGATCGGCAGTGCCGCAGTGTTGTTCGGCCGTCATCCCGAGCAGTGGCAGGCGCTCTACGACGACCGCGACAAGATCCCCGCCGCGATCGAAGAGCTGCTGCGCTACGAGGCGCCGGCACAGTACAACGTGCGGCGGTCACAGCGTGCGGTGCGGTTGCACGGCGTCACGATTCCGGAGGGCAAGCCGGTGTTCCTGGTCGGTGGGTCGGCGAACCGCGACCCGCAGGCCTGGACGGATCCTGACGTGTTCGACATCGATCGCGATCGGACCGAGGCACAGAACCTGGGGTTCGGGTACGGCATCCACAGCTGCCTTGGCGCAGCGCTGGCCCGGCTCGAATGCGCCATCGCACTCGACAAACTCCTGGATTTCATGCCGCGCTTCGAAGTGGACTGGGCGCGTTGCGAACGCGTGAGTATGCAGAACGTTGCGGGCTGGTCACACGTGCCGGTGCGGGTGCTGCGATGAGGGCCGACCGCAACGCCGGTCCGATGGCCTATCGGCTACACGTTGTCGCGACCAACGCGGCCGACGTGGTGACCCATGCGGCGGGTCTGATCGTGGACCGGGTGATGGGCGGCTGGCGTGTCACGGTGTCGTTGACGGACACCGGCGATGTGCGGCCGCTGCAGATTCTGGGCGCCGAGCTCGTCGACGCCGATGATGGCAGCGCCGTGCCGGAGGAGGACCGGTGTCTCCTTGCCATTGACGCCGACCTGTATCTTCTTGCGGCACAGGAGAATACCGACCTGCTGTCCCGGCCTGCCGAGGTGCTGATCTGGGGCAGGCCCGCGCAGGCCGATCGCGCCATATGCCACCGGCTGAGCGCCGCCGGGCGTGCGTTCAAATCCGAAGCACTTGCCGCGTGCGGCGCGGCCGACTTCGCGGTGGGCTGGACCGAGGACTTCGCGACGGCAGATTCACAGGAGGAAGCCGCGACCCTGCGCGCTTGAGTTCCGGCACTTCTCCACGCGATCTCCACACGTTCTCCAAGCAGCGCCACGTGCCCCGCGGGCAGGCTCGTCGACATGAAGATCAAAGGCCCCATCCTCACCCTCGGCGCCGTCGCGGCGCTGGGCACCGGGATATTCCTGGTGAATGTCAACCAGCAGCCCGAGGCTTCCGCGCCGCAGCCGGTCGCGGCGACCGCTGCCCCGGCCCCGGTATCGCCATCGGTGGCTCCGACAACGCCCGCCCCGGCCCCGTTCGGTGCGCGCGAGGACTTCATCGCCGACATCCCGACCAAGAACGGAAACCTGGGTCTGCAGATCAGTGTCACCGGAACCACCGCGAGGGCCTACGCCTGCGACAACAAAGGAGTCGAGACGTGGCTTTCCGGCAGCGCCGAGGACGGCGTGCTGAAACTCGTGAGTGCCGATTCAGCCGCACAGCTCGACGGACGCCATGTCGGCAACACCGTCGTCGGAAACCTGCGGATCGGTGAGAAGCGTTGGAACTTCACCGCGAAGCCGGGTGAGACCAGTGTTTTCTGAGCAGTCGTCGGACACCGACTTTCATGCCGCCCCGACCCGGCCCGCGCCAGTCGTCGCGCCGCGGGGGACCGCGATGGTCCTGGTGCCGGTCGTGGCCGGGGCGGCGGTTGCCGTCGCGCTCGGGGTTTTCGGCAGAGTGCATGAGCCACAGTTCTTTTCGGTGAGCGTCGCGGGGTTCTCGAGTGGCACCGCGGTCAAGTCGTGGCTCGCGACCCTGGCCGTGACGCTTGCGGTGTTCCAGCTGGTGTCCGCGTTCGTGATGTACCGGCTGACGCCGAGCGGCCGCTCCCCGTCCTGGATCGTGCCTGCACACGTGTGGTCCGGGCGCCTCGCGGTGCTGGCCAGTGTGCCCGTAGCCGTGCACTGCCTGTATGCGCTCGGCTTCCAGTCCACCGACTCGCGGGTGTTCTTCCACTCGCTGTTCGGCTGCTTCTTCTACGGCGTGTTCGTCACCAAGATGATGTTGCTGACGCGAAAAAACCTCAGGCCGTGGGTCATTCCGATCGTGGGCGGCCTGCTGTTCTTCGTGCTGGTCTATGTCTGGTTGACCTCGGCCCTGTGGTTCTTCGACACCACCGGCCTCACCTTCTGAAAGTGGATTCCATGTATCTGTCTCGTCGTCAGGCCCTCGTCGGCACCGGGATCACGCTGGCCGCAGGCACCGTCGCGGGCTGCGCCACCTACGGCAAAGCACCGGCCGAACCGGCACCTGCGCCCCCGCAGGGTGCTCAGCCGCAGGTCATCGCCAAGACCGCGGACGTGCCGGTCGGATCCGGCGTGATCGTCGGTGACGGCAAGGAAGCTGTCGTCATCACCCAGCCCACGGCCGGTGACTTCCAAGGTTTCTCGTCGGTGTGCACGCACGCCGGCTGCGCGGTGTCCGAGGTCGTGGGCACATCGATAACCTGCCCGTGCCACGGCAGCAGCTTCAACCTCGACGGTACGGTGGCGAAGGGCCCGGCAAAGCGCCCGCTGGACGCAAAACCGATTGCGGTTCAGGGCGATTCGATCACGTTGCAGTGAGCATCAGGCCTTCGCGAGCTGCTTCTGCTCGTAGAGGCGTGCCCATTCGGCTCGCGGGCGGATCGACACGTCGACGTCGGTGGCCTTGGCGCGCAGGGCCCCTGCGGTCGCCTTGTCTTTGGGCGTCAGCTTGAACGGATCCCAGCCGAAGAACCGGCAGGAGTTCTCCCACGTGATCTTGTTGATGTCGGAGTCGCTTGCGCCCGCGGCGTTGAGCTCGGCGAGCACCTGCTCGGGTGCATCGGGCCAGAAGCAGTCGGAATGCGGGTAGTCGCACTCCCAGGCGATGATGTCGATACCGATCTCGTGGCGCAGTTTCAGCGACGTCTTGTCGGTGACGTAGCAGGCCAGCGAGTGCTCGCGGAACACATCGCTCGGCAGCTTGTCGCCGAAGTCGCGACGCAGCCACTTCTGGTTGGTGTAGTGACGGTCGCTGCGATCGAGATAGAAGGGGATCCAGCCGATTCCGCCTTCCGAGAAGGCGAACTTCAGATCCGGGTAATTGCGCATCGCGGGACCCCACAGCAGATCCTGCGCGCACATCGCCGACACTTGGGTGGCCAGGATGATCAGGTTGTCGATGGGCGCGTTGGGCGCCATGCTGATCGCCCCGAATCCGGTGCCGATGTGCAGGCACATCACCACGTTCTCCTCGGACAGCGTCCGGAACACCGGGCCCCAGTACTCGTCGTCGTGATAGCTCGGAAGCCCTTCGAGGTGAGGCAGTTCTGGCATCGTCACCGCGCGGCACCCCTTGGCCGCCACCCGGCGGATCTCGCGGCACATCGCCTCGGGATTCCACGTCGGCAGGATCGCGATCGGGATGAAGCGGTCCGGGTAGGAACCGGCCCACTCGTCGATGTGCCAGTCGTTGTAGGCCGAGACCATGACGAGCGTGGCTTCCTCGCGATGCATGTTGAGATGACGTGCGGAGAACCCGGTGAACGTCGGGAAGCACATCGAGGCGAGGATGCCGTTGCGGTTCATGTCGCGCACGCGCTCGTGCACGTCGTAGACGCCGGGACGCATCTCGGCGAACCCGGCCGGATCGCGGCCCCAT
This sequence comes from Mycobacterium venezuelense, assembly GCF_054919535.1. NCBI lineage: Bacteria > Bacillati > Actinomycetota > Actinomycetes > Mycobacteriales > Mycobacteriaceae > Mycobacterium > Mycobacterium venezuelense. Next base: position 25,640 of record NZ_JBONDW010000011.1, read on the forward strand.
TCCTCGGCGGGCCACGACACCACGGCGTTGAGCCCACTGACGCCCTGCGGGCGGCCCTGGTACATCCACTGGTCGACGCCCTTGTCGTCGGTGACGACGATCGGCGCCTCGTCCTTGTACTTGGCCGGGACATGGCGCAGGAACATGTCGGGCGGTTCGACGACGTGGTCGTCGATGCTCACCAGGATGAGGTCGTCGGTCTGCATAGGTTCAGTAGTACCGTCTAGAACTGTGACCGGCTCTGCGCTTTCGGACAGAGGTTTGACCCAATCGGCCAACATTGCGCGGCCGGTCATCGAACTGCGCCGGGGCGGCCGTGCGCCGTCCGGCAGCTATCTCTACGAGGGCGAAGGGTTGATCACCGGCTGGCACTCGCATGAGGTGCACCAGATCGAGTACGCGCTGCACGGGGTGGTCGAGGTCGAGACCGACACCGCGCACTACCTGCTGCCGCCACAGCAGGCCGCCTGGATCCCGGCCGGCCTCGAGCACCAAGCGGTGATGAATCCGGACGTCAAGACGGTCGCGGTGATGTTCGACCCCGGGCTGATCCCCGGCGGCGACCGGGCGCGCATCATCGCCGTCTCGCCGCTGATCCGCGAGATGATGATCTACGCGTTGCGCTGGCCGATCGACCGCACCGACAGCGATGCAGTCTCCGACACGTTCTTCCAGACCCTGGCAAATCTGGTGGTCGAGGCGCTCGATCACGAGGCGCCACTGAGCCTTCCGACTTCCGAGCACCCGATCGTCGCCGCGGCGCTTGCCTACACCAAGGAGCACCTGGATTCGGTCACTGCCGACGAGGTGAGCCGGGCGGTGTCGGTGTCGGAGCGGACATTACGCCGTCTGTTCGCCGAGACGCTCGGATTGTCTTGGCGCACATATCTTCTGCACGCGCGGATGCTGCGGGCGATGGCACTGCTTGCCGCACCGGGCCAGTCGGTGCAGGCCACTGCGACAGCGGTCGGATTCGAGAGCCTGAGCGCGTTCACCCGGTGCTTCGCCCAATTCAGCGGTGAGACCCCGTCGGCGTACCGGGCTCGTGCGCGTCAGTAGTACGCCGACGAGCGTCCGCCGAATGCCGGCTTAGACGGCGTGTCGATGTGCAGACACGGTCGCTCGCGGTGCCAGGGAAGCAGCTTATGACCGGCAGCTGATCTCCATGCTGTCGCTGTCGCGGGCCGCGAAGTTGACGCTCACGTATCCGTTCGCTTCGTCACGGACGTAGTCCAGGTACAGCTGGGTGCCGGCCATCGAGGTGTTGTCGGCAACCAGCAGTGCTCCGGGAACAAGTTGGGGCTCAAGCACTTTGAGGACCGGGAGGTAGAGTTCCTTCCAGCCGTCGAGCAGCACGAACCCGATGTCGCCCGCAACCGTCCGCAGCGTTTCCAGAGCATCGCCCTCCAACACCGTGATGATGTCGTCGAGTCCGGTTTCGGCGAACGTCGCACGGGCGGCCGCGACTTTGGCCGCACTGAGTTCGGTGGTGAACACCCGGCCGGTGCCGTTGTCGCGGACCGCCGACGCCAGATGCAGCGCCGACAGGCCGAACGACATCCCGAACTCGACCACGGTTTGTGGGCGGCCGGCCCGCACGAGCGAATACAGCAGCCGGCCGGCCTCGCGTGTCACCGGCATGTAGATGTCGCTGAGCGCGTCCGCGCGCTCCTGCGCGCTGGCGTTCTCCAACTGCGCGAACCTGCCGGGGCCGTCGGCGCGGAATCTGGCCTGTTGTTCGGAAGCCGCGGTGTACAACCGATCCAGCGCACCGGCGACTCTGTCATCGTTGAGGGTAGCCACGCTGACGAACGTACGCGCGATGGGACGGTCATGAGTCGAACGAAAGCTGTGCAGCTGCTATGTATTGCGGTGATCACGGCCGTCCTGGCCGGTTTGGGTGCAACACCGACGGCGCTGGCGGGCGGTTACCGCACCATCACCCTGACGTTCGTGCGGCATGCGCAATCGGCGGGCAACGCGTCGGGTCTCATCGACACTTCGACCCCCGGCCCCTCGATCACCGAGCTCGGCCGCAGCCAGGCGCTCGCGAGCGCACAGAAACTTTCGGGCAACGACTACGACGGAATCTTCGCCTCGACCATGATCCGCACTCAGCAGACCGCTCGGCCCATGGCCGACAGCCTTCATGAGCCGGTCACCGTGCTGCCCGGTCTCCGCGAACTCGAGGCGGGTGTGTACGAGGGGCAACCGGAGGCCGCCGCGGCCGACACGTACTTCGGCGCGCCCCAGCTGTGGCTGCAAGGCGATCGCATGGCCCGGATTCCCGGATCGGTCGACGGCAACGAATTCGACGCGAGGTTCGATCAGGCCGTGCAGCAGATCTACGACACCGGCGACGACAAACCGGTCGCCTACTCCCACGGCGGCGCGATCATGCTGTGGGTCAACATGAACGTCGGCAACCCCGATCCGCAGCTGCTGCGCACCCATCCGCTCGACAACACGGGCTATGTCGTGGTCAAGGGCAACCCGACCGATGGCTGGACGCTGCTCGACTGGGACGGCGTCAACCCACGGTGAGTCAGCCCAGACCCACGATGCGCTGGATGCCCGTCGCCGATCCCTGGTAGAGCACACCGTCGGGGGCCGTCGTCCCGGCCATCTGGATCGGGTCGGTGGCGATCGTTGCGCTCATGAACTGTTCGGTCACCAGCGCGCCCGACGCGGCGTCGACTGCGGCGTAGAAGTACGTGTCGGCAGGCGACGTGCCGAACTGGTCGCCCAGTGGATTGTGGCGCGTGACCGTCGCGATCAGACCGTCTGCCACCGAGAGTTTCGGCACGGCCGCCGAACGCACGGTGTTGTTCCAGACCACGTCGCAACCCGATCCGTCCGCCCGGACGTCAACGCGTGTCATGCCGCCGACGAACGGTGCGGTCGGCGGCACCGCCGGCCCGGCCCCATCGGGCACGGCGGGGTACGGATAGCCGTACGTGCTCGCCGCGATGACCGTGCGGCCCGCGCCGATCGGTGAGTTCTCCGAGCCCGGCCCGCCGGAGGTCAGTACCGGCGTCGTGCACACCACGGCGCCGGAAGCCGAATCGACGACCAACAGATGCACCTGGTTGTCGGCGTTGTCGATCAAGCTGAGGTAATCGCCGCCCGTGACCGGGCCGAAGAACGTCGGCGTCGACCCGCTGCCCCAACTGAGCTGGCCCGGTTTGCGGGCCGAGCCACGGTCGTAGCCGACCCGGAACTTCACCACCGGTTTGCCTGCCGCGTCTTCGGTCAGCACATACAGCGCATGGCTCGTCACCACAGCTGTGCCCTGTGGTGCCGTGGCGATGCTGTTGTCGACCCGCTCGCCGGCCGGCAGCGCCACCGAGGTGACCGCGCCTGTGGCCGTGTCCACGATGCCGACGGTGGCGCCTGCCGTCGCGTACCAGACCTTGCCGTTGTAGGCAGGCGCGACGCTCGTGACGGTGTCGCCCGGGGGCAAACCCGCACCCAACGGCGTCGACTCGGCGATGCCCAGGTTCCACAGCCCCAGCTTGTTGGGCGTGTGAGCGACCCGGATCAGGTTGTTGTCGCCGTCGACGAGCACCATGCGGTCGGCGTCGTCCAAGTAGGCATAGACGCCGCCGAGCAGGCTGCCCGCGGCCACCGCCATGCTCGCGAGTGGAATACCGGTGGTCTTGTCGAGCAGGTAGACCCGCGGCGTGCGGCCCAGAACCTGCGTGCACAGGGCGACGGGCATGCCGTCGCGGCCGATCAGCACGGTCGGGCACGCCGCGCCGAGCGCGATGGGCTGGGTGAGTACGTGGCGGGTGCCGGGGCCGCGCAGCGGTGTGGTGTCCGACGCGCCGCTGTCGCCGTGCATCGCCGCGGTGCCGGCCGGGCCGTCGTGCGGATTGTCGGGCAGTTGCGGACCGTACAGACTGGCCGCGTGCGCGGGGTCCGGCAATGCCACGGCCGCTGATAGGACCGCCACCAACACGGCCGCCAGGAACTTTGCCGGCCATCCGGTAACGGACATTCGTCAACTCCTGGCGCCGGCGGGTTCGTCGGGATCCGAACGCTACGGACGCGCGGTCACGAAACCGCATCTGACGCGAATCGGTTGAGCCAAGGACCACACGACTGTGATCTGCGCTACTGGATCCGCCAGCCTGCGGCGCCCATCACGTCTGGGTCCCCTGACCGCCTGGTCGGAGCTACTGTGAGCCATGACATCCAGGATGGGAGCGGGGCATATGAAGTTTCGGTTGCTGCCATACGTCACCGTCGAGGTCGACGAGCGGTTGCGGCAGCGGATGCGCATCGCCGGCGAGCGGCTCCGGATCAACGTTCGGGCCTACCTGCGCAGTGCGGCCGACGACGTCGAAACCGCCAGCGGCCGGGTGCGAGTGTTGTGCGACACCGCGGTGAACCGGGTCGATCTGGCCGTCGCATCGGTCAACGACAAGATCGCGCCCGCCCCCGCCGATCACGCCGAACCCGCTGCGCCCGCCGGTCAACCACAGCGGCCACATCTGCAGGTCGTCTAGCCCCCGATAGGCACGCCTCGCCGCGGCGCTCTACGGTTGAAGGTGACTGGGCCTTCTCGCCTCCAGGGGGCCGACCGACACTGGCCCGAAAGGGGTTGACGAGGCTTGCTCGGCAACGGTCTCGCGGTGCTGTTCGCCCTGTGCGCCGCTGTTTTCGCGGCGATCGGCATCGTGGTGCGGCAACGCGCCACGATGGACGTACCGCCGGAGAAGGGCGTCAGCACCGCGATGCTGCGAACGCTGTTGCGCCGCAAACTGTGGTGGGCGGGGACCGCGTCCGCCGTCGCGGGGTATGCGTTCCAGGCGCTGGCACTTGGGTTCGGCTCCCTGCTGCTGGTGCAACCCGTGCTCGTATCCGCGTTGCTGTTCGCGCTCCCGTTGAGCGCCCATCTCGCCAATCGCCGGGTGACTCGCGCCGAATGGCTGTGGGCGCTGCTGTTGACGACGGCGCTCACGGTGTTCGTCGTCCTGGCCAGGTCGAGTACCGGCAGCTACGCGGTTCCGGTGTCGACGACTGTGACGGTGGCCGTGGTCTGCGCCATCGTCGTGACCCTGTTCGTCCTGGTCGCCACGCGCAGCACGAACTGGCGCCGAGCCGTCTTGCTCGCGGCCGCGGTCGGCGTCATGTTGGGCGTGGTTGCGGTGCTCACGAAGATCGTGATGCACATGGTTGCCGAGGGCAGCATGCTCGCCACACTGGCCACCCCGGCGCTGTATCTGGTCGTGCTGCTCGGCGTGGTGGCGACGCTTCTGCAGCAGTCGGCGTTCCATGCCGGCTCACTGCAGACTTCTGTGCCGACGATGCTCGTGCTCGAACCGGTCGTGGCGGTGATGCTCGGCTCGATCGTGCTTGGCGAGCATCTGTCGATCACCGGCTGGGAACCCGTTGCGCTGTCGCTGGCGATCGGCGCGATGGCGGCTTCCACGATCGCACTGGGTCGCGACGAGGGTGCCTACGAGGAGAAGCTGGAAGCCGAACTCGAGGCCGAGTTGAAGGCGAAGGCAGCGGGCCGGCCCAGCTAGCACCCGTCACGGATTGATCGTGTGCTCACCGATCTGCCGGCCCCACACGTACTCGGACATGATCGGCTGGCCGAGTTCGAAGTGGTTGTAGGGCGCGATCGACGCGCCCGTGTCGAGCACCAGATACGGGGCAGGCCACAAGTCCCGCGTGATCGGCTGCCAGCAGCCGGGCCGCCCTTCGGGTCCGCCCGTGGCGTTCACGCGCGGCAGGTTGTCCGGGTACACCCACGGGTTGCCTGCGCCGACCGCGAAGTCGAGCAGCTGGAATGAATACCCATTGCTGGTCTGCTGGGCGAACTTCGGGGCCGCCTCGGCGTAATTGCGGACCATGCAGAACAGGGCCGGGCTGTTGCGGTCGAGCATCTCGGAGACCGGCAGCAGGTCCTGGGCACCACGCACCAGATACGGCCCGCCCCGCTCGAAGATGTCGCCGCCGGTGTTGCCGAATCCGACCGCCGCGACGAGCGCCTGATCGAGGTTGTTGCGCTGATCGTTGAGCGTGCGCGCGGTCGTCACCGCATTCGTCAGCCCGTCCCACAGATCGGGGGACGCGTCGGCGTAGAGCTCGCCCAGGTCCGCCAAACCCGTGATGTCGCGGCGGATCTGGGGCATGCGCGGGTTGAGATCGGCCAGGATGTCGTTACCGTCGACCACCGACCGGCCGAACCGGTCGCCGAGCCCGTCGAGTGCCTGCGCCGTGGCAGTGAGAGTTTCGTTGAGCTTGATCGGGTCGATCTGTTCGGAGATCGCCGTGATGGTCTCGAACAGCGTGTTGAACTCCGTCGTGACGCCCTGAGCGTGGATCGGCGTCGCGGCCGACAAACGTGCGGCGGACGGGTTCTCGGGCGCGACGAACGAGATGTACTTGTTGCCGAACACCGTCGTCGCCCGCAACTCGGCGTGCACGTTCTCGGGGATCAGCTTGAGGTACTTCGGGTCGACGTCCAGCGTCAATTTGGCCTGTGTGTCTCCGTCGGATTCGAGCACGTCGACCGCTGACAACCGGCCGATCGGCACGCCGTTGAACGTTACCTTGGACCCTGGGTCCATGGACAACCCCGAGCGGCCCGACAACACGGTCAGCTGAGTCGTCGGCTCGAACACGCCCCGGAACTGCATCCACGTCAGGGACAGGACCGCCACGATCAGGATGACCATGCCTGCGCATGCGGACTTGTACGGCGGGTCATAGCGCCAGTGCTTGAACCGCCGACCGATGCGGTCCCGTAACGCCGCGGATGAGGCCACGCGCTGAAACCCCCGATTATTGACGCAGCGAGTTAGTCGAACTCAGCAAACTGTCGCAAACAACCGGAGACAAAAGCAACTAAATGGCGCCAGTGCGGTGAACATCAAATCCCGCGCGGCGCGAGACTTCCGTCACAGACGAAATGCCATCAGGTGTTGCGGCCGCCGTTCACGCCGACGATCTGACCCGTGATGTAGCCGGCCTCATCGGAGACCAGAAACGAGCAGGTCGCGGCGATATCCTCGGGCTTGCCCATGCGGCGCACAGGGGTGGCGTCGATCGTGTCCTGGATATTGCCGAGTTCGCCGCGTGCCTCCGCGGCGCGCAGCATCGGGGTGTCGATGAAGCCCGGGGGGACGGCGTTGACGGTGATACCCGCCGGGCCGTACTCGAGAGCCAAGGATTTCGTCAGGCCGTTGACCGCCGATTTCGCCGACACATAGTGGCTCATGTACGGCACCCCGGAGTGTGTGCTCGACGACGAGATGTTGACGATCCGGCCCCAGCCCGCCGCGACCATGTCGGGCAGCGCGGCTTGCACGACATGGAAGACGCCGTTGAGATTGACGTCCACCACGCGTTGCCACTCCTCGAACGTGATGTCGGCGAACGGCTTGAAACCACTGAGGCCTGCGGCATTCACCAGGATCGTGACCGGACCCAGTTCGTCACGCACAGCCTTGAACACCGCGTCGACTTGGGCGCGGTCGGTCACGTCGGCCGTGTAGGCGTGTTCGGCACCGGTGTTGGTCAGGTCGAGCGTGGCGACCTGATACCCGTCGGCCGCAAGGCGTTCGGCGATGGCCTTGCCGATACCCGACACGCCGCCCGTGACCAGAGCTGTCTTGGTTGTCATGCTTTCCCCTTCGTAAACCATTGATTGTCAGTCCTTTTCGGTCCGGCGGGAGGCGCGCAGACCGAGCGTGCGCCGTCCGGCTTCCACCGCGTACCGGTAGAAGTCGTCGTCGTCGACGGCCGTCGCGGCGGCGCCTGCGATTCCGGAGAAGACCATCGAGGCCTTGACCTCACCGGCGGGGCCCGGGTCGACGTCGGCCAGCAGCGCCAGCTGGCGGTCGATCACCGCGTCCCATTCGGGCCGGGTGCGCAGCGCCTCGTTGACGCTCGGATCACCGGCCAGCACGGCCACGAGCGCACGATTGCGTACGGCGATCTCGGCGTAGCCACACACCATGCGGTCGGCACGGGCATGGGCGCTGCGCTGTTGTTCGGCGGCGTCGACGACGGTCCGCAATTCTTCGAGGATCGGCTCGACCACCGCGCTGAGCAGCTGCTCGCGGGTGCGGAAGTGGTAGTAGATCGCGGCCTTCGTGAAACCCAGCTCGTCGGCGATCATCTGCAGTGAGGTACCCGCGAAGCCGTGGCGCGTGAACAGCTTGACGGCGGCATCGACCAGGCGCTCTCGGGTGGCCGCACGGCTCGCGCCGACGCCGGCCGGTTCGTCAGCGACGGTTCTCATCGGGCCCCTCTCATGTGCGTTCCTCGCCGATCTACTTTACGATCGTAAAGTAGCTTGCTAGTCGATCGTAAAGCAGATCGACACCGAGAGGACTATGCCGATGTTGACGCCGTTGCCGGCCGAGGACTGGGATGATTCCGCGCGCGACGCACTGGCCTCCACCGTGCCGCCGGAGCGGCGCAACCCCGACGACGCGGGCAACGCGCTGGCGACGCTTGTCCGCCATCCGGTGCTCGCCGGGGCGTTCCTGCCGTTCAACACATATCTTCAGCAGGGCTCGACGCTGCCCGACCGCGTCAGGGAACTGGTCATCCTGCGGACCGCGCACCTGCATCGCTGCGTGTACGAGTGGGGACATCACCACGCCATGAGTCGCGTACTGGGGCTCACGGACGCCGAAATCGCATCGGCCCAAAGCGGGGTTGCCGCAGACGCATTCGACCAGGCCGTGCTCGACGCGGTGGACGAGCTGAACTCGGGCTCGCGGATGACGGCGCAGACCTGGGCGCGGCTTGGCGAGTGTCTCGACGACCGGCAGCGCATGGACCTGATCTTCACCTACGGCGGCTACACCACACTCGCGCTGGCGCTCAACACCTTTGATGTCGAGCTGGAGCCGGGCGCGGGTAACGACGAGTTCTACGCGGCACTGGGTTAGGTGCAATGAGATGGGCGTCGCTGGCAGGGTGCCCCAAGGCGTTCGGCCTGGCGGTCGTCACCTGCTGATATCGCCGGCGTGGTCCGGCTTCGGCTGTGGAAGGTCGCTGCGTGTTGTGGTCTTACGACGCCACCACCGAACCGGAACGTAGATGCAGGCGATGGCGGCGGGTGCGATCAGTCCGACGGCCAACTGGCTGCGGGCGGACGGTATGGCCAGCATGCCGACGATCGTCGCCGCCAGGAGCGCCACCGTGAACCAGCTCAGATAGGGGAACGCCCACATGGCGACAGTAGGGCGGCCGCCTTCGTGTTCGAGAGCCCGGCGAAGCCGAATCTGGGATACCGCGATGGTGCCGTAGATGACCAATGCGACGCTGCCCGCCGCATTGAGCAGGAACTCGAAAACAGACTCGGGGGCGATGTAGGCAACCGCTACTGAGACCCAGCCGGCGGCAGTGGCGAGCAGGATCGCGCGGGCCGGGGTGCCACGCTTGGTGACGCCGAGCAACGCGCGTGGGGCCTCGCCGCGTTCCGCGAGCGCGAACATCATTCTCGATGACGTGTAGATGCCCGAATTCAACAGGGACAGAACGGCGGTCAAGATGACGAATTGCATCACCTGTGCGGCGCCGGGTATTTCGAGCAGATCGAGGGCCGTGACGAAGGGGCTCGCCCCGGCGTGGATGTCAGAGTATGGAACCAGCAGGACGATGAGCGTGACCGAGCCGACGTAGAACACGATGACGCGCCACACCACCGTCTTGGTTGCCTGACTCACGGCACGGACCGGGTCCTTCGCCTCCGCCGCGGCGACGGTGACGATCTCTGCGCCGAAGTACGAGAAGACCACCACGGTCAACGCTGCGAGCACGCCGTTGAGGCCATCGGGTGCGTTCATGGGCGCGATCTCGTGGTGTTGGCCGGGAAGAACATTGGCAAGCCCGGCGATGCTGACGAGCAAGAATGCCACGATTGTCACGACCTTGATTGAGGCAAACCAGAACTCGGTCTCACCGAAGGCGCGCACCGATAGCATATTGATCACGGTCATCACCGCCATGATGGTCGCGGCAATGATCCACAGGGGGTATTCCGGTAGGTAAGCGCCGATGATCTCGGCGCCGGCGACGGCTTCGAAGGCAACGACGACAACCCAGAAGTACCAGTAGGTCCAGCCAATGATGAACCCAGCGCCCGGGCCTAGGGCGAGTCTGGCGTACTCGGCAAACGAACCTACCGCCGGTCGCGTCGATGCCATCTCGGCAAGCATTCGCATGACGAGCAGCAGCACCAAACCACCGATCGCGTACGCCAAAGGTGCCAGCGCACCGGCGGTTTGGATCACCGAACCGGAACCGACGAACAAGCCGGCGCCGATGATGCCACCCAACGCGATCATCGTCAGGTGGCGCTGCTGAAGTACCCGGCGCAGCGGCCGGTTTGGATCGGATTCGACCTCAGTGATCATGGATTCTCTCCTGGAATGTCAGCTCGTGAAGCGGCCAAAAGTTGGTGGCGGCAGATGGCGCACGGAATGTGGGACAAGCCACAATCTACCTAGTTCGATCGATCGATACAATACTTAGAGCGGGAACGGTGAACGACCTAATTGTGCCGGTGTTCAGCGGTCGCGGATCAGGTTGGTGTGAAAATCGTTGGCTTGCTTGCCAACGCATGCTCCTTCGAGCGTGATGCGTATTATTCGGCCACAGGATCCGGATCGAGGAAACGTGTCGGCGGTCCGATGTCGAGGTCGTCTCGGCGTACCGCTCGGCCGCGTCGCCTGGCCCTCATCATCGCCAGACCGCCGTCGGCATAACTGTGGCAGAGCTGTTCGACGGTCAATTCGCCGGCCGGCCGGAACCAGTGCGACACGGCCGTACACATCTCGAGCAATCCGATCGTGAGCGTTGTCGGGTACATCGCGGTGAATGTGCCCGATTCGACGCCCTCCTGCACCGTCAATCGCCAGAGGTCTTCGTAGGCGTCACGTAACGCCACGACGCGATCGCGCCGTTCGCCAGTGAGTGAACGCAACTCGGTGTCCGTCACGATCTTGGCCAACCGGTCGGTGACATGAGCCCAGACATGCTGCTCGACGAGCATCGCCAACCGGTCGCACGGAGATTGCAGCTCTGTGCGGGCCCGCTCAGCTGCTTGACGCAGCGGCTCGGTGCTGGCGAACATCAGGTCCGCCAGCAGATCGTCTTTGCTGCCGAAATGGTGATACAGCGAGGACAGCGTCACATCCGCTGCAGCAGCGATATCGCGGATACCAGTGCCATGAAACCCCTTCGAAGCGAAGAGGTCGATCGCAGCTTCGCGGATGCGGCGCGGTGTCTCACCTGCGCGCTCGGCGGCTACCCGCGGCATAGACGCTCCTACCGACGTTGACCCTGGCGGACTCGAATGTACTCCACCGGCGCGCGTGTATTCGTTCAGCCCGACATGGTCAGTCCGCCGCTCACCGACATCACCTGGCCGGTGATGTGGCTGGGCGCGCCGGCGAAGAACGCGACCGCTTCGGCGACTTCGCGGGGTTCGGCCAAACGCCGGGTCGGTGTCGCTCGCACGATGGCATCCATCGTCGCGGACGCGCGTTGGTCGAGTTTGATGCTCTCGAGCAGCGGAGTGTCGGTGGGGCCGGGGCACACACAGTTGACGCTGATTCCGTGGCGAGCGGTCTCGCGCGCGATGGATTTGGTGAACGCGAGCGTGCCGCCCTTGCATGCGGCGTATACCGCCTCGCCCGAGGAGCCCACTCGCCCAGCGTCGCTGGCGACGTTGACGATCCGTCCGCCCCCATTGTCGATCAGCCGCGGAATCACCAGGTGCGTAGTGTTGAACACGCCCTTCAGATTGATGTGGATGAGCTTCTCCCACAGCGTGGGTGTGGTGTCGGTGAAGGGTTGCACATGGTCCCATCCGGCGTTGTTGACGAGGATGTCCAGGCGGCCCAGGTGTTCTCCGAGTTGGCCGAGCGCCTCCTGCAGAGATTCGTAGTCGCCGACGTCGGCGCCGGCCGCGTGTACGCGCGGCAGGTCGCCGGCAAGTTCAGCCGCGCCCTCGGCATCCAGATCGACGATGCCCACGGTGGCTCCGGCTTCGGAAAGGCGCCGGACGACCGCGGCGCCGATTCCCTTCGCGCCGCCGGTGACGACGGCGCACGCACCCGCGAGTGAGGGGCTGCCTGAAATCTCTTGTCGTAGTTCAAGGTTCATAGAGTTCTCCTGGTTCAGGTCGGTATTTGTGTTGGGCGGGACGTGGATCATGCGGTGCTGTCGAATGTGGTGGCAGTGACACCGCGTGCTGCCAGAACGTGTTTTTCCACCTTCTCGGTGGGCGTCTTCGGCAGGCATCGGGCAATCTCGATGTAGCGGGGAACCATCGGACGCGGTAAGCGCTGCCGGCAATAGGCCAAAAGCTCGTGTGCCGTGAGTGAGTGGCCTGGTCGCGGTACGGCCACGACCATGATCTCGTCCTCGGTGAGCTCACTGGGTACACCGAACGCGGCCGCTTCGAGGACTGCTGGGTGGTCGTTGATTTTCTCTTCGATGGCGACCGCTGAGATGTTCTCTCCGCGCCGGCGAATGACGTCCTTGCTGCGGCCGACGAAATAGAAATAATCATCCTCGTCCCGGTAGGCGAGGTCACCGGTGTGGAACCAGAGATCACGCCAGGCCTGCACGGTCGCATCGGGCATGCCGAGATACTCGGACATCACGACATGCGGCTCCAGCGGCCGGATACATATCTCGCCAACGTCATTCGGCCCACCCGGCTGCCCGTTCTCGTCGAGGATCTTGACGTCGAAGCTGTCGACGGGACGTCCGCACGAACCGGCTCGGCGTGGTTCACCGGGACGGTTGTAAAGCACTATCCCGACATCCGACGAGCCGTATACCTCGACGAGTTCGACGGCGAAGCGCTTCTCGAATTCGTCGGCCCAGGCCGGTAGTGGAACACCCCATCCGAGGCGGGCCGGGTTGTCGGCATCCCGGGGATCGTGCGGTTGCTTGAACAGTATCGTGAGGGTGGCGCCCATGAAGTCGAACACGGTTGCGCCGTAGTGGCGAATCTGTTCCCAGAACTGGCGCGCGGAGAACCGCTCGACAAGCGCTGCTGTCGTTCCCAGCGTCAAAGCCGGCGCGACCGTGAATATCGCGGCATCGGCATGAAACAGTGGAAACGGGCAGAACAAGATGTCGGAATCGGTCAGTCCTAGTTGTTCTACGAAGATCTCCGCCTGCCGGGTGACGTATCGGTGCGGCAACACACAGGCTTTGGATCGGCCGGTGCTTCCGGAGGTGAAGAGAAGGATGCTGGGGTCCCCGTTTTTCACCGGATGTCGCGGGACGGGATCGGCGGCCAGATCAGCCCAGCCGACAACATCGATCGCGTCGGGACGAGGCTGCAATCCTCCGCGGACGACAACGCACCTTACCGTCGGAGAGTGTTCGATCGTCGGCCAGAGTTCGTCGAGAAAGACCTCGTCGACGATCACGACTTCGGCTCCGCAGAGGGACAAGGCCCGCTGCACGGCTTCCGTCCCGAGTGCCGTGTTGATCGGAGCGGCCACGCCGCCAATATGATTCAGCGCGAGCCAGGCGACGACGAACTCGACGCAGTTGGGCAACACCAGCGCGACCGATTGGCCGCTACGCACACCACGTGCCATCAGCCCACCCGCGATGGCCATGCTGGCCTCGGAAAGCTGCTGATAAGTGAGTGCCTGGTCCCCGACGCGTATTGCGGCTTGATCGGGGCGAGTACGGGCGTGGTGATGTACGTGGTCGCCCAGGCTCTTGCACTCGGTCACTTCACAACCTTGGAGGTGTGCCGATCGGCGTATGCGCTCAGCCGCTCGGTTGCCACATCGGTACGTCGAGCGGTGCTCACGGCATCTGCCTCCCGTTTCAATGTGGTCTGCATCGGCTCATCGCTGCTGTCTTTCAACAAATTTCGGGTCAGCGCGATCGCCTCGCGATGCGCATCCATCGCACCGCCCAGCGCCACCGCGCGGTCGAGGGCCGAACCGGTGGTCACCTCGCTGATCAATCCTGCCGCAAGCGCCCATTGGGCGCTGTAGGTTTGGCCGGTCAGCAGCATGTCCCTGGCGCGACCGCGTCCGATGTAGTCCGGCAAGAGTCGCGAAGCACCGTTGGTGCACACCAGACCCCAGTGAACTTCGGGGCAGCCGAACACGGCCTGCTCGGCAGCGATACGAATGTCGCAGGCGAGCGTGAGCTCAAGACCGCCTCCCATGGCCGCACCGTTGATGGCTGCGATGGTGGGCTTGGGCGACTCGAGCAACAGTTCGGTGATGCGCTGCAGCAGTGCGATATTGCAGTCGAAATCCGACGGTGGCTGACTTGCCGCCTCTGTGAGGTCGTCACCGGAGCAGAAGGCGCCGCCGGCTCCGGTCAGCACGATGGCCGACGTGGCTGGTGCCTGAATTGTCCGCGTCAGCGCCGCGGCGAGGTCACCGAGGAGGGCTGACGACATGGCGTTGCGGACTTTCGGCCGGTTGAGGGTTACGACGGAGCACGGACCAGTCTGGTGCACAAGCACGTTGCCGCCCGGTTCCGTTCGCTCACTTGAGTTGGTCAACATAACTGTTATTGTATCGATCGATCGAATCAATGCAAGGAGGGCGAATGAACGTCTACCGGGATTACCGGGTTTTGGCCACGGACTGGGTGGCCGACGGAGTACTACGGATCACCATCACGAACCCGACGCGCGCCAATGCGCTCGACGCAGTCGGGCACGCAGAGATCACGAGGATCTGGCGCGAGGCGGACGCCGACGATCGGGTGCGCGCGGTCCTGGTGTGTGGCGCGGGAGCCAACTTCAGCGCCGGAGGCGACCTCGCGTGGGTGCGCAGTCTGGCCGATGAACCGCAGGCCCGCCTCGACGGCATGCGGGAAGCTCGCGAACTCGTCGTCAACCTCGTCGAGTTCTCCAAGCCGGTGGTATCCGCGGTGCGGGGTGTGGCGGTGGGAGCGGGGCTCGCCGTAGCGCTGTTGGCCGACATCTCGGTGGTCGCCGACGATGCCCGGCTGATCGATGGGCACACCCGACTCGGCGTCGCAGCCGGTGACCACGCCGCGCTGATCTGGCCGTTGTTGTGTGGCCTCGCCAAGGCGAAATACCACCTGCTCACCTGTGAACCGGTCAGCGGAGCCGAAGCCGAGCGCATCGGCCTGGTCTCACGCGCCGTTCCCGATGACGCTGTGCTCAACACCGCGGCCGACATCGCGTCCCGGTTGGCGAACAGCGCCCCACTGGCCGTGCGCTGGACCAAACAGGCGTTGCAGTCCTGGCTGAGAAGCGCGATGCCGCATTTCGAGACGGGACTCGCGCTGGAGTTCCTCGGATTCGCCGGTGCGGAAGTCCAAGAAGGCCTCGAGGCGCTTACGCAACGGCGCGAGCCGAACTACACGCGAAACACATTGGACTCCAAAGGTACTGGAGAAAACGATGTACACCGGTAACTCCGACGTCCCAGCCGATGTCTTCGACGACGTCCGCGCTCACGTCAGGACATTCGTGCGCACGAGGGTGGTACCGCGGGAATCCGAGATCATGGCCACCGACGAAATTCCTGCAGACCTCCGGGAGCAGGCTGCCGACATGGGGCTGTTCGGTTACGCGATCCCGCAGAAGTGGGGCGGGCTCGGTTTGGATCTGGTGCAAGATGTGGAGTTCGCGTTCGAACTCGGCTATACGTCGCTTGCACTTCGGTCGTTGTTCGGTACGAACAACGGCATCGCCGGACAGGTGATTGTCGGATTCGGTACCGACGAGCAGAAGGAACGGTGGCTGCCCGGCATCGCGTCCGGGGACATCGTCGCGTCGTTCGCCCTGACTGAGGCCGGCGCGGGCTCGAGTCCGGCCGGTCTCAAGACTACCGCGACTTTCGACGGTAGGGGCTGGATTCTCAACGGCACCAAGCGTTTCATCACCAACGCCACCGAGGCCGGCGTCTTCGTCGTGTTTGCGCGAGTCGCGACGGACACCGGGTCGACTCGCAGATTCGCGGTGTTCCTTGTGCCCGCTGGGACTGCCGGTGTGACCGTGGGGCCGAAGGACGCCAAGATGGGTCAGGAGGGTTCCCGCACCGCCGAAGTCGTATTCGACGGTGTTCGGGTCGATGCGGATGCGCTCGTCGGCGGCGACGACGAAGCGGGTTACCGTGCCGCGTTGACATCGCTCACGCGGGGCCGGATTCACATCGCCGCGTTGGCGGTCGGATCCGCACAGCGTGCCCTCGACGAGTCTGTGGCATACGCGGCAACCGCCACCCAAGCTGGCACGCCGATCGGTGAATTCCAGTTGGTGCAGGCCATGATTGCCGACCAGCAGACCGGCGTGTTGGCCGGACGCGCCCTTGCCCGCGATGCGGCCCAGCTCTACGTCACCGGCCGGGACCGCCGCATCGCCCCGTCAGCGGCAAAGCTGTACTGCACCGAAATGGCATGCCAGGTGGCCGATCTCGCCGTACAGATCCACGGCGGCACGGGATACATGCGGGAAGTCCCTGTCGAGCGAATCTATCGTGACGTTCGTCTCCTGCGGCTCTATGAGGGAACCAGCGAAATCCAGCGCCTGATCGTCGGAGGCGGCCTCGTTCGCCGGGCACAGGAGCGCGCGTGATGACGGCCGCGTCATGGCCCGGGCTGTTGACCGGACGCACCGCCGTCATCACAGGCGCGGCGCAGGGCATCGGGCTGGCCATCGCCCGACTTTTCGCCGACCACGGAGCCAGGACCGTTCTCGGCGATATCGACGGGCTGAAAGCCGTTGAGGTCGCCAAGACACTGCCCACGAGCATCGGCCTCGCGTGCGACGTAGTGGCGGGGACTGACGTTGCACGGTTACTCGACGCTGCTGTCGACACCTTCGGCTCGGTGGATGTCCTCGTGAACAACGCCGGGATCGTTCGCGATGCCACGATGCGCACCATGACCGAAGAAGAGTTCGACGAGGTTGTTGCGGTCAATCTCCGTGGCTGCTGGAACGGCACCCGGCTGGCCGCATCCGTCATGCGCGAGCGCGGCGGCGGGTCGATCGTCAACATGTCGTCGATCTCGGCCAAGGTCGGGTTCGCCGGCCAGACCAATTACTCTGCGGCCAAGGGTGCAGTCGTCGGGCTGTCCAAGGCCGCGGCGAAAGAAGTCGCCCACCTCGGAGTGCGGGTCAACGTCATTCAACCCGGCTTGATCCGCACCCCGATGACAGCGGCCATGCCGGAGAAAGTGTGGGAGTACAAGCTCGCCGAGATACCGATGCAGCGTCCCGGCACTCCGGAGGAGGTCGCGTCGGTAGCGCTGTTCTACGCCTCCGAACTCTCCGGCTATATGACGGGCACGGTCGCGGAGGTTACGGGCGGGCGGTACATGTAACCGCCGGCTTTCGCCGGGCGGCATCGACGGTCCGAGGTCACGCCGAACTGCGAACCCGGGCAGCCGCGGATTCCGGCATCGGTTCGTAGCGGGCGAACGCGCGGGTGAACGAGCCCGCCCCATGCGACAACGACCGCAGGTCGATTGCGTAGCGGGTCAGCTCGACCTCGGGGATCTCGGCCTTGACGACCGTGCGCTCCTCCCCGACCTTGTCGGTTCCGAGCACGCGGCCGCGGCGTCCGGCGAGATCGCTCATCACGGGGCCCACCAGCTCGTCGGGCACGATCACGGATACGTCGTCGACGGGCTCGAGCAGATTGACCTTGGTCGCCGCGGCGGCTTCGCGCAGCGCCAGCGCGCCTGCCATCTGGAACGCGTAATCCGAGGAGTCCACGCTGTGGGCCTTGCCGTCGAACAGCGTGACCCGGATGTCGACCACCGGGTAGCCGGGCCCCACACCTTTCTCCATCTGCGCCCGCACGCCCTTCTCGACGCTCGGGATGAACTGACGCGGTACCGCGCCGCCGACCACCTTGTCGACGAACTCGAAACCGCTTCCCTCGGGCAGTGGCTCGACCTCGATGTCGCATACCGCGTACTGGCCGTGGCCGCCGGACTGTTTGACGTGACGTCCGTGTCCTTTCGCCTTGCCGCCGAACGTCTCCCGCAACGGGACGCGTAGCTCGACCGTGTCCACCGATACGCCGTACCGGCGGGACAAGGCCTCGAGCACCACCCCGGCGTGGGCCTCGCCCATGCACCACAGCACGATCTGGTGGGTCTCGGGGTTCTGTTCGATGCGCAACGTCGGATCCTCGGCCGCCAGGCGCTGCAGGCCGACCGAGAGCTTGTCCTCGTCGGTCTTCGCGCGCGGTGACACGGCCACCGGCAGGAGGGCATCGGGCATCGTCCAGGGTCGCAGGACAAGTGGATCGGCCTTGTCGCTGAGCGTGTCCCCGGTCTCGGCCCGGCTCAACCGGCCGATCGCGCAGATGTCTCCGGCCACGACCGACGGCGCAGGCCGCTGCTGTTTGCCGAGGGGGAACGAGAGGGCGCCGATGCGCTCGTCCTCATCGTGATCGGCGTGCGCCGACATCGAGCCGGAGTCGGCGTGACCGGATGACCCGTTGGAGTTCGTCAGCGCCGAAAAATGGCCCGACACATGCACGGTGGCGTCGGGCCTGATGGTGCCGGAGAACACCCGGACCAGGCTGACCCTGCCGACATAGGGATCCGACGTCGTCTTCACCACCTCGGCCAGCAGCGGGCCTTCCGGATCGCATGCCAACGGTTTGCGCGCCGCGCCCGCAGGCGTGAAGACCTCGGGCAGCCGATGTTCGGGCGGTGAGGGAAACCCGCGGGTGATGACCTCGAGCAGTTCCAGTGTGCCGACCCCGGAGCCGCTGCAGACCGGGATCACCGGAAAGAACGAGCCGCGGGCGACGGCTTTCTCCAGGTCTGCGATGAGCACCGACTCGTCGATTTCCTCGCCGCCGAGGTAGCGCTCCATGAGCGTTTCGTCTTCGGATTCCTCGATGATCCCCTCGATGAGTGAGCCGCGAAGCTCTTCGATCTCGTCGGTGTAGGACCCGGCCGGTGCGTGCGTGGTGTGCTTGCCGTCGGCGTACTCGTAGTGCGTGCGCGTGAGCAGCCCGATGACACCCTCCCCAGCGGGGAAATAGAGCGGCAGGACCTTGTCCCCGAACGCCTCCTGCGCGGCGGCCAGCGCGCTGGCGTAGTTGGCCCTCGCATGGTCGAGCTTGGTGATGACCACAGCGCGCGGCATGTTCACGTCGGCGCATTCCAGCCACAGCGCCTTGGTCGGCTCGTCGATGCCCTCGTTGGCGCCGATGACGAACATCGCGCAGTCGGCGGCACGCAGGCCGGCGCGCAGTTCACCGACGAAGTCGGCGTAGCCGGGAGTGTCGATCAGATTGACCTTGATCGCGTTGTGCTGCAACGGGGCCAAGGCGAGACCGACCGATCGCTGCTGCGAGATCTCCGCGTCGTCGAAGTCGCACACCGTCGACCCGTCGACCACCGAACCGACCCGGTTCAACACGCCGGCCGCGACCAACAGCGCCTCGACGAGCGTGGTCTTACCTGCCCCCGACGGACCGACCAGGGCCACGTTGCGAATGGTCGCCGGACTGTCCGCCGTGGGTACCACGCCTGCGCCTGCCGATGAGTTCGTCCTGTCCGCCATGGCCTGCCTCCCTGAATCCCCGGGACGCCACGCTGCGGCCCGCCGGACCTGCCTCCACCATTCCCCGATGTGACCTACAGCACAAGTCCTGCCGGCAGGCGCGGATAATGTGAGCACAGCACCGTCCGGGCGTGCTGACCGGGCAATTGCCGGGCGCCGAATGCGAGTTGTCCGGACGAGCTGCCGCATCGAGGCTGAACACATGAACACCGTTCGGGACTTCGACGCCTATGCCCGCTTCGTACCATCGCAGTACCGCGCCGAACCCATGATCGAACCGACCTCCACGTGGTGGTCGTGGCGCGGCCGCAACGTGCACATCGCGCGGGCATCCGTGCCGGACAGCGACATCCGGGCCCTGGTGCTCCACGGAGCCGGTGGCTATTCGGGAGCGTTGTGGCCGTTCGCGGCCTTCGCCGCAGCCGAGGGCGCCGACGTGCTTGTTCCCGATCTGCCCCTGTACGGAGACACCGTCGATCCACGCCCGGCGTCGGTCAGATACGACGACTGGGTCGAGCTGCTGTGCGATCTGGTCCGGGCCGAATGTGAGCGCGACGATCGCCCGTTCATCCTGTTCGGTGCCAGCATGGGTGGCCTGCTCGCCTATGAGGTCGCGGCGCGGACGCGGCTGGTAACGCATGTGGTGGCGACCTGTCTGCTCGATCCGGCCGACCCGGCGGCGCGGCGGGCCGCGTCGCGCATACCTCCGGTGGGAGTGGTGGCGCCCGGGCTCATGCGGCGCGCCGAACCGGTTGTGGGCGGGTTGCGCGTGCCTATCCGATGGCTGGTCAAGATGACGGCGATGAGCGGCAACCGTGAGCTGTCCCGGTTGTGTGCGACCGACCCGAAGGGCGGCGGGATACGGGTACCACTCGGATTTCTGTCGAGCTGGCTCAACTACTCTCACACCGCACCCGAGACGTTCGACGGGGCACCGGTCACGCTCGTGCATCCCGGCGCTGACCGCTGGACGCCGCCGGCGCTGAGCATCCGGTTCCTCAACCGTATCGCCGCGCCGACGCGGCTCGTGATGTTGGAGAACTGTGGCCACTACCCGGTGGAAGAGCCGGGGCTGAGCCAGCTGGTGTCGGCCCTACGCCGGGTGCGCGAGCAGGCGCTCGACCAGATTCACTAGCTGATCGACGTTCATGCCGCGCCGCGTCAGCACCCGGTGCAGATGGGCGTCGATCGCGTGGACCAGCGCCTGTGCGGTCACCAGTGGGTCGTCGTCACCGGCACGGTCGCACCGCTTGAGGTGAAAGGCGATCTCGCGCGCGAGGTAGTCCTCGAACGCCTGCAGCGCGGCAAGCTCCTTCGCGCGCCGCGGAGCCACGCGGTGCATCAGGCCGTGCAGGCCGGGCCGGTCGCTGTGCAGTTCGACGACCTCACCGAGGATCGTCCGCATGGTGTCGTCGAACGGCGGGAGTTCCGAACGCAGCCGGGCGAACACCGCGTCGAGTCGCTCGACGGCGTCGCGGACATGCCGCTCGGCCAGCGCGTACAGCAACGCGTGTTTGTTCGGGAAGTACTGGTACACCGAGCCGATCGACACACCGGCCCGCTCGGCGATGCGGTTTGTGGTGGCCGCCAAGCCTTCTCGTTCGAAGACCTGCGCGGCCGCCTCCAACACCACGTCGACGGTTTCGCGGGACCGGTCCTGTCGAGGTGCCTTGCGCGGCGCGTCGCTCATGGGCCGGTCACGCCTGCCACGAGGACCAGCGCGTGACCGCGATCGTCACGACCGGCCCGTCCAACGCAATCCGTTCGTACTGACGGTATTTGGCGCGCAGCAGTGCATAGCCGGTCGCCATCTCCTCGCCGCTGTAATGCGTCGCGGCCAGGCCGTCGGCCCGCACCCACCACAACTGCGTCCAGTCGTCGGTGTAGTGGTCGGCGAGCAGACTCACCCGCGCATCGCGCTCGATGTTGGCCAGCCTGCGCAGCTTGTGGGTGGACTTCCGCTTGGCGTCGACCGCGGTGTAGATGGTCGCCGACTCGGCGTTGCCGCGCAC
Organism: Mycobacterium venezuelense; assembly: GCF_054919535.1. Classification (NCBI taxonomy): domain Bacteria; kingdom Bacillati; phylum Actinomycetota; class Actinomycetes; order Mycobacteriales; family Mycobacteriaceae; genus Mycobacterium; species Mycobacterium venezuelense. Next base: position 47,186 of record NZ_JBONDW010000011.1, read on the forward strand.
CGCGAACACCACCGGAACCACGTGCGGTGCACCGCCGGAACCCAGCGTCGCCAGCACCGCGGCGGGCGCATTCGCGAATTCGGTCACAGCGTCGAATCCGGCCATGGACCCAGGTTAGGCGTCGAGCCTCAGTTGCGCGGATGCCTTGGTTGGGGTGCGACGCTGATCGGCGAACGGGTGACCGGGGTACGGGTCACGCCGATCTCGGGCTTCTTGTTATCGCTCGGGCGCTGCGTCGGCCGGTACACCGGGGCCCGGGGCGCTTCCTGCGCCGGCGGGGGAGGCGGCGGGGGCGGTGCGGGCGGTACGCCCACCCGCAACGACGGCGAAGGACTCGGCGGTGCGGTGGTGGCGCTCGGTGCTACCGATGTCGGCTCGTCGTCGTCGACCACCGGCGACGACCCCCGAAGCAACAACAGCACCAGCGAGACCACGATCGCGGCCGCGGCCACGCCCGCCGCGATCAAGGCGATGGCCGCGCCGCGGGTCCGGTACCAGGGCACCGGGGCCGGTTTGAAATTCCAGGTGTTGATGTCGAACCCGTCGAAGCCGTCACGGCCCGCACGGGGGCCCGCTTTGGGACCGGAAGGAGGGTCGTCCCACAGGTAATCGAAGCTCCCCCCGGCTTCGCGTTCAGACACCCCACTGATGCTAGCGGCACGACCTGGGAAAATTCGCGGCAAACCCATGTAGGCATGACGCCCGCATCGAACTTGCCCCCTGTTCGCCGAGGTCACGATATGGTGCGATGCGCCTGTCTCGTGCAGAAATACGAACCTGCGGATCCGTTCATCCAGGTGACCGATTCACGACGAGATCCGGTAACCGGCGCGCCACTGCGGCGCCTCCTGACCATCGGAAGGTTTGGCCCATGATCACATCACGGTTCATCCCGAAGGCTGCCGCCGTCGCCGCCTCGGCCCTGGTAGTCGTGGGCCTCGCGGCCTGCGCCCCACCTGAGAAGGACGCCGCGAGCGGTGAAACCGACAGCGGAGTGAAAGTGGCCGAAGCGAAGTCGGCGGCCGACTTCGGCGGAATGGACAAGCTCGTCGAGGCGGCGAAAGCCGAAGGCGAGCTCAACGTGATTGCGCTGCCGCCGGATTGGGCTAACTACGGCGAGATCATCAAGGCGTTCTCCGACAAGTACGGGATCAAGGTCAACTCGGCCCAGCCCGACGCATCAAGCCAGGACGAGATCAACGCCGCCAATCAGCAGAAGGGCAAGAGCACCGCGCCCGACGTGTTCGATCTCGGGCAGTCGGTCGCGCTGGCGAACGCCTCGATGTTTGCCCCGTACAAGGTCGCGACGTTCGACGACATCCCGGACAAGTTCAAGGATCCCAACGGCGCCTGGGTCAACGACTACGGCGGCTTCATGTCCATCGGTTTCGATTCCAGCAAGGTGCCGCCGGTCACGAGCGTCAACGATCTGCTCAAACCCGAGTACCACGGCAAGGTCGCGCTCAACGGTGATCCCACCCAGGCCGGCGCGGGCTTCTCCGGCGTACTGATGGTCGCGGTGTCGCAGGGCGGATCCGCCGACGACATCGCACCCGGCGTCGAGTTCTTCACCAAGCTCAAGCAGGCAGGCAACTTCCTTCCCGTCGATCCGACCCCGGCCACGATCGAATCGGGCCAGACGCCCGTGGTGATCGACTGGAACTACCTCAACGCCACCGAAAGTCAGAAGGTGCCGGGCTGGCAGGTGCTGGTACCGCACGACGCCGCCGTGGCCGGCTACTACTACCAGGCCATCAACAAGGATGCACCGCATCCGGCGGCGGCCCGGCTGTGGCAGGAGTTCCTGTTCAGCGACGAGGGTCAGAACCTCTATGCCGCAGGCGGGGTGCGCCCGGTGCGGGCTGACAAGATGGCAGCGGCCGGCACCGTGGACAACGCAGCGTTCGGCGACCTTCCGGTCATCGACGGTCCGGTCACCATTCCGACCCAGGCGCAAACCGAAGCCGCCACAAAGTATCTCGCCGACAACTGGGCCAAGGCGATCGGCTGACGCGGCGAATGGGTGGTCGAACCCTGGTTCGGCGAATCCGAGACGCCCTGCCGCTGTTGCCGTTCTTCGCGGTGGTCACGATCTTCCTGATCGTGCCGACCGCGACGGTGATCGTCATGGCGTTCTTCGCCGACGGATCGTTCTCGCTCGAGCGCATCGCCGCGTTGTTCTCGGGCACCGCACTTGCGGCGTTGAGCAAGAGCGTGTTGCTTTCGGCGAGCACCGCACTGCTGGGTGCGGTGTTCGGCGCGGTGCTCGCCTGGTTGATCGTGAGCTCACCGCCCACGTCGATGCTGCGCCGTTCGGTGCTGGCGCTGTGCAGCGTGCTCGCGCAGTTCGGCGGCGTGGCATTGGCTTTCGCGTTCCTCGCGACGATCGGCCTCAACGGCGTGCTGACGCTGTGGGCCGCCGAGCATCTGGGATGGGATCTGGCCGGGTCCGGCTGGCTGTACGGCCTGGCCGGATTGACGTTGGTGTACACCTATTTTCAGATCCCACTCATGGTCATCGTGTTCGTCCCCGCCTTGGAGGGGCTGCGCGAGCAGTGGCGTGAAGCCGCAGTCAGCCTCGGCGCATCGACCTGGCAGTACCTGCGCGAGGTGGCCGTCCCGCTGCTGACACCGGCGTTCCTGGGCTCGGCGCTGCTGTTGTTCGCCAACGCCTTCGCCGCGTACGCCACGGCGGCGGCATTGGTCAGCCAGGGCAGTCCGATCGTGCCGTTGTTGATCCGCGCGGCGCTCACCAGTGAAGTGGTGCTCGGGCAGTCCGGATTCGCCTATGCGCTGGCACTGGAGATGATCGTCGTGGTCGCGGCCGTGATGATCGCCTACAACCTGTTGGTGCGCCGGACCGCGAGGTGGCTCAAATGAGGCGCGTCGTGCGGGTCGCGCTCTGGGTCGTGTTCGGACTGTTCTTCTTGTTCCCGCTCTACGCGATGGCCGACTTCTCCACCCGCAATCTGATCGAGGGCGGACGCACGCTGGCGGCGTGGCGCAACCTCGTGGCCGACGATGCGCTCTACCAGTCCATCGTGATCTCGTTGTTGCTCGCGGTGTTCACGGTCGCGGGAATGCTGATCCTGTTGGTGCCGACCATGATCTGGGTCCGGCTCCGTGCGCGGTGGGCGAGCGGAATCGTCGAATTCCTGTGTCTGCTACCGCTGACGATCCCGGCTCTGGTGATCGTGGTCGGCCTGCGCAACGTATATCTGTGGGTGACTTACCTTCTCGGGGAGTCGGCGCTGACGCTCACATTCGTCTACATCGTGCTCGTGCTGCCGTTCGCCTACCGGTCCATCGATTCGGCGCTCGCTGCCATCGACCTCAAGACCCTTTCGGAGGCGGCCCGCTCGCTGGGCGCGGGCTGGTTCACCACGATCGCGCGCGTGATCGTGCCCAACATCTGGTCCGGAATCCTGTCCGCGGCGTTCATCTCCATCGCCGTCGTGCTCGGTGAATACACCATCGCGTCGCTGAGTGGCTTTCAAACGCTGCAGGTGCAGATCGTCGCGATCGGCAAGAGTGACGGCCCGACGTCGGTCGCCGCCTCGCTGGCCGTCCTGCTGCTCGGATTCGTGTTGTTGTTGGCTTTGGCGCTCGTCACCCGCGGGCGCCGCAAGTTAGGAGACCAGGCGTGAGCAGTCCGAGTGTGGCGGTCGAGCTGAACGACCTCACCCGCGCCTACGGCAACGTCAAGGCGCTCGACGGACTCAGCCTGCACATCGAGCCGGGCGAGCTCGTGGCACTGCTCGGCCCGTCCGGTTGCGGCAAGACCACGGCCCTTCGCATCGTGGCCGGGCTGGACGAGGCGACGTCTGGCATCGTGCGGGTCGGCGGTCAGGATGTCAGTTCGGTGCCCGCCAACAAGCGCGATATGGGCATGGTGTTTCAGGCATACAGCCTGTTCCCGCACCTGACCGTGCTGGACAATGTCGCCTTCGGGCTGAAGATGCGCGGAAAAGGCAAGGGGGAGAGGCTTTCCCGTGCCGCTGACATGCTCGATCTGGTCGGGCTGGCTGCCCACAAACACAAGTACGCCAGTGAGTTGTCGGGCGGTCAGCAGCAGCGCGTCGCACTCGCCAGGGCGCTGGCGATCCAGCCCCGCGTGCTGTTGCTGGACGAGCCGCTCTCGGCGCTCGATGCCAAGGTGCGCGCGCAGTTGCGCGACGAGATTCGGCGCGTGCAGCTGGAGGTCGGAACCACGACGCTGTTCGTCACCCACGACCAGGAGGAGGCGCTCGCGGTTGCCGATCGGGTCGGAGTGATGAGCCAGGGCAAACTCGAGCAACTCGCGGCGCCCGCGGAGTTGTACGCCAACCCCTCGACCCCGTTCGTCGCCGAGTTCGTCGGGTTGCACAACAAGGTCGCGGCCGAGGTGTCGGGCGGGCGGGCCCATCTGCTCGGCGTGGCCGTCCCGACGCTGCCCGGATCGGTGACCGCGGGTGCGGGCACGGCGATGGTTCGGCCCGAGTCGGTCACGGTGCGGGCCGACCCGGCCGGCGCTGCCACGGTGGCGTCGGTGGCGTTCCTTGGACCGATCTCGCGCGTGTACGTGACGCTGCCGGACGGCGCGGTGATCCATGCGCAGATGACGAGTGGACAGGCCCGCGCCTTCGAAGCCGGTGCGGCCGTGAGTGTCGGGCTCGAGACGGCTCCGGTTCTGGTCGTCTGAGCCCTAGACGTCCTTGACCGGTTCGATGCCGAGATCGCGATAGGTCACCAGCGCCGCGAACGGCACCCCGCGCTTGGCGAACCGCCCCGCCGCGACGTCGCCGCGATCCACCATCGGAATGACCCCGGTGACCACCGCACCCGCCGCCGTCACGCGCTCATAGGCGATCTCGGTGGAGCCGCCCGTGCTGATCACGTCGTCGACCAGGAGCACCCGGGTACCCGGTTCGAGCCGGGTACCTTCGATCCACTGTTCACGGCCCCGCGATTTCTGCTCCTTGCGGACCGAGAACCACGCCTTGCCGGTCACCATCGCGACACCGTGCGCGAGCGGATCGGCGCCCATGGTCAATCCGCCGACGGCGTCGAACTCGATGCCCTGTGCGGCGGCCAGGTCGGCGACCGCGCGACTGACGATGGTCATGCGCTCGCCGGTGTCTATCGCGTACTTGCCGTCGATGTAGTCATGGCTGAGCTGTCCGCTGACGAGCCGGAACGGCTCTTCGCGATGCTCGTAGCCGCGGGTGCGGATCAGGTCGAAGGCGGCTTGCCAAGTCTCCGGGCGTTCGGTCGCAGCGGGCATACCGCGATCGTATTGCACCAGGTGGGCCGGTCCGTCGGGCAGTTCAACCCTGCCGCGCGCGCCGGGCCAATTCGACTGTGGCGCCGCGAAGCTCGTCGTACGAGCCGATCGGAGCGGCGTAACCGACCCGGGTGTAGGCGATGCCCCGTTCGGTCGTGACCCGCAGATCCAGGCCGTAGCGGTCGGCGCCGGTGCACACCGCCGCGGTCGTGTCGGGGTAGCCGCCGAGGGTGCGCGCCATGGCGGTCAGCGAGTCGGCGTGGTCGGCATTGAGGTGTTCGATCGCCCCGGCGGCCCGCGGCGTCACCGGATCGGGCTCGGCCGCGGCGTACGCCGCACCGGTCGCGGAGTCCATCCGGCCGTAGCCACCCACCCAGCGCGCCCGGTGCACGCGCAATACCCACACCGTGAAGTCGCTGTAGTCGATGTAGTACTTCGCCGCCGCGACCGCGGCCAGATGCGCGTCGCGGGCGGCCGCCAGCTCATCGCCCTCGGGGCGCTCGGCGATCCCGGCAAGGGTGACGCGACCGCTGGCCAGCGGATCCGACTCGGCGTTCGGGGCAACGATCGCGATGCTGGCCCGCGGGTCGCCTGCCAGATTGCGGCCGTGTTCGGCCAGGTTCGACACGCACAGCACCGGTGCCCCGGCGAGCAACCCGTAGGTCACGAACGATGCCCACGGGTCACCGTCCTCGGTCAACGTGGCGAGCGTGCCGGTGTTGGTGGATGCCGCGATCGTGCGGGCCTCCTCCGCGGCCGACGGCCGCACGACGTCGCGGACAGGGGTGAGTGGGGGAGGAACCGTTGGTGCGTCGCCCGGGTCTCCATGGTCGCGCGAGCGACGAGTTCCACTTGAGTCGCGAAGTGCCACGCACGAACCCTACCGCCGAAGGGCCAGCCAAGTTGGCGCGCAATTTTGGCAAATCCCGTACTACTATGGCCATCGACGAAACACGTTGATAGCGCGAGATCGCGACAACGATCGCTGATTTCTGGCAATCAACGCATCCGGATCGGGGAAACTGTGGCGAGGGCGTCGGAACGGGCATGCGCGGTGCTGGCCATGCTTGCGCTGCTGTTCGTGGCCGCGGTGGTGAGTGCATCGGCCACGCGGGCTTCGGGACCCTGCGACGATGGCCCGCTGGACGGGATCGGCATTTCGCCGGGCGCCGCGCCGCCTGCGAAGGCTCGGAAAGACACGAACGGCTCGGACTATTTCGCGACGGGTGCCGGCGCGCGTCGGGCACCGCGGGCGGGCGCCAAGCCGGCTCGTTCGAGGGCTGCCCGGCCGGTCGTGCGGGCCACGCGGATCGAGATCCGAACGCCTGCCCCCAAGCCCGTCGCTGCGGCTCCCGCTCCACCGCCCAGCTCACCGGCGGTGTCGGTGCTGGCAAAGTCGGTGGTCGTTGCCGAGCGCCGAGCCGACCCGATCGCGAACGTGACGCCGACCGGCCAGGCGTCGGTTCAGGCGGTCCGCTTCTACGGCCCGCTACGGTCCCTTGAGCGCAGCCTGGCCGCGTTGCCCGACGCGGTACCGCGGGCGGTGACACCCGATCTGCGGACCGCGATACCGGGGGTCATCGCGCTCGTGCTGCTGACGGCCGTCGCCGGATTCGTCGGCTACCGCCGCGCACAGCCGGCCGAGACCGGCTACGCTCCGGCGATCCGCCGGTTTCTGCGCTGAGGCAGGCGGCTGGACTGCTCAGCCGCCCAGTGCGGCGATGAGTTCTTTGATCTGTGCGGTCTCGGCCTCGGTGGCAGGCTCCTCGGCTTCGACCGCCTCGATGAGGTCCTGGCGGACGCCGATGCCGTTGGCCGCTTCGGCGGTGGTGAGCTTGGCCCGCATACGTGCCACGTAGAGCCGCTGACCCAGCGTGGCGCCAGGGCCTTCGGCGGCGGTCACCATCAGCTCGTCGTAGCGGCTGCGCACCCCGCTCAGCGCGACGATGACCGACGGCGTGACGCGGCTGCGCCCGGCTGCCTCGGACAGCGAGGCCTGCAGCTTGCGCAGACCGCTGAACACCACTGCGGCCCGCTCCGGAAACTCTGCATCGCCCACATGCGGCAGCGCGTCGATGGCGGCGGTGTACATGTGCATCGCCGCATCGGACAGACCAACGATTACGGGTGCTTCACCATCATTAGGTGCCGACTCAGCCACGGGCCATCCCTCGTCGAATGTGTATTTCGATCGCCGGTCGTCAGGCCGGCGACAAGATCAAATCGGGGAAAACCTAACCCGCCGTCGGCTCTTATTCAACCGTTAGTTTTTCCGCAAACGTGGCGTCCTCAGTGAATAGCGTTGCTGCACGATCGTTTCGGCCGTAGCGCGAAGCCGCAGGCGGATCGCGCATGGTTCCCGGGTGTCCAACACCTTCGAAGTGGGTACGTTGAACCGAGGATGGGAGGGAGATGGACGTCAATCAGGGAAGCCACGTCGAGGCAGGCGTGGTGGAGCATCCGACCGCTGAGGATTTCGCTCATGCCAGGGCCCTGCCGACCGACCGCAGCTGGTTCAAGCGGGCGGTCTTCTACGAGGTGCTGGTGCGGGCGTTCCACGACACGAATGCCGACGGCGTCGGCGATCTGCGCGGCCTGACCGAGCGGCTGGACTACCTGAAATGGTTGGGGGTCGACTGCCTGTGGTTGCCCCCGTTCTACGATTCGCCGCTGCGCGACGGTGGTTACGACATCCGTGACTTCTACCGGGTGCTGCCCGAGTTCGGCACGGTCGACGACTTCGTCGAGCTCCTCGATGCCGCACACCGGCGCGGGATCCGGGTCATCACCGATCTCGTGATGAACCACACCTCGGATTCGCACGAGTGGTTCCAGGAATCCCGGCGCAACCCCGACGGGCCGTACGGCGACTACTACGTCTGGAGCGACACCAGCGACAAGTACCCGGATGCGCGGATCATATTCGTCGACACCGAGGAGTCGAACTGGACGTTCGACCCGGTTCGCCGCCAGTTCTACTGGCACCGGTTCTTCTCCCATCAGCCCGACCTCAACTACGACAACCCGGCCGTGCAGGAAGCGATGATCGACGTGCTGAGGTTCTGGTTGGACCTCGGCATCGACGGATTCCGGCTCGACGCGGTGCCCTATCTGTTCGAACGCGAAGGCACGAACTGCGAAAACCTCCCGGAGACACACGCGTTCCTCAAGAAGTGCCGCAAGGTGATCGACGACGAATTCCCCGGGCGCGTGTTGCTCGCGGAGGCCAACCAGTGGCCGGCCGACGTGGTGGAGTATTTCGGTGATCCGGCCACCGGCGGCGACGAATGCCATATGGCCTTCCATTTCCCGCTGATGCCACGGATTTTCATGGCTGTGCGGCGGGAGTCGCGCTTCCCCATCTCGGAGATCCTCGCGCAGACACCGCCCATACCGGACATGGCGCAATGGGGAATCTTCCTGCGCAACCACGACGAGCTCACGCTCGAGATGGTCACCGACGAAGAGCGCGACTACATGTACGCGGAGTACGCCAAGGATCCGCGGATGAAGGCCAACGTCGGTATCCGGCGCAGGCTCGCACCGCTTCTGGAGAACGACCGCAACCAGATCGAGCTGTTCACCGCGATGCTGTTGTCGCTGCCGGGTTCGCCGGTGCTGTACTACGGCGACGAGATCGGCATGGGTGACATCATCTGGCTGGGCGACCGCGACAGCGTGCGCACCCCGATGCAGTGGACGCCGGACCGTAACGCCGGGTTCTCCAAGGCCAATCCGGGCCGGCTGTACCTGCCGCCCAATCAGGACGCGATCTACGGGTACCAGTCGGTCAACGTCGAAGCTCAGCGCGACAGCTCGAATTCGCTTCTGAACTGGACGCGCAACATGTTGTCGGTGCGTAGCCGTCACGATGCGTTCGCCGTCGGATCGTTCCGGGAGTTGGGGGGGTCCAACCCCTCGGTGCTGGCTTATGTGCGTGAGATCGACGGCGGCAACGGGGACAGCGGGACCAAAGACGCCGTGTTGTGCGTCAACAACTTGTCGCGCTTCCCGCAGCCCATCGAGCTGAACCTGCAGGAGTGGATGGGCTACATTCCAGTTGAGATGTCCGGCTATGTCGAGTTTCCCAGTATCGGCCAACTGCCGTACCTGCTCACGTTGCCGGGGCACGGGTTCTACTGGTTCGAGCTTCGTGAGCCTGACCCAGAACCGGGAGCACAGTGATGAATATTCCTTTCGGCGATTGGCTGTCGGGGCAACGGTGGTATGCCGGCCGCAACCGCGAATTGACCTCTGCCACACCAGGTATGGTGGCGACACTGCGTGACGGATTGAAACTGGTGCTGCTCGACGTGACCTACGCCGGCGGCGCATCCGAGCGGTACCAGGTGATCGTCGAGTTCGACCATGCGCAGATCAAAGGCCCGATCGACGAATACAGCAATGTCGCGACCATCGGCTCAGAGGACGACCGCACCGCCTACGACGCGCTGTACGATCCGGACGCCGCGCGATACCTGTTGTCGCTCATCGGCGAATCCGCGACCGTCGACGGGGTGACGTTCTCCAGCGAACCCGGTGCCGAACTGCCGCTGGAGGCCCCACCGCGCGTGTCGTCGGCAGAGCAGAGCAACACCAGCGTGGTGTTCGGGCAGGACGCCGTGCTGAAGGTGTTCCGGCGTATCACGCCCGGCGTGCATCCCGACATCGAACTCAACCGCGTCCTGGCAAGGGCCGACAACCCGCACGTGGCCCGGCTGCTCGGTTCGTTCGAAACCACTTGGGACGGTTCGCCGTACGCGTTGGGTATGGTCACCGAGTTCGCCGCGAACTCCGCCGAGGGCTGGGACATGGCGACGGCAAGCACCCGCGATCTCTATGCCGAGGGCGATCTGTACGCCGATGAGGTCGGCGGCGATTTCGCCGGCGAGTCGTACCGGCTCGGCGAAGCCGTCGCGTCGGTGCACGCGTGCCTGGCCGATGCGCTCGGTGCCGAGTCCGCACCCTTCCCCACCGAGATCATGTTGCAGCGGCTTGCGGCTGCCGTGGAGGCGGTACCGCAACTGCGCGAATATGTTCCGCTGATCGAGGAGCGCTATCACAAGCTCGCCGGTGAACTCGTCACCGTGCAACGCGTGCACGGTGACCTTCACCTCGGCCAGGTGCTGCGCACGCCCGAGCGGTGGCTCCTGATCGACTTCGAGGGTGAACCCGGCCAGCCGCTCGAACAACGCAGGCGCCCGGATTCACCGGTGCGCGACGTCGCGGGCATACTCCGGTCATTCGAGTACGCCGCACACCAGCGACTGGTGGAGCAGGCGGCCGACGAGGACCGGGCCCGGCAGCTCGCGGCACGCGCCCGCGAGTGGGTGGACCGCAACAGCGCGGCGTTCTGCGACGGCTACGCAGTTGTCGCGGGCGCCGATCCGCGCGATCAGCCCGAGCTGCTGGCCGCCTACGAACTCGACAAGGCGGTCTACGAGGCGGCCTACGAGGCCAGGCACCGGCCGAGCTGGTTACCCATCCCGATGGGTTCCGTGGCCCGGCTGGCGGGCTGACGCACTCTTACAGGGTGACGATCTCGTAGTCGGCGAGTTGCCCGATGAGGGTGTGCAACTGGTCCTGCGACGAGCCGAGCGTGTGCTCGATCGCGGTGAGCCGCGCCGCGTAATGCCCGACGGGATACTCCGCGGTGATGCCGATCCCGCCGTGCAGCTGAATGGACTCCTGCGCGATGTGCCTGCCCGAGCGACCGATCTGCAGCTTTGCCCGCGCCGCGATGACCGGGTCGAACTCGCCGTCGGCGATCGACATGGCGGCGTAGTTCGTCATGCTGCGTGCCAGTTCCAGCGACATGTACATGTCGGCGGCCCGTTGCGTGAGCGTCTGGAACTTACTCAGGGTGACGCCGAACTGCTTGCGCTGCTTGAGGTAATCGGTCGTCAGGCGCAGCGCCTCTTCCATCGCGCCGACCGCCTCGGCACACAGTGCCGACGAGATCCGCACCAGCGCACGGGTAATGGCGCCCGTCGCGTCGACCGGTTCGCCGAGCGGCTCGGCTTGCGCGGCGGCGAGCTCGATCTGGGCGCCGCGCCGTCCGTCGAAGGTCCGGTAAGCGGTGCGCGTGACCCCGCTGCCCGACGCGTCCACCAGGAACAGTCCGACGCCGCCGTCCGGCAACGCCGCACTCACGATCAGCGTGTTGGCGCTGTCGCCGGCCAAGACCGGATTCTTGGTGCCGGTCAGTGTCCACGAATCACCTTCGCGGGCAGCGGTCGTGGCGATCGCCGCGCCGCGCGGTCCGGGTTCGGCGTGGGCGAAGGCGAGCAGCCGTTGTCCGGCAGCCACCTCGTCGAGCAGTGCCCGCTGGTCGGCGCTGCCCTGTTCGGCGATGAGCGAACCCGGCCCGATCGCGCCGTGCAGCACCGGCTCGGGCGCAAGCTGACGCCCGAGCTCGTTGAACACCAGCATGATCTCGATCTGTCCGCCGGAATCCTCGTCGAAACCCAGTCCGAGTACGCCGATGTCGGCGAGCTGGCTCCACACCTGCGGGTTGTAGCCCGGGTCGGAATCGACGACCTTGTTGCGGGTCTCGGCGTCATAGCTCGACGACAGCAGGTCACGCGTGGTGTCTGCCAGCAGGGTCTGTTCGTCGGTCAGCTGAAAATCCATGGCTCAACTCACAATCCGAGAATGGTGGACGCGATGATGGTGCGTTGTACCTCGTTACTGCCGCCGTAGATCGAGGTCTTGCGGTAGTTCAGGTAATGCGGTGCGGCCAGCTGGGCCCACTCGGGTGACGCGATGTCGCCCGCGTCGAACGGAAGCGCATCGGGGCCTGCCACCTCGACGAGCAGCTCGGTCGCGGTCTGCTGGAGCTGACTGCCGCGCAGCTTGAGCACCGACGACGCCGGGCTCGGCTTGCCGTCGGCCGATGCCGAGGTGACCCGCATCTGGGTGAGCTCAAGGGCGAGCACGTCGTTCTCCGCCTCGGCCAGCCGCGCGGCGAACAGCGGGTCGGACAGCAGACCGGATTCCTTGGCCCTTTCCTTCACCTCGGCGAGGCGGACCTTTGTCCGGGCCACCTGCGCGATGCCGGTGCGTTCGTTGCCGAGCAGGAACTTGGCGTACGTCCAGCCCTGGTTCTCCTCACCGACGAGCTGGTCGGCGGGCACCCGGACGTCTTCGAAGAACACCTCGTTGACCTCGAAGCTGCCGTCGACCAGCTTGATGGGCCGCAGCGTGATGCCCGGGGTGTTCATGTCGATCAGCAGAAACGAGATGCCGGCCTGCTTCTTGGGCGCGTTCGGGTCGGTGCGCACCAGGCAGAAGATCCAGTCGGCGTGCTGGCCGAGCGTCGTCCAGGTCTTCTGGCCGTTCACGACGTAGGTGTCGCCGTCGCGGATGGCCGTTGTCCGCAGCGAGGCCAGATCGGATCCGGCCTCGGGCTCGGAGAAGCCCTGGCACCACCAGATGTCGAGGGCCGCGGTCGGCGGCAGGAAACGCTCCTTGACCTCCTGCGACCCGAACTCGGCGATCACCGGTCCGACCATCCTGGCGTTGAAGGTCAGCGGCTCGGGGACACATGCCAGCTGCATCTCGTCGAGCCAGATCTGATGCTGGTTGGGTGTCCAGTCCTTGCCGCCCCACTCGACCGGCCAGTTCGGCACCGCCAGACCGTGCTCGTGCAGGATCTTGTGCGCGGTGACGAAGTCTTCCTTGCGCAGTTCGAGACCCTGGCGAGACCGCTCGCGGATCTCGGCGGGGATCTTCGTGGTGTAGAAGGTGCGCAGCTCGTCTCTGAAGGCTGCTTCCTCCGGTGTGAGCGCCAGTTGCATGACCGTCTCCCTGCTCGGTGGATCTGACTGCACACTAAACCACCGGTTGGTTGGGACGTGTAACGGTCCAGCTTCGGCCACGCACTACGGGGCATGACGAACAACAACTCATTGATGAATCGCACCGATGCCACGCTCGACACCGTCGCCGGCCTGGCGGCGCGCTACGGCCTGGTGGTGGTGATCGCCTGGTTCGGCGGCCTGAAGTTCATGGCCTACGAGGCCGCGGGTATCCAGCCGCTGGTCGCGGCCAGCCCGTTCATGGGCTGGCTCTACGACATCTTCTCGGTCCGCGCGTTCTCGAGCCTGCTCGGCGTGTTCGAGCTGGCCGCCGCGGTGCTGCTGGCCGTCAAGCCGTGGTGGCCGAAGGTGTCGATCGGCGGCAGCCTGCTTGCGATCCTGCTCTTTCTCGCCACGATCAGCTTCCTGTTCACCACGCCAGGTGTCTTCGAGGCGTCGGCGGGCGGCTTCCCGGCGCTCTCCGTCACCGGTGGATTCCTGATCAAAGATGTTGCCCTGCTGGGCATCTCGATCTGGACTCTGGCGGACGCCCTGCGCGCCCGCTAACGAACCAGCCGTCTCAGCAATGTCGATGCGACCGCGACCCCCGCTACGGCGGCCACCACCAGAACAGTGATGTCGAGCAGCCAGTTTGTCGGCGTACCGATCAGCAACCCGCGCAGCGCGTTCACCTCGTAGCTGAGCGGGTTCACGGTCGACAGCCAGCGCAGCCAGCCCGGCATGATGTCGACGGGATAGAGCGCGTTGGACGCGAAGAACAACGGCATCGTGATGGCCTGTCCGATCCCCATCATGCGATCGCGCTTGCGCACGAGACCGGCGAGCGTCATCGACAGGCATGCGAAGAACGCCGAGCCGAGGACCACCACGCCCATCGCGGCGAGGATCCGCAGCGGGTTGACCGTCATCGCGATGCCCATGAGATAGGCGAGCACGACCACGCCGAGCACCTGGACCACCGAACGCACGCCCGCCGCGAATGCCTTACCGCTCACCAGTGCCGACGCGGGTGCGGGCGTCACCATGAGCTTGGCCAGAATGCCCGCATCCCGGTCCCAGATGATCTGGATGCCGTAGAAGATCGAGATGAACAGCGCGGACTGCGCGATGATGCCCGGTGCCAGGAACGTCAGGTACGGCAGTCCGCCGGTGTCGACGAGGTGCAGGCGGCTGAACGTCTGGCCGAAGATCAGCAGCCACAGGGCGGGCTGGACCAGTCGCGTGAACAGCTCGGTCCGATCGTGGCGGAGCTTCTGCAGTTCGACGAGCGCGAACGCGCCCATCCGCAGGACCAGGCCGCGCAGGCGGCGCCAGCCCCGCGGTGCGTAGACCAGTCGGGTGCGTGCGGTCGATTCAACTGACACGGCGGGCCGTCCTTCTCGTGGCGCGGATTTCGCGGATACCCGAGTGCTGGGTTTCGGCATCGAGATCCGAACCCGCGAAGTGGCGGAAGACGTCTTCCAGCGTGGTTTCGGCGGAGCCGGTTTGCCCGGACACCGTGGTCTTCAGCTCGGCGGGCGTGCCGACGGCCTGCAGGCGGCCGTGATGCATGAGTGCGACGCGATCGCACAACGCGTCCGCTTCGCCCATGTAGTGGGTAGTCAGCAGCACCGTCATGCCGAACTCGGCCTGCATGTGGCGCACTTGTTCCCAGACACTGTCGCGGGCAATCGGATCCAGGCCAACGGTCGGTTCGTCGAGGATGAGCAACAGCGGCCGGTTCACCAGGGCCTGGGCCAGTTCGAGGCGGCGCACCATGCCGCCGGAGTAGGTGCCCGCCGCGTCATCGGCGACGTCGAGCAGGTGCATCGATTCCAGCGCCGCGGTGACGCGCTCCGCACGCTCGGCCCGGGGTACGTCGTACAGCCTCGCGAACAGCTCCACGTTCTGTCGGCCGGTCAACGCCGACTCGATCGAAAGTTGCTGGGGTACATAGCCGATGTTGTGCCGGATATCCATGGTGTGTTTGCCGGCGCGCAATCCGAAGATGCGGACTTCGCCGTTCTGAACGGGGGTGAGGGTGGTGAGCACCCGCACGACGGTGGTCTTGCCCGCACCGTTCGGGCCGAGCAGGCCCAGCGTCTCGCCGGGCTGTACTTGCAGCGTGAGGTCGTCGACCGCGGTGAACTCACCGTAGCGGTGGGTCAGATTACGGCAGTCGATGGCAGGTGGCTGTTGGGTCATGTGCCCTTCTCGTGCAGCAGGCGGGTGAGTTCGGACAGCACATCCAATCCCTTTGCCAGGTTGTCGATTTGACCATCGTCGAGTTCGGCGAGCGCGGCCGCGAGCGCCGCGCGCCGCGCGGCCCTGGATTCGTCGGCGATGCGCTGTGCGGACGGGGTGAGTTGCAACCGGCCCACGCGGCGGTCGGCCTCGTCAACCGTCCTGACCAGCATGCCGTCGGCGACCAGCCGCGACACCAGAGTGGATGCGGTGTTGGGGACGAGGCTGAGCTCGGCCGCGGCTTCGCGCACCGAGATCCCGGGCCGGCGGCCGACGAGGCGCAGGAGCTCGCCTTGGGACTGCGTCAGTCCGGTGCTGTCGAATCCGCCCCCGGTCGACCGGCGCAACTGACGCCGGAATCGACCGACAACGTTGAAGAGTTCGCCGACCAGATCGTCCACACGGCCAGGATAACTCTGTAACAGAGGTATTTCACATCGAGAGGGTGTCGCGGCTGTCGAACGTGAGGAAATGGGGACTCTCGAATGCCGCAGCCGTGGCCGCAGGGTAGTTGCCGCCGCTCTTCGGCTTCCACCCCCGGCCCGCCCGGCCGGTGGCACCGAGCGGTAGCTCGGCGCCTGCTAGGCGGCCACGGCTGCTACTTGAAAAACGTACCATACTTCCTGGTACACACCGGGATATCGCAACGGTTAGCAACTCCTACGCAAGCGTCAATTTTGGTCGCTCCGCAACACCAGTGCGGCCCGTGCCTCGACGGTGACATGCGCACCGGCCGCGATCGGTTCGGCGGCGGGATTTTCGGCGGTGCTGATCACCGGCACCCACTCAGCCCCGAAATCGCTCGGCGGCAAGGCGAATTCGATGGGCTCGTAGTGCGCGTTGAAACACAGGAAGAACGAGTCGTCGGTGACCCGCTGGCCACGGGCGTCACGATCGGGGATGCCGAGACCGTTGAGAAACACCGCGACCGACTTCGCGAACCCCGAACCCCAGTCCTCGCCGGTCATCTCGGATCCGTCCGGCGCGAACCACGCGATGTCGGGCAGGCCTGCCTCGCCACGCCTGCCGACGGGTTTCCCGCTGAAGAAGCGCCGCCGGCGGAACACCGGATGTGCGGCGCGCAACGCCGACACCGACCGGGTGAACTCCAGCAGATCGACATCGGCGTTCCCCCAGTCGATCCAGGTGAGCTCGTTGTCCTGGCAGTAGCCGTTGTTGTTGCCGCGCTGGGTGCGGCCGAGCTCGTCGCCGTGGCTGATCATCGGAACGCCCTGCGACAGCAGCAGAGTCGTCAGGAAGTTCCGCTGTTGGCGCCCGCGCAGCGCCAGGATTTCGGCGTCGTCCGTCGGCCCTTCGACGCCGCAGTTCCACGACCGGTTGTGGCTTTCGCCGTCCTTGTTGTCCTCGCCGTTGGCTTCATTGTGCTTCTCGTTGTACGACACGAGATCGGCCAGCGTGAAACCGTCGTGTGCGGTGACGAAGTTGATCGAGGCGACGGGCCTGCGGGCGGTGTGCTCGTAGAGATCCGCCGAACCCGTGAGCCGGTAAGCGAATTCATCGAGCGTCGCCGGCTCGCCACGCCAGAAGTCGCGCACCGTGTCGCGATACTTGCCATTCCATTCGGTCCATTGCGGCGGGAAGTTGCCGACCTGATAGCCACCCGGACCGACGTCCCATGGCTCGGCGATCAGCTTGACCTGGCTGACGATCGGATCCTGTTGTACGAGTTCGAAGAACGCGGCAAGTCGGTCCACGTCGTAGAACTCGCGGGCCAGTGTCGCGGCGAGATCGAACCGGAAACCGTCGACGTGCATTTCGGTGACCCAGTACCGCAGCGAATCCATGATCAGCTGTAGCGAATGCGGATGCCCCACATTGAGGCTGTTGCCGGTTCCGGTGTAATCCATGTAGTAGCGCTTGTCGTCATCGACGAGCCGGTAGTACGCCGCGTTGTCGATTCCGCGCATGGACAGTGTCGGGCCAAGGTGGTTGCCTTCGGCGGTGTGGTTGTAGACGACGTCGAGGATCACCTCGATGTTCGCGTCGTGCAGGGCACGCACCATGGCCTTGAATTCCTGAACCTGGCCGCCCGGGGTTGAACTGCTGCCGTATTTGTGGTCGGGCGCAAGGAATCCGATGGTGTTGTATCCCCAGTAGTTCGACAGTCCCTTGTCGACGAGCGTCGAATCGTTGGCGAAATGATGTATGGGCATCAGCTCGAGCGCGTTGACGCCCAACGACTGCAGATGCTCGATGATCACCGGATGTGCGACCGCGGTGTAGGTACCGCGGATCTGATCGGGGATGTCGGGATGGGTTTCGGTCAGGCCCTTGACATGCGCCTCGTAGATCACGGTGTCGGCGTACTCGTGGTTAGGCGGGCGGTCGGTGCCCCAGTCGAAGTACGGATTGATCACGACGGACTTCGGCATGCTGGCCGCCGAGTCCTCGTCGTTGCGGCTGTCCGGATCGCCGAAGTTGTAGGAGAACAGTTCCTGCCCCCACGTGAACGCACCGTCGATGGCCTTGGCGTACGGGTCGAGCAGCAGTTTGTTCGGATTGCAGCGGTGGCCAGCGGCCGGATCGTAGGGACCGTGCACGCGATAGCCGTAGCGCTGGCCCGGTTCGATGCCGGGGATGAACCCGTGCCATACGAATCCGTCCACCTCGGGCAGGACGATCCGGGTCTCCCGCGCTCCACCGGCGCCGTCGTCGTCGAACAGGCACAGCTCGACCCGGTCGGCGACCTCGCTGAACAGCGCGAAATTGGTGCCGGAGCCGTCATACGTCGCGCCGAGCGGGTAGGCCTTGCCCCGCCAGATTTCCAGTTCGGTCTCGGATGTTCGGTCTGCGGGATGCACAAATCGACCTTAGGCCGCCGCGGTGGCGGCGGTGGCGCAATGCACACTGGAGCAACACCTCGGCCTCGTGCGTGCGAGAGGGAGCCGCCTTTGCCCACCAGCTCTGACCTGCCCGACTACCGAACGCTGAATTTCAAACTCGAAAATTCTGTTGCAACCATCACGCTCAACCGCCCACAGCAGCGCAACGCTTTCGGCGATGGGATGCGTGAGGAACTGGCCGAGGCCTATACGCGCTGCGACCGCGACGACGGCGTCCGGGTGATCGTGCTGACCGGCGCGCCGCCCGCATTCTGTGCGGGCGCCGACCTCAGTGCCGGCGACCGCACGTTCGCCGAACCGGGTCCGGACTTCAGCGCCGCGGGCATCGCGGTGCCGGCGTGGACGCTGGCCAAGCCGGTGATCGCCGCGGTCAACGGTCACGCGATCGGGCTGGGGCTGACCCTGGCGTTGCAGTGCGATATCCGGTTCTTCGCGGCCGACGCCCGTTACGGCGTGGTGCAGACGCGGCGCGGCATGGTGGGTGACGCGTACTCGCACTGGATCCTGCCGCGCCTGACCGGGCTCGCCAACGCCGCCGAGATACTGTTGAGCGGCGGGACTTTCGACGGGCATCGCGCCGTGCAACTCGGTCTCGGCAGCCGGGTACTGCCCGCGGACGACGTGCTGCCCGCGGCGCTCGAGTTGGCGCATGACATCGCCGTCAACACCGCGCCGATGTCGGTCGCGGCCAGCAAGCGGCTGCTGTGGGATTCGTTCGACCTCGATCGGCACGCCGTCGGCGCCAGGGAGACCGAGATCCACCTGCGGCTGATGGGCCACGACGACGCGCGCGAAGGCGTGCGCGCCCACACCGAGCGCCGCGACCCGCGCTGGACCGGCCGCCCGATCGATCCGACTAGCTGACTTGCACTCCGGCGGAACGCAATTCGCTGACCGCCGTGGCGGTGCTGTCCGGTGCGACACCGGCCGTCAGGCCGGTCAGGACGCGCGTCGTGAATCCGGCTCGTGCCGCGTCGGTCGCGGTGGCCGCGACACAGTAGTCGGTCGCGATGCCCACCACGTCCACCGTGTCGACGTCACGCTGCCGCAGCCAATCCACGAGCGTCGTCCCGGAATCGTCAGTGCCCTCGAACCCGCTGTAGGCCGCCGAGTAGTGGCCCTTCTTGAACACGGCCTGCACCGTCGACGCGTCGAACTCCGGATGAAACTCGGCCCCCGGCGTCTCGGCCTCGCAATGGCGCGGCCAGGACACCCGGTAGTCCGGGGTTTCGGAGAAGTGCTCGCCCGGGTCGATGTGAAAGTCCTTGGTCGCCACCACATGGTGATAGCCGTGCTCGCCTGCCAGCAGCTCGGTGATGGCGCGCGCCACGGCCGACCCACCCGCCACCGCAAGCGAGCCGCCCTCGCAGAAATCGTTCTGCACGTCGACGACGATGAGTGCCTTCATGCTTCTAGAAACTACCCGCCGAACAACAGGTACAGCCCGGTGAACGTATAGCCCACCATCACGAGCATCATCGCGAGCTGTCCGGTCAACTGGTTGGGCTTCGGCAGCAGCCGTAGCGCGCGGTCGTGCGCGGCGATCACCCCGGCGACGTGACCGGCAAGAACGAAGCCCACCTTGAGCGTCGCCAACAACGAGGGATGTTGCGACAAAAAGTAATTGACCTCGACACCGTCGAGACCGAACAGCAGGATGACGGTCTGCTGCCCCTTCTCAACGAGGTAGGACAGGTAGTGGGCGAACACGTAGCCGATCACGATCGGGATCAGTGAATGCGCCATGAGGCCGGGCAGCTCGCGGCGGCGTTCGCGGTCGACCCCGCCGGTGGCGCGGGCGGCCAACCAGAACGTTCCCGCCACCGTGCCGGCGAACACGAGCAATCCGGCTGTGCGGATCAGGGAGGCTTCGAGCGCCGAACCGGAGTTGTCGTCGACGAAATTGCGCCATTGCGGCATCGCCGAGAAGCTGTCGAATGCCGTCGAGCCGAGCAGCACCGCGAGCACCGCGACGACACCGGGCCGCACCGGCAACGACGGCAGATGGTCGAACGGGTTCCCGATCGCGATGCGGCCTTCGGACCGGCGCAGCGGCGACAACCGCGACGCCACCATGCTGTACACGTCGAAGGGGTCGGCGTTCGACAACCATCGCTCACCCCAGCACACCGCGCCTGCGAGCGTCACCGCGAGATACACGAGCAGCCAGTTGCGAATGGCCGCAAGCGATCCCGGGTCCGGGCTGGCCAGCTCGAGCCACACGAACGCGAACAGGCCCGCGGCGGCGGGCCAGTAGCCGAGGCGTTCGGGATACCGGCGCGTGGTGCTCGGGAGAAACCGGTAGACGGTGCGCACGGGCGAGATGACCCGCCACACCGGACCCATGAGAAGTGACAGCGCGACCAGGCCGACCCACAGCAGCACGTAGAAGATACCGGGCAGCGGATTCGACGCGTCCTGCGGCCCGAGGAACGCGGCGACCGCGACCCACCCGGTGAACGCGAGCGCCAGCAGGCCGACCGTCCACCGGGTGACAGGGGAGTCCACCACGGTCGTCACCCAGCCCGGCAGCGGCCGTCCCGGCTTCGCGGGATCGAATCTCGGCCGCCGCCAGGCCAGGGCCACGACGGCGAAGGTGAACGTCAGCGTCCACGCCGCACCGATCAGTGCGTACGTGTACGGAATCGGAAGATCGGTCGAACCGCCGAGGCCATGGGCCAGCAGCGCGGTTCGGTCCGAAGTCACTGCTGCACTTGCACGCTGGCGATGACGCGGCTCAGCTCGTGCAGCTCGATGTCGACGGTGCCGGGAACGTCGACCGTGAACTGGAACTGCTGGCCATTGCGCGGCTCGATCTTGAAGGTGTGCTCGGGATTGGAGTGCACATGGAGTTCGTCGGCGGCGTCGCTGTTGACCCGCACCACGATCGGATCTTTGACCTTGGCCTGCAATTGGGCGTTGGTCGGGGTCACCTCACCACCCTTGATGGTCACGTCGATCACCAGTCGGTTGGGCGCCTGCTGCTGATCGGTCATGTCCGACGGGCTGACGGTGGACTCTGACGGGGTGGCCGGGCTGCTCGCTGCGCTGCCCGTGCCCTCGGA
Source organism: Mycobacterium venezuelense (assembly GCF_054919535.1). NCBI lineage: Bacteria > Bacillati > Actinomycetota > Actinomycetes > Mycobacteriales > Mycobacteriaceae > Mycobacterium > Mycobacterium venezuelense. The sequence continues at coordinate 68,421 of NZ_JBONDW010000011.1, forward strand.
GTTCTCCGAACCCCCACAACCGGCCGTCACCAGTGCGAGAGCGGTCGCCACGACGATAAAACTGCTTCTACGGTTGGTCACGGTGAACCATCTTGGCCTGCGTCGTCCTCACCTTCACTGTGAGCCACGTCTCCCCGCCGCCGGTCCCGCATGGCGATGTAGACAACCACCCCGACCACCACCACGGCGGGCGCAAAGGCGGGCAACGCCAGCAGCAACGTGTGGTCGGCCTGGTAGGTGGTCATGGCAGCTATCACGTCTGCGGTTGCACCGGCCGTGGCTCGTCGATCTTGCTGCCCGCGGCCAGCTCTCGCGCGTTGATCCGGCCCGCACCCCACGTCAGTGCGGCTATCAGAATCAGCGTGCACACGAGCACCACCAGCGAAGCCACGTTGAACAACCACGACGGGTGGTTCAGGTTGCGTTCGCGCTGCAGCAGCGTGATCTCCTGCACGAAATCTCGCGTGGCAGATGCCTGCGCGGGAGTCTCCTCGGCACCGATGCCGGGGTCGGCGGGCAGGAACACCGGAACGCCGGCCATCGTGGTCCCGTCCTGGACCCGCAGAACCGTCTTCCAGCTGCCCGACACCGGGATCGGCTGGGTCGAGCGGTAGTGGCCGGGGCCGACCTTCTCGAGCCGGTCGACCACCAGTCCGCGTTCATTGTCGAGCCCGCCCTGCCAGGCCAGGATCGACACCCATTCCGGGTTGTCGCTGATCAGGTTCGCCGGGGTGATCTGTACGTCGGCCGAAACCATGCGCTGGTCGGTGTCGCTGGGAAGGTCGGTCAAAGTGACTGTCGCGTTGGCGCTTTCGGGCACCTCGGTACGCAGGCCGTTGGTAACCGCTCCGCCGATCACCAGGACGGTCGCCACGACGATCGAGATGCCCGCGGCGGGCCGCGGCAGACGCTGGCCCGTGAGCACGAGCGCGAGCAGCGCACCGCACAACCCCATGCCGATCGCCACGGGTATCGCCATCGCCAGCGCCTCGCCCCACATGCTGGTGGGCCATGGGTAGCGGTACACCGCGCCGATCCACAACGACTCCAGCCACAGCCCCACCGTCGCAACGCCCAGTCCGCCGACCGCGCCGAAGATGATGGGCCGCTTGACTAGTGGGGTCAGTGCCAGCAGCTCCACCACCAGTGCCGGGCCAAGGTACAGCGCGAACCAACTGGTCGGAGCACCCAGGACGGGGCCGACGATCAACGCGACCGCACCACGCAGCACGATGGCAAACGCCGCGGCGATGAGCGCCCCGCCCGGGCCGAGCACGAGCCGCGCCGCGACCGCGGCCAGCGCCGCGGCGCCTGCGATCATCATCGGTTGCAGCACGAGGCGGAACTGTTCGACGCCGAAGTCGTATTCGATCTGGAACACCGACAGCCCGATGAACAGGCCGCCGAACGACAGGTAGTAGAGGAACTTGTTGAACTTCGTGTCGTCGGCGAGTTCGGGCCCCATCGCCACGCGGCCCTCGTGTTCGAGCAGCAGCACTGCGATCAGTGACAGTCCCGCACCGCCGATCAACATCAGATGTGTTGGGCCCCAAAGGGTCACGTCCTGACCGAAGATGCGATGCCAGACATCGTCGAGCGGGAAGCCGATGAGGGCGTACAGGCCGCACAACGCCATCAGGACGCCGCCGACGGGCGCATACCAACTGCGGGTGATCCGGATCGCGGCGGGCCCTGGCTTGTCGTAGGGCAGCACGATCGCCATCGAGCCCGCGATGAACAACAAGAAGAGGCCGATCAGGATGAAGTAGTGAGCCGGGTTGGCCAGCGGCCCGGCGTCGCGGCCCTTCCCGATGTGCAGGCTCACGTCCCAGATGAAGCCGAACAGCGCGCAGATGATGGTCGCGGTGAACAGGAACACCTGCAGCGCGACCCACGGCGGCCGGTGGAACTTGCGCCCGAGCCGTTCGGCGAAGTTGTTGAGCCACGTGATGCGGCGCTGCCGGTGCAGGTAGCCGATCCACAACAGCGCGACCGTGACGATCATCGCGACGACCGACATGCCGATCACCTGGTCGAGTGCGGCGCCCCCGCCCTCGGTGCCTGCCGCAGCGCTGACCGAAACGTTCGACGAACCGATCATGATCCCCACCCACTGACTATGTCCGAACGGATGTCACGGTGGGTGATGTTGCCAGAACTACTGGCGAGTAAACAGAGGTACCCGGTACCGCTGGGTTGGGATATTCAGCGCCTGCTCCACGGCGTCGCCGGGCGATCCCGGCGTTCGCCGTCCACGAAGACGTCGACGTGCTCGTCGAAGAAGCAGATGCGATCGCGCACGGGTTCGGCGTCGACGAGGGGCTCGTGATAGGTCCAGGCCAGATCGGCAGGTCCGCCCGGCACCGAGTAATAGCTGGCACGGCCCTTGTACGCGCAATATGTGACGGTCTTGCTGAGGTCGAGAGCCGTCGACACGTCCTCGCGTGGGAGGTAGAACCGCGTCGGCAGCCCGGTTTCGAACAACAGCAGCGGGCGGGACGACTCCGCGATGGCCTTGCCGTCGAGTTCGATGCGAACGGTGCGACGGCTGCGCCTGATGTCGATGCGGTGGAACGGGTCGTGCGGGTGGGCGACGATCGGCTCGTCCTCTTCGCGCCATTCGAAGGTCGCGAAGTCGAGGATCACGTACTCGGCAAGGTCCGGATCGTCGGGCTGGAAGGCCGCCGCCGGCCCGGTCTCCTCGCCGGCGATGACGTCGAAGCACGTGCCGGGGGAGGTGTGCGCGGTGAACGGCACCGACGGATCGAGGAACCCAGGTATCTCATCGTCGCCGCAATCGCCACCGGCCGGGACGAGTTGAGCGCTGAGGGCGGCGCGCGGCACCGCATAGGTCGGCACCACCCGCCGCGGTTCCCACACCAGCACGGCTTCGCACGTGTCGACAACGGGCTCGCCGCCCATGCAGGCTCGAATTCGTTTGGCAGTCGGCTGATATCGCAGCGATTGCAGGTGACTCGCCAAGAGATCGGCCATTTTCACCGCCATTTCTTCATTATCGACCGCAGCAGGCAGTTCTGCGTGCCGGTCGGTAAAAGCAAAGAGCCCCTGCCTGGTGGCAAGGGCTCTGGTTATCGCCGACGCTACTTCACGTCGACGTATACCGTCCGCTGGGTGACGCTCGAATTGAGTGTGTCGGTACGGCTGTAGTTCTGGCCGGGCCGAACCGCCACGACGGTGGCCTGGTCGAGCGGCGCCGAGCCGAGCCGATTGACTATCACCACATAGCCCTGCCGCTGCAGTTGGCTGATCGTCTCCTGGGCGTTGTCCGGTCCGCTGGGTGCGGCTTGGCTTGGTCCGGCCAAACCGATGATCGCGGCGGCCAATCCACTTACGGCGATGGTGGCAACCCCGAACCCCTTCGCTGTTTTCTGCACTTTCGCGCTCCTTCTGTTCCTCTTCGCTAGGCTGCGTTACATCTGGATAAACCAGCAGGTCAGACCCTTTAATTCCAGTGGCAGGAATTTATTGACCGATGTCAGAATTTGTGTGCAGACAATGAGACCGGCGTCAATGCGGCTGCGTCAGCGCGACGGGATCACATGCGGACCGGCCGTTGCGACCGTCGCGGGTGCAGTGCTTGACCCGGCCCGCCGCGCGAGGCTGTCGCAACCCGATGGCGAAGCGTGGTTCGCCGGAGAACAGGGCCGCATCCACGCCTCGGTCAACCGGGTCTGGCCGCGCCGGCTCGGCACGACACCGGCAGGCATGGCGCGGGCGTTGACCGACCTGGGCGCGGCTCGCGGAGTTGCCTACAAATGGCGGCGGTTTCGGGGCAGGCGCGACGCTCTCGTGGATGTGCTTGGAGCGGTGACCGAAGGTTTCCCGGTCGCGATGCTCATCGGTGAACGGGGCATACCGCGGCACTGGGTGCTGATCGTCGATGCGGACGACGATGCGCTGCAGTGCTACGAGCCGTCATCGGGTCGCGTCATCGGCGTGGGGGTGGCGGCCGTGCGGGAGGCGCGCATAACCGGCCTGGGATTCGCCCGGCCGTTCGCGTTGGTACTTCCCACTAGCGTCGCAGTATGGCCAGAAACTATGCGACCGCAGACGTAGTAGGTATCGACGAGCTTCTCGACTTCGTGCGGCCCAGGCACCGGATGGTGTTGACGACCTTCCGGGCCGACGGATCACTGCAGAGTTCCCCGGTGACCGGGGGTGTGGACGAGCAGGGGCGCATCGTGATCGCGAGCTACCCGCAGCGAGCCAAGTCGGTCAACATCGGCCGCACGCCGCGGGCCAGCGTGACCGTGCTGTCCGATGAGTTCAACGGACCGTATGTCCACATCGACGGCGACGCCGAGGTGATCGGGCTGCCCGACGCGGTGGAACCGCTGGTCGACTACTTCCGGTCGATCTCGGGTGAACACCCCGATTGGGCTGAGTACCGGCAGGCGATGGTGGATCAGGGCAAGTGCCTCATCCGCGTCACGCCGACGCGGTGGGGTCCGGTCGCGACCGGCGGGTTTCCACCGCCGCGGTGAGCCGCCGCCCAGCGAACGCGTTGCGTCGGCTAGCACGTCAAACTATAGTCTGGACACATGTCCAGAGGGTTCGGAGTCGGCGCGTGACCGCGTCTTGCCAGTTCAGCGCGATTCCGGACGCCGGGTGAGCTGATATGCGCATCGCATTGCTGTCGTACCGGAGCAAGACCCACTGTGGCGGGCAGGGCGTCTATGTGCGCCACCTCAGTCGCGGCCTCGCCGAGCTCGGCCATGACGTTGAGGTTTTCTCGGGGCAGCCGTATCCGGACGGCCTGGACCCGCGGGTGAAGCTGACCAAGGTGCCGAGCCTCGACCTGTACCGCGAGCCGGACCCGTTCCGGGTTCCGCGGCCCAGCGAGATCCGCGACCACATCGACGCGCTTGAGCTGCTGACGATGTGGACGGCCGGCTTCCCGGAACCCCGCACGTTCACGATGCGGGTCGCGCGCATCCTCGCCGAACGCCGCGACGAGTTCGACGTAATTCACGACAATCAGAGCCTTGGCTCCGATCTGCTCAAGATCGCCGGGTTGGGTCTACCCGTGGTCGCGACTGTGCACCATCCCATCACCCGCGACCGCGTTGTCGACGTGGCCGCGGCCAAGTGGTGGCGTAAACCCTTGGTGCGCAGGTGGTATGGATTCGCCGAGATGCAGAAGAAGGTTGCCCGGCAGATCCCGGAACTGCTCACGGTGTCGTCATCGTCTGCCGCCGACATCGCCGAGGACTTCGGGGTGGCGCCGGGGCAATTGCACATCGTCCCCCTCGGCGTGAACACCGAGCTGTTCAAACCCGCCGAGCAACGGGTGAGCGGCCGGATCATCGCGATCGCCAGTGCCGACGTACCGCTCAAGGGCATCAGCCATCTGCTGCATGCCGTTTCGCGGCTGCGCGTGGAACGCAATCTCGATGTGCAGCTGGTGTCCAAGCTCGAGCCCAACGGCCCGACCGAGAAGCTGATCGCCGAGCTCGGCATCTCCGACATCGTGCACAGCTCGAGCGGGCTGACCGACGATGAACTGGCCGGCCTGCTGGCCTCGGCCGAGGTCGCCTGCATTCCCTCGCTCTACGAAGGCTTTTCGCTGCCCGCGGTCGAGGCGATGGCCAGCGGCACGCCGATCGTGGCCAGCCGTGCCGGTGCCCTTCCCGAAGTGGTCGGGCCGGATGGCGAATGTGCGCGGCTGGTGCGGCCGGCCGATGTCGACGAACTCACCTCGGTGCTCGGCGAGTTGCTCGACTCGCCGCTGGAGCGGCGCAAGCTGGGCGCGGCAGGCCGGCAGCGGGCACTGGATGTCTTCAGCTGGGAATCGGTTGCGGCGCAGACGGTATCCGTTTACGACCTGGCGCGGGAACGGATGGGGAAGAAGGTGGAGCCATGCTGACCGTCGATTTCGACCGGCTCGGCGTCGGCCCCGGCACGTCGGTGATCGACGTGGGCTGCGGCGCGGGCAGGCACACCTTCGAGGCGTACCGGCGCGGCGCGCACGTGATCGGCTTCGACCAGAGCGTGTCCGATCTGAACGACGTCGACACGATGCTGCAGGCGATGCGCGAAGAGGGCGAGGTTCCGCTCTCGGCGCGGGGCGAGGCGGTCAAAGGTGACGCGCTGGATCTGCCGTACTCCGACGGCACCTTCGACTGTGTCATCGCCTCGGAGATCCTCGAGCACGTTCCCGAGGACGACCGCGCCATCGCCGAGCTGGTCCGGGTGCTCAAACCCGGTGGCTCCCTGGCGATCACAGTTCCGCGCTGGCTGCCCGAGAAGGTGTGCTGGCTGTTGTCGGACGAATACCACGCCAACGAGGGCGGCCACATCCGGATCTACAAGGCCGACGAGCTTCGCGACAAGGTGCTCGCACACGGGCTCAAGCTGACCCACACCCATCACGAGCACGCCCTGCATTCGCCCTACTGGTGGCTCAAATGTGCTGTCGGCACCGAGAAGAACGATCACCCGGCAGTCAAGGCGTATCACCAGCTGCTGGTATGGGACATGATGGGCCGGCCATGGCTCACCCGGACCGCCGAATCGTTGCTCAACCCGCTCATCGGCAAGAGCGTGGCGCTGTATTTCGTCAAGCCGGGCAACGGCAAGTAGGTGGTGGATCTTGCGCTTGCCTGAGCTCCCCAGGGTGCCCGGTGTGTTGACGCCGGACGACTGCCTACAGACCGCGCGGTCGATTGCCGCAACCCAGGAATCCTCAGGTGCGCTGCCGTGGTTCGACGGCGGCCACACCGATCCGTGGGATCACGTCGAGAACGCCATGGCGCTCACGGTGGCCGGTCTGATCGAACCGGCCCGCGCGGCGTTCGACTGGTGCCGCACCGTGCAGCGGGCCGACGGCTCCTGGCCGATCCAGCTGCGCAACGGTGTCGTCGAAGATGCCAACAGCGACAGCAACTTCTGTGCATACGTCGCGACCGGGGTGTGGCACCACGTGCTCATCACCGGCGACCGGGGCTTCGCCGAGACGATGTGGCCGGTGGTGACCCGAGCCATCGACTTCGTGCTCGGGCTGCAGGCGCCGGGCGGCGAGATCTATTGGGCCAGTACGCCTTCCGGCCCGGTCGAGGAGGCGCTGCTGACGGGATGTGCGAGCGTCTACCACAGCATCCGCTGCGGGCTGGCCCTTGCGGACTACCTCGGCGATCCGCAACCGGAATGGGAGGTCGCGGTCGGCCGCCTCCGCCACGCCATCGCCGAACATCCGGAAGCGTTCGCGGCCAAGGACACTCATGCGATGGAGTGGTACTACCCGGTGCTGGGCGGTGCGCTGCGCGACGATGCCGCCAGAGCCCGGATCGATGGCCGTTGGGACGACTTCGTCGTGCCGGGACTGGGCATCCGCTGCGTCGACCACCGGCCGTGGGTCACCGGAGCCGAGACGTGCGAGCTCGTGATGGCGCTCGACGCGATCGGCGACACCCGTCGGGCCCACGAGCAGTTCGCCGCCATGCACCATCTGCGGGAGGGCGACGGATCTTATTGGACCGGACTGGTTTTCGCCGATGGCAAGCGCTGGCCGGAAGAGCGAACCACCTGGACCGGTGCGGCGATGATCCTGGCCGCCGACGCGCTGTCGTCGGCCACCGCCGCGAGCGGCATTTTCCGCGGCGAGGGTCTGCCACGCGGACTCGAAGGCGAATACGACTGCGAGTGCGTGGTCAACTAGACCGGCTGGGGCGTCAGTCCAGCTCGCCCGGTGTGCCCGAAGTGCGTTCCAGTACGCGCATCGAACCCGTCGCCGAGACCTCGCGGAACGCTCCGGTGTTCAGCGCGCGCTGATAGATGTGGAACGGCGCCTGCCCGCCGTCGTCCGGATCGGGGAAGACGTCGTGGATGATCAGCGTGCCGCCGACCTCCACCCAGCGCGCCCACCCCTCGAAGTCGCGCTGGGCCGCCTCTTCGGTATGACCACCGTCGATGAACAACAGCCGCAACGGCATTCGCCAACCACGGGCGACGATTGGCGACTTTCCGACGATGGCGACCACATGCTCGTCGAGGCCTGCCGCGTCGAGTGTGTGCCGCATCGTGGGCAGCGTGTCGAACAGTCCCGTCTTCGGGTCGACCAGGGTGGTGTCGTGGTACTCCCAGCCGGGCTGGTGTTCCTCGGAACCATGGTGGTGATCGACGGTGTAGAGCACCGAGCCGGTCTCTTGAGCCGCCGCGCCGAGCATGACCGTCGACTTGCCGCAGTACGTGCCGATCTCTACCCCGACGCCGCCGTGGAGGTAGGTGACCGCGGCGTCGTACAGCGCACGGCCCTCATCGGCGGGCATGAAGCCGATGACCTGCTCGGCCAGGGTGAACAAGCGCTCGGCGCGCGGCGGCAGCGCGGTGTCGGCGGGGCTCATGGGTGACAACATACCGTTGCTGGTCACCCGTAGTTGTAGTAGCGTCCGGACACGTGTCCGATCCGGCTCTGGAGTCGACTCGCCGTCGTCTGAGCGCACGGCAGGCTGACACCGTCGAACGTCTGGGCCGGGCCGCCGTTGAGCTGATCAGCCGCGAGGGTTTCACGGGGCTGACGGTGCGCCGGGTCGCTGCCGAGGCAGGCGTCGGTTCGGCGACTGCCTATACCTATTTCTCGTCGAAGGAACACCTTGTCGCCGAGGTGTTCTGGCGCCGGCTGTCGGGCTCACCGCCCGCGGTGCACGAGTCATCCGACCCCGCCACCCGTGTCGTCGAGGTACTGCAGCACATCGCGTCGCTGGTCGCCGACGAGCCCGAGTTCGCCGGTGCGGTGACCAACGCGCTGCTCGGCAAGGACCCCGATGTCGACGTCCTGCGGCAGCGCATCGGTGCCGACATCCGCCTGCGTCTCGTCGCGGCGCTCGGCCCCGACGTGGATGCCGACGTGATCGAGGCACTCGAGCTGCTCTATACCGGCACCCTCGTGTGGGCCGGTATGGGTTACGAGTCGTACCCGGATATCTCCCGGCGCCTGGAGAAGTCGGCGCGGCTGGTGCTCAGCTGAAGCTCGCCGCGATGGGTACGTACGCAGTCACCGGGTCGGCGTCCGGCATGGGTTTCGAGGCGGCTCAGCGGTTGCGCGCGGCCGGTCACACGGTCATCGGCGTCGACATCAAGGACAGCGATGTCGTGGCCGACCTGTCGACCGAGGACGGGCGACGGGTGGCCGCCGATGCCGTCCTGGCGCGGTGCGCGGGGACGCTCGACGGCGCGATACTAGCGGCGGGGTTGGGGCCCGCTTCGGGTCGTGAGCGCCAGATCGCTCAGGTTAACTTCTTCGGGGTCGTCGCGTTGCTGACGGCGTGGCGTCCGGCCCTGGCTCGCGCCGGCCGCGCCAAAGTCGTTGTGGTAGGCAGTAACTCGACGACCACGACGCCCGCAGTGCCGAAGCGGGCTGTGCGGTCACTTCTGGCCGGAGACGCCGACAGAGCTGTGCGGGCGGTGCGCTTCTACGGCAGGGCCTCGGCCGTGATGATCTACGCCGCCTCCAAGACCGCGGTGTCGCATTGGGTGCGTCGCGAGGCGACGCGCGTCGAGTGGGCCGGCGCAGGTATCCGCCTGAATGCGCTGGCTCCCGGCGCGATCATGACACCCCTGCTCGAAGAGCAGTTGGCCGATCCGGCGGACGCCAAGGCCGTCAAGGCGTTTCCGGTGCCCGTCGGTGGTTACGGCGATGCCGGCCAACTCGCCGACTGGATGATGTTCATGCTGTCCGATGCGGCCGATTTCCTTTGTGGCAGCGTAGTTTTCGTCGATGGTGGTTCCGACGCCTATTTCCGTCCCGATGCCTGGCCGACTCGGGTTCCGGCCAGATCCGTGCCGCGGTACCTGTTGCGTTTCCTCGGCTATTCGCGTTCGCGCCGCTGACGCGCTAGTCCGGCCGGGGCCCGAGGATGGCTTTCGACGCCGCCAGCGCCGGCTCGTAGATCTCGCGAATGTCGCGATCGTCCTCGACGATGAGCGCGGTGAGTTCGCGTAAACCGCCCAGCAGGATGATCGCCATCGGCCGGGTGAGCGTAGGCAAGTCGGCATGCCGAAAACCCGCGCTGTCGCTGAGTTCGATGAGCAGATCGGTGAGTTCGCGCAGGGCGGCGCGCTGGAGTGGGCGGGCCGCGCTGCCCAAGGCGGGCAGTTCGCGGATCCAGCTCAGCGTGATCGCCGGCGCCGACTCGATGTGGTCGACGTAGGCGCCGACGGCCTGGCCGATCTGGTCCTGCCACGCCGCATCGGCGTCGACCGAGGCGCGGATCCGGGTGACGAGCGCGGCGTTGTTGGCCCGCAGAAGCTCGATGAAGCACTCTTCCTTGCTCGCGAACTGGTCGTAGAACGTGCGCTTCGATGTACGGGCGTGGCGGACGATGTCGGCGACCGTCGTGTCGCGGTAGCCCTTGTCGTTGATGGCGGCGGTCAGCCCGTCCAGCAGCCGCAACCGGAACGCGTCGGTGCCGGTATTCGAGCCGGCACCGGTGAGCGCAGTAGTCATGAGACCCCCTTGCGCTGTGTGGTACCTGCGAGTACCGTACTACACATTGCTTCTGGTACACCGCAGTACCAAGACCTGGCTTGGAGATGGCATGACCGAAACAGTGCCCGTTCTCGAAACTTCCGCGCACGCCCACCGGATCCCGCCGGGCCCGCAGCTGCCCAGACTGGTGCAGGGCGTGGCCTTCATGGCGGCGCGCCGCTGGGTCGTCAAGCAGGTGTCGCGCCGTTACGGCGACATCTTCACCCTGCAAGTCCCGGTGTTCGGACGCGCGGTCATTGTCGCCGAACCGCAACTGGCCAAACAGCTTTTCCAGGCCAACACCGACGACGTCGGCAACATCCAACCGAACCTGAGCCGCATCCTCGGCTCGGGATCGGTGTTCGCACTCGACGGCGCCGATCACCGCGGCAGGCGCAAGCTGCTCACCCCGCCATTCCACGGCAAGAGCATCAAGAACTACGAGAAGATCTTCGAAGAAGAGACCCTGCGGGAGTCGGCGACCTGGCCCGAGGGGCAGGAGTTCGAAACGCTCGAACCGATGATGCGGATAACGCTCAACGCGATTCTGCGTGCGGTGTTCGGCGCCGACGGTGAGCAACTCGACGAGCTCCGCAGAATCATTCCGCCGTGGGTCACGCTGGGCTCTCGGCTCGCCGTGTTGCCGACGCCGAAGCGCACCTATGGCCGGTTCGGCCCGTGGGGCCGGCTGGCGGCTTACCGCAGGCAGTACGACGACGTGATCGAACGGCTGATCGACCGGGTCGAGTCCGATCCCGATTTCGACCGTCGCGACGACATCCTGGCGCTGTTGCTGCGCAGCGCCTACGAGGACGGTTCGACCATGTCCCGCAAGGACATCGGGGACGAGCTACTGACGCTGCTTGCGGCCGGGCACGAGACGACGGCCTCGACGCTGGGCTGGGCCTTCGAGCGCATCAGCCGCCATCCGCAGGTGCTGGCGCGGCTCGTCGCCGAGGCGGCCACCGACGGCAACGAGTACCGCCAGGCCACCATTCTGGAAGTGCAGCGGGCCCGCACCGTGATCGACTTCGCGGGCCGGCACGTGTACGCGCCGTCGTTCCAACTCGGCGACTGGGTGATCCCGCGCGGGTACTCGATCATCGTCGCGATCTCGCAGATCCAGGAACGCCACGAGGAGTTCCCCGATCCGGACCGGTTCGACCCTGAGCGGTTCGTCGGCAGCAGGCCCGGATTGGGCTGGATTCCGTTCGGCGGCGGCACCCGGCGTTGTGTCGGCGCCGCGTTCGCCAACATCGAGATGGACGTCGTACTGCGAACGGTGTTGCGGCACTTCATCATCGAGACAACCACTGAGCCCGACGAGAAGGTGCACTCCCGCGGGGTGGCCTACACGCCCGCGGCGGGCGGACGAGTTGTCGTCCGCCGCCGCACGGAGCCGCTGGGCGCCTGACGCCTACTGGGTGGCCGTCTCGCGCCTGGGCAGCTTCCAGCCCGGCCGCGGGAAATGGCACGTGTACCCGTTGGGGTAGCGCAGCAGGTAGTCCTGATGCTCGGGTTCGGCCTCCCAGAAATCAGTGGCAGGCGTGACTTCGGTGACCACCTTGCCCGGCCACAGGCCCGACGCGTCGACATCGGCGATGGTGTCAAGCGCGATGCGCTTCTGCTCGTCATCGAGATAGAAGATCGCCGACCGGTAGCTCGTGCCGACGTCGTTGCCCTGGCGATCCTTCGTGGTCGGATCGTGGATCTGGAAGAAGAACTCCAGCAGGGCGCGGTAATCGGTCTGCGCGGGGTCGTAGACGATCTCGATCGCCTCGGCATGGCCGGGATGGTTGCGGTACGTGGGATGGTCGTTGCGGCCGCCGGTGTAGCCCACGCGAGTGGACACCACGCCGGGTTGCTTACGGATCAGGTCCTGCATGCCCCAGAAGCAGCCGCCGGCGAGGATGGCCGTGGAGTGGTTGCTCATATGCGCGTTCTCTCCTTCTGTCACCTTCATTGTGCGCGGCGCTACGGTGGAGCGCATGCGTGTAGTGGTAACCACCGCGCTCACCGGTTTACTCCTCGCCGCAACGGCGCCGGTCGCAGCCGCCGAGCCGAACACCGTCGTCGTGCCGGAGGCGCCTGCCGATCCCGCACGTACGGTCCTCGACGACAACCCCTGGATCGTCGATCAGCACACGACCAAGATCGACTCGTGGAGCCGCGACGGGCAGGGCCTGCGGATCAACTTCACCGCGGGCACCCCGGACTGCTTCGGCGTACACCTGACCACGCAGGAGACGTCCGAAACGGTGATGGTCGAACTGCACGGCGGGACACCGCCGGAGGCCGTCGGCCGGATGTGCATCGCGCTCGCGGTCGACGCGACGATGGACGTGCCGCTGCAGGGCCCGCTCGGCGATCGGGTCGTCATGGCCGTGGAGTGAGGACCCTCGACAAACGCGACTAGAACGTGTTCTAGTTCTCTCGTGAGCAAGTTCAGCCGCGACGAACTGGCCGCCGCATTCGAGACGTTCGAGCAGACCGTCGACCGGGCCGCACAGACCAAGGACTGGGACGTGTGGGTCGAGCACTACACGCCCGACGTCGACTACATCGAGCACGCCGCGGGCACGATGAAGGGCCGCGAACAGGTGCGCGCCTGGATCTGGAAGACCATGACGAGCTTCCCCGGCAGCTACATGACGGCGTTCCCGTCGCTGTGGTCGGTGATCGACGAGCCGACCGGACGCATCATCTGCGAACTGGACAACCCCATGGTCGATCCGGGTGACGGAACCATCATCAGCGCCACCAACATCTCGATCATCACCTACGCCGGCGACGGGCTCTGGTCCCGGCAGGAGGACATCTACAACCCCATGCGGTTCGTGTCCGCGGGTATGAAGTGGTGTCGCAAGGCCGCCGAACTGGGCGATCTGCCCGACGAGGCCGCCGCCTGGATGGAGCAGTTCGGGGGCAAGAACAAGTGAGTGCCCAGCTGGTCATCGGAGCCAACGGGTTCCTCGGTTCGCACGTCCTGCGCCAACTCGTCGCGCGTGACGACGGACGCGAGATCCGCGCGATGGTGCGGACCGGCGCGAACACCGTGGGTATCGACGACCTGCCGGTCAAGCGGCTCGCCGGCGACATCTTCGACGCCGGCGTGCTGCGTGCGGCCATGTCCGGCTGCGAGGTCGTCTACTACTGCGTCGTCGACGCAAGGGGTTGGTTGCGTGACCCGGCCCCGCTGTTCCGCACGAACGTCGACGGCACCCGCCACGTGCTCGATGTCGCGACCGAACCCGACATCGCGGCCGGGCTGCGGAAGTTCGTCTACACGAGCAGCTACGTCACCGTCGGCCGCAAGCGCGGCCGGCGCGCCGCCGAGGACGACATCGTCGACGTGCGCCGGGTGACGCCGTACGTGCGGTCCCGGGTCCAGGCCGAGGAGCTCGTGTTGCGGTATGCGCGGGAGCGTGGCCTGCCCGCCGTCGCGATGTGTGTATCCACCACCTACGGCAGCGGCGACTGGGGACGCACCCCGCACGGTGCGATCATCGCCGGTGCCGCGTTCGGCAAGTTGCCGTTCGTGATGAGCGGCATCGAACTGGAGGCGGTCGGCGTCGACGATGCCGCGCGGGCACTGATCCTGGCCGCCGACAAGGGAGCCGCGGGCGAGCGTTATCTGGTCTCGGAGAAGATGATCAGCAACGCAGAAGTGGCGCGGTTGGCCGCTGAGGCCGCGGGGGTGGCGCCGCCGGCCAAATCCATCCCGCTTCCGGTCTCGTACCTGCTGGCGGCGGCGGGCAGCATCAAGGGCAAATTGCGTGGCACCGACGAGCGGCTGTCATTGGAGTCATTGCGGTTGATGCGGGCCGAAGCCCCACTCGACCATTCCAAGGCCATGCGCGAACTCGGTTGGCAGCCACGGCCGGTCGAGCAATCGATCGCCGAGGCGGCGAAGTTCTGGGTGGGGCTTCGCGCCGCCAAACAAGCCCGCAAGGCCGGCTGAACGCCACGCCGGTCGGCGTTAAGCCACTGTGCCGCAAATCTATTGCGGGCTAGCGTTGGCGTATGACCGACAAGCTGAAAGTCGACCTCAGCGGGGCGCCGCAGACCATGCTCGCGACGTTCTACGCGAAAGCGCTCGATGCCGGGCTGCCAAAGCCCATCCTGGGTGACCGGCTGGCGGCCGAGATCGCCGAGCGCATCGACTACGACTGGAGCAAGACGTCGATCACCGCGGCGAACTCGCCCTCGGTGACCACGCGCAGCGCACACTTCGACCGATGGGCGCGCCAGTTTCTCGACGTGCACCCGCAGGCCGTGGTGCTGCACCTGGGCTGCGGCCTTGACGGCCGGTTCTTCCGGCTCGAGCCGGGGCCGGGCGTCGAGTGGTACGACGTCGACTACCCCGACGTCGCGCGCCTGCGCGAACAGCTCTACCCGACGCACGAGCACTATCACGTGGTGTCGGCGTCGGTGACCGATCCGGCTTGGCTGCAAGGCATTCCGGCTGACCGCCCAGTGCTGATGATCGGCGAGGGCCTCACCATGTACCTGACCGAACAGGACGGCGTCGCATTGCTGCGACGCGTCGTCGACCGGTTTCCGTCCGGGGAACTGCAGTTCGACGCGTTCAATTCGTTGGGCATCAAATCCCAGTGGATGAACGCGGTGGTGCGGCGCTCAGGTTCGACGTTGTACTGGGCGATCAACAAGCCCGACGACATTCTGCGCGCCGTGCCCGGCACCAGGCTGCTGGCGTGGTCATCCCCGTTCGACGACGCGGTGTTCAACGAAGTGGCGTGGTACTTCCGGCTGATGGCCGCCATCATGCGGCCCGTCCCCGCGCTGCGCTACATGGCGCAGTATCACCGCTACGCGTTCTGAGTGCGCACATGAAAAGGGGCGCCCGTGTGGGCGCCCCTTCTCAACGGTGATGGCGTGTCAGCGGCCGTTGCCGAAAACCGGGGCGGTCTGGCTGACGGTGGCACGCTGCTGGATGTCGTGCACCCAGTCGTGGTGGCCGACGTCGGCGGAGGCCTGCCCGGCCAAGCCGATGAATGCGGCGGCAAAACCGGTGGCGATGGCGCTTGCGATTCCGAACTTCTTCATTTCTCTGTCTCCTCTGACATTCGCTGTATCGCGTATGTCTGTCTAAACAGACTGGTCAGAGGGTTAATTCCGGTGGCAGAGATTGATCGTGAGTTGGCAGAAACAACTATGTTCTCGCCGTGTTCTACGCAGTTTCAGCCTTCGCTTTGAGCCGCTGCAGGGTCAGTTCGATGTGCTTGGCATTGGCCGTATCGCGGTCGGTGATCCCGGTCGCGCGGCCCGCGATCGCCTTGAACCAGCCGGCGCGGCGGTCCCACGTCGACTCGGTCACCGTGCACCCGGAGTCGGTCGGCGCGATGTCGTAGCGCCAGTGCGCGACGGGGAACACGAGCGACTTGACGTCGAACGCGAACGTTTTGCCGGGTTCGGCGTCGGTGACCGTGCACGTGGTGCTCCACGTCTTCGAGCCGTTGCGGTTGTGACCCTTGAACACCGCGCCTGGTGTGGCCGACCCGCCTTTCTGCCACTCCATCGCAGTCGCTTCCTCGGCGAGCGATGCCAGCGTCGGCAGATCGGTGATCATCGCGTACACCGCGGCGGGGTCGGCGGCGATCGAGACGGAGGCTTTCACGGGAGCAGTCATGCGATGAATCGTATTGTCCGAGCCGGAAGAATGGTGAGCGCGGTCACGTTGAGAGATATATGACCGAACGCCCCGTGCTGCAGCCCTCTGCCGCACATCCCATCACTGTCACCCCTACGGGCCGGCACGTCACCGTGCGGGTCGACGGCGTTGTCGTCGCGGAGACCGACGACGCGCTGACGCTTCAGGAATCCACCTACCCGGCCGTGCAGTACATCCCACTGTCGGATGTGGTGTCGTCGGCGCTCACCCGCAGCGACACCACGACGTACTGCCCGTTCAAGGGTGAGGCCAACTACTACAACGTCGGCGCGGCCGAAGACGTCATCTGGACGTACGAACAGCCCTATCCGGCGGTCGCCGAGATCGCGGGCCGGGTGGCGTTCTACGCCGACAAGGCCGACATCACGCTGTCCTGAGGCTTTACCGCCCGGGTTTCTATCGGGCATAGCCTGGTGCGATGCCCAGTGCGAGCGTCGTGTTCACCGGTCCGGCCAGCCCGGGCCTGACGCTGGCTCCGTTGCGCCGCGGCGGTGGTGACCCGTGCTTCGGGATCGCGGCCGACGGCGCCATCTGGCGTACGAGCATGATGACGAGCGGCCCGGTCACCGCACGGATCAGCAAGTCGAGCCCGGACACCGTGGACTGCGAGGCGTGGGGCGAGGGCGCCGGGGAGTTTCTCGACGGGCTTGGTCCGCTACTGGGAACCGAGGACGACGATTCCGGTTTCGACCCCGTCGAGCCGACGATCGCCGAGGCATACCGGCGCGTCCCGCACCTGCGGCTCGGACGAACCGGGCGGCTGTTGGAGGCGTTGATCCCGGCGATCCTCGAGCAGCGGGTGTACGGCATGGACGCGTGGCGGGCGTGGCGCAGGCTCGTGACGAAGTACGGACCGCCGGCGCCCGGCCCCGCGCCCACCGGCATGCGGGTGCCACCGGCGGCTGACGTGTGGCGGCGCATACCGTCCTGGGAATACCACCGCGCCAACGTCGATCCGGGCCGGGCACGCACCATCGTCGGATGCGCACAACGCGCGGACTCGTTGGAGCGGCTGTCCGCCGAGCGCGCCGTCGTGGGTCTGCGCTCGCTCCCCGGCGTGGGAGAGTGGACGGCCGCCGAGACGGTACAGCGGGCGTTCGGTGACGCCGATGCGCTGTCCGTCGGTGACTACCACTTGTCGAAGATCGTGGGGATGAGCCTGCTCGGCAACCCGATCGACGACGACGAGATGGTCGAATTGCTGGAGCCGTTGCGACCCCATCGGCATCGTGCCGTGCGATTGCTGGAAGCCAGTGGCCTGGTGGGCTATCAGCGGCGTGCCGCCCGTCAGGCCATCCCGAACCTGCGCGCGCTCTAACGTTCGCCGGTGATTAGCCGGTGGTGTCGTTGGGTACCCGAGGGCCGAACTACACCGCAGGCGAAAGGAGCCGACGACATGCCCTCATCGAAGAACACCTTCACCATCCCCGGCCTCACGGACAAGCAGGGCGCAGAGGTAGCCGAGCTCTTGCAGAAGCAGTTGAGCACCTACAACGACCTGCACCTGACGCTCAAGCACATTCACTGGAACGTCGTGGGCCCGAACTTCATCGGCGTACACGAGATGATCGACCCGCAGGTGGAGTTGGTGCGCGGCTACGCCGATGAGGTCGCCGAGCGGATCGCGGCCTTGGGCGCGTCTCCCAAGGGCACGCCGGGCGCCATCGTCGCCGACCGCACGTGGGACGACTACTCCGTCGGCCGCGACAATGTCCAGGCACACCTGGCCGCGCTCGATCTCGTCTACAACGGCGTCATAGAAGACACCCGCAAGGCCATCGAGCGACTCGAAGACCTTGATCTCGTCTCGCAGGACGTTCTGATCGACCATGCCGCCGAGCTGGAGAAGTTCCAGTGGTTCGTGCGGGCGCATCTGGAGAGCGCAGGCGGTCAGCTCGCGCACGAAGGCCAACCGACCGAAAAGGGAGCTGCCGGTAAGGCACGCCGCAAGAGCGCGTGATCTCGACCCGCCGCCAGGCTGTTGACCTCAACCTCTGTTGAGGTGCCAGCCTGGTGGCATGCCAACTTGGATATGCACCGGATGCGGTGTCGAGCACGCCGATTCCGGCCGCCGGCCGCCGGAGAACAGCTGCGTGTTCACCTCCGATGTCGTCTCGATCGAGGAGCGCGGTGATCTGCCGCCGCACGGAACGTGGACGACCCTGGAAGCCCTTGCCGCGCAACAGCATCACACTGAGCATGTCGACCACGGGCGCGGCGTGCACGGTCTCCGGCGGGCGCCCCGGTTCGCGATCGGGCACCGCTCGTACGTGGTTGAGACGGCGGCGGGGAACCTGCTGTGGGATGCGCCGAGTTACCTCGACGACGAGATCATCGGAGTGGTGCGACAACTCGGCGGCGTCGCAGCGATCGCGGCCAGCCACCCGCACATGTTCGGCGCCCAGCTCAGCTGGAGCCGCGAATTCGGCGGGGTGCCGGTCTACGTGAACAAGCTTGATGCGGAGTGGCTTCCGTATCCCGACACGGTGATCGAGTTGTGGAACGGAGAATCGCAGCCGGTTGCCGGTGTGCGGCTCGTGCACGTCGGCGGGCACATGCGCGGCAGCTCGGTGGCGCTGACCGCCGATGGCACGCTGCTGACCGGTGACTCCATCAGCGGCGGGCTGGCCAAGAACTGGGTTTCGTTTCAGCGCAACTTCCCCAAGCACGTCCCGTTGTCCGCGGCGGTGGTGAGACGCATCGTGGATCGGCTCGAGGCGTATGACTACGACCGGCTCTACACCCTTGGCGGCGACGAGATCGACAGCGCCGCCAAGGATGTAGTGCGCCGGTCAGCTGATACGCATATCCGTTGGGTCAGCGGCGAATTCGATCACCTGACCTGATCCGGCGGCTCGAGTGCGTCGTCGCGGACCGGCCGGTCGGCGAGTTCCTCGGCGACGCCGAACAGATACGGGTAGGCCACACCGGCGATCGCTGCGCCGATCAGCGGTGCCACCCAGAAGACCCACAGCTGTGTGGGTGCACCGTCACCGTTGAAGAACGCGACCGCGGTCGACCGGGCCGGGTTGACCGACGTGTTCGAGATGGGGATCGAGATGAGGTGGATCAGTGTCAGGGTGAGGCCGATCGACAGTCCGGCGAAGCCCTTCGGCGCGCGGTCATCGGTCGAGCCGAGGATCACGAGCAGGAAGATGCCCGTCAGGACAATCTCGGCGATCAGCACCGCCACGAGCGTGTAGCCGCCCGGTGAATTGTCACCGTAGCCGTTGGCCGCCATGTTGCCGGTCGCGGTCCAACCGTCCTGCCCCTTGGCGATCACATAGATCACCAGGCCGGCCACCAGGCCGCCGACGACCTGGGTGATCCAGTACGGCACAACCGCTTTCCATTCGACGCGACGGGCCAGCGCCGCCCCGAGCGTGACGGCCGGGTTGAAATGGCCGCCCGAGATGACGCCGAACGCGTACACGCCGGTGAGCACCGTCAAGCCGAATGCCAGCGAGACACCGAGAAAGCCGATCCCCAGCGATATCCCGTCGTCGGCGACGAACTTGGCGGCGAAGACCGCGCTACCGCAGCCGCCCAGAACCAGCCAGAACGTGCCGATGAACTCGGCCGCCAATCTATGTGTCATAGTGGGCGTATTCATGAGGACTCCTCCACTTCGGGTGTGGTCCTCGGTACGGTCGCACGCCATTCCTCGATGGCAGAGTCAATGTTGCCAAACTGTGCGCTGACCGAAATTTACGCTACCCCACCGAAATCGATGCTCCACGTTTCTGTTACACGTGATCGCGGTCGAGTCGTTGCGACCGGTAGATCGACACATCGGTCCGGGAGATGAGCAGGTATGCGATACCGACCGCGACCATGGCACACGGGATTACGGAGAAGGAGCCGGTCATCTCGCACACCATGATCATCACGGCCAACGGGGCGTGTGCGACGCTGCCGAAGCACGCCATCATGCCGACCACGACGAAAACCGCTGGGCTGTCCGGCAAGCCGGGCACCCCGACCAGATCGCCGAGGCGCCACAGCGCGGCACCGAGGAATGCGCCGATCACCACGCCGGGGCCGAAGATGCCGCCCGATCCGCCGGTGCCGATGGACAGGGACGTGGCGAGGATCTTCGCGAACGGCAACAGAAGCACGATCCACAACGGGATGGCCATCAAAGTATCGGTGGCTGCGGCCTTTTCGGCCCAGCCGTAGCCGCTGGCCAGTACCTGCGGGATGGCCAGGGCCAGCAGACCGACCGCGAGCCCGCCCAGCGTGGGTTTGACGACCTTGCCACCGGGCAGTTTCGCGGTGAGTGCGACGGTGCCGTAGAACACTCGCGCGTAGAGCCAGCCGACGCCCGCGGCGAGCACTCCGAGAACGACGAACCAGCCGAGATCCAGGGGATGGTCGAATCGGTAATCGGCGGCCAGGAAGCCGAACAGCGGGTCGAACCCGAGGATCGAACCTAGGACCGCGTATGCGGTCGCCGACGTGATGAACCCGGGCACCAATGCCTTGTAGTCGAAGTCCTCGCGGAAGACGATCGACGCCGCGAGCACCGCCCCGCCAAGGGGTGCGCCGAAGATCGCGCCGATACCGGCGCCGATTCCCAGCGACACCGCCAGTCGGCCGTCCTCGTCGGACAGGTTGAGCCAGCGCGTCAGCAACGAGCCGAAACCGGCCGATATCTGAGCGGCCGGACCCTCCCGTCCGCCCGACCCGCCAGATCCGATCGTCAGTGCGCTCGCAATGGTTTTCACCACGATGGCCCTGACCCGGATGCTGCGCGGGTCGGTATGTACGGCCTCGATCGCGTTGTCGGTGCCATGGCCTTCGGCCTCCGGCGCGAATCGGGCCACTAGCAGGGCCGAGACCAATGCGCCACCGCACGCGATGAGCGGTATGGCCCACGGCCGGTCGAACCCTGCCGAGCCAGGATCGCCGCCGTCACCGCTCGGTTTCGGGATGTCGTAGCCGCCGAGGTAGCCGAGCAGGAACCGGCCGGCATAGTCGAGTGCCAGGTAGAACACCACCGCGCCGAGCCCGGCGATGATGCCGATCGATATGCCGAGGATCAACCACTTACGCAGATAGCCGGAGCGTCGAATGAATCCGCCGAGACCACCGTCGGATTCGTGCGTCTGGCGCATGGTGCGGATGGTACTGGGGAAGCGGCCGACGTTCAGCGGTACGCGGTGAGGCGGGCCAGGAGGGCGACCTTGCCGTCGTCGCCGACAGCGGATGCGTCGGCCACGGCGGTACTGCGGCCTACGCGTACCGCGGTGCCCTCGTAGCGGGATTCGTTGCCGCCGCGGAACTGGCGCAGAAAGTTGATGCGCAACGACCCGGTCCGCATGGGGCTCGCGTCACGGCCCTCGTTCACCGCGGCCGACGCCACGAGTTCCAGGGCCGCGGCCGACATGCCGCCGTGCACGATGCCCAGGCTGTTGTTGATCACCGGGTCCGACAGCTGGCGCAGCACCTTCGTCGCTCCGCCGCTTTCGGCCACCTCCACGGCCATCCGCTCGGTCAGTGTCGCGGGCAGCGCGACGTCGGCCGCGTCGGTGGGCCACTCGACGAGGTGGCCCGGCGCGGCGATGTGGAACGACCGGACCGTGGCAGTCGCCAACAGCTGACCCCCATGGGTCAGTTCGCACGACGCCAGCGGCGCGGACCCCGTCGGACCGAAGGGCCGCCCGGTGGCCACCACCGGAAGGTGCGGTGCCGCGTCGACGAGCTCGACGGCGTCCGGGACGAACTCCACCGCCAGCTCGCTCGACACCGTCCACTCATCGGGGCCGCGGCGGTGGTGGTTGACCAGACCACCGACATGGTCGATGAGCATCGCCACCGGCGACAGAGTCGGTGCGCCCGTGAATGGGTTGATGAGCCCGCCGGCGGGAATCGAGGCCACACACCGCTCAGGGCCCTCGACCTGGGTTTCGACGCCCATGCGGCCCAGCGGGGTGGTCAGCGGGTAGCTCATGGCCGTCCACAGTGCCGTTCCGCGTGGTGGCCATATACCCCCAGGGGGTATAGCATTGCGGCATGACCATGACCGATCACGCGCAACACGGACATTCCGGCCACGCCGAGGGGCACGGCGGCGGTCACGGCGATCACGCCGGGCAGTTCCGGCGGCTCTTCTGGATCATGGCGGTGCTGGCGATCCCGACCGTGTTCTGCTCGCCGATGTTCGCGATGCTGCTCGGCTATTCGATTCCCGATGTCACGGGCCTGCGCTGGGTGTCGCCGGTGGTCGGAACCGTCATGTTCGTCTGGGGCGGCCGGCCGTTCCTGGTCGGTGCCGTCAGCGAAATACGCTCGCGCGCACCGGGAATGATGCTGTTGATCGGGTTGGCGATCACCGTCGCGTTCCTCGCCTCGTGGGGTGCCAGCCTCGGCCTCTTGCATCACCAGCTCGACTTCTGGTGGGAGCTCGCGCTGCTGATCGTGATCATGCTGCTCGGGCACTGGATCGAAATGCGTTCGCTCGCACAGACCACGTCGGCGCTCGACTCGTTGGCGGCGTTGTTGCCCGACGAGGCCGAGCGGGTCGACGACAGCGGCGGAACCGAACAGATCGTCACGGTCGCGCCTGCGGACTTGCGGGTCGGTGACGTCGTGATCGTGCGACCGGGCGGCAGTGTCCCGGTCGACGGGCGGATCGTGGACGGCTCGGCCGACGTCGACGAATCGATGGTGACCGGCGAGTCGCGGCCCGTGCGCCGCGGCGTCGGCGACAACGTCGTCGCCGGCACGGTGGCGACGGATTCCGGCATGCGGATCACAGTGACCGCCGTCGGCGAGGACACCGCGCTCGCGGGCATTCAACGGCTGGTCACCGATGCGATGAACTCCTCGTCTCGCGCTCAGCGGCTTGCGGATCGGGCGGCGGGCTGGCTGTTCTGGTTCGCCTTGGGCGCAGCGATTCTGACCGCGATCGTCTGGACGTATCTGGGGCAGCCCGACGAGGCCGTCGTCCGCACGATCACCGTGCTGGTGATCGCCTGCCCCCACGCGCTCGGATTGGCGATTCCGCTCGTGGTGTCCATCGCGACCGAGCGAGCCGCGCGGGGCGGTGTCCTGGTAAAGGACCGGCTGGCGCTGGAGACCATGCGCTCGGTGAAGGCCGTGCTGTTCGACAAGACCGGGACCCTCACCAAGGGCGAGCCCGCGGTGACAGGTGTGCTGGCGACCGGTGCAAGCGACGACGAGGTGCTGACGCTTGCGGCCGCGGCGGAAGCCGCGTCGGAGCACCCGCTGGCCAAGGCGATCGTCGCGGCGGCGCAGCGTCGCGGTCTTCCGGTGCCGTCGGCCACGGAATTCACGTCGTCGCCCGCGGTCGGAGTCAGCGCGGTCGTGTCGGGCCGGCGGGTCCAGGTCGGCGGACCGCGGCTGCTCGAGCAGGCCGGTGTCGGTCCGATGCCGGAAACCGGCAAGTGGCGCGGGGCCATCGTGCTGCACGTCCTGGTGGACGGTGCGGTGGCCGGTGCGCTGGCCCTGGCCGACGAGATCCGCCCAGAGTCCAGGCAGGCGGTCGATGCGCTCCACGGCCGTGGGGTCAGCGTCGTCATGATCACCGGCGACGCCGAACCGGTCGCGGCGGCCGTCGCCGCAGAACTGGGTGTCGACCGCTTCTATGCCGGCGTGCGTCCCGAGGACAAGGCCGCCAAGGTCGCCGAGCTGCAGCGTGAAGGACTCACCGTGGCGATGGTCGGTGACGGTGTCAACGACGCACCGGCGCTGGCGCAGGCGGACGTCGGTATCGCGATCGGCGCCGGTACCGATGTCGCGATCGGGTCGGCCGGGGTGATCCTGGCGAGCTCCGATCCCCGCTCGGTACTGTCGGTCATCGAGCTCTCGACACAGTCCTATCGAAAGATGCGCCAAAACCTTTGGTGGGCAGCGGGTTACAACCTCATCTCGGTTCCGCTGGCGGCGGGTGTGCTGGCTCCGGTCGGATTCGTGTTGCCGATGTCGGTGGGTGCGGTGCTCATGTCGGCGTCGACCGTGGCGGTTGCGCTGAACGCCCAGTTGTTGCGTCGGCTCGATTTGCGGCCCGAATCCGCGGTTCGGGCGACTCGAACGGAGGCGGCGGCAAATTCTAAGAATCTGACTAAGCTTTTCAGCAAATAGGATAGTTACACATAACAGCATGATAACAGCGCCATAACTCAGCTGTGGCAAATGAAATTGCTACATGAGGCGGTGTGGGGAGGTTGGCGGGTCACCGGGCGGGCGGCGGGTGGGAATGTGAAAGTTCAAGTGCCACAACATCATCCGCGAACTTGGCCGCTCCCGCGCCGCCGCGGAACCGCGATGACCAGCGAGTATAGTTAGGCTTAGCTAAGTTGGCATGTCGCCCGGTATCTGTCTTATCGTTTTCTCCACTTATGGCGTGTGGGGCATAGCCGTCGTTCAGTGCTGCACGAACGGCTTCCACCGCCGAGCCGGCTAACGCCAGCTAGTCGCTGTAAGTGGTGACTAGCGGCGAAGCTCCAGAAATGCATGTTGAAGGGCCAGGTGGGAATGACGCCCCAGAGCCAGAGTGGGATCAGCTCCTCGCGTATGCAGGGCATGTACAACCCCGCGTACGAACATGACGCGTGCGGCGTCGCAATGGTGGCCGACATGCATGGCCGCCGCAGCCGCGACATCGTCGACAAGGCCATCACGGCGCTGGTGAACCTTGAGCACCGCGGTGCCCAGGGCGCCGAGCCCAACACCGGCGACGGTGCGGGCATCCTCATCCAGGTGCCCGACGCCTTCCTGCGCGACGTCGTCGAGTTCGAACTTCCCGAGGCGGGCAGCTACGCCACCGGCATCGCATTCCTGCCGCAGTCGTCGCGCGACGCCGCGACCGCATGCGAGGCCGTCGAGAAGATCGCCGAGGCCGAAGGCCTTGAGGTTCTCGGCTGGCGCGAGGTGCCCACCGACGACTCTTCTCTCGGCGCGCTCGCCCGGGACGCCATGCCGACCTTTCGCCAGATCTTCCTTGGCGGCGCGTCGGGCATGGAGCTGGAGCGTCGGGCATACGTCATGCGCAAGCGCGCCGAACACGAACTCGGCACCAAGGGCCCGGGCCAGGACGGTCCCGGACGTGAAACGGTTTACTTCCCAAGCCTTTCCGGTCAGACCTTCGTCTACAAGGGCATGCTGACGACCCCGCAGCTCAAGGCGTTCTACCTGGATCTGCAGGATGACCGGCTGACCAGTGCGCTTGGCATCGTGCACTCGCGGTTCTCCACCAACACGTTCCCGTCGTGGCCGCTGGCCCACCCGTTCCGGCGCATCGCCCACAACGGTGAGATCAACACCGTCACCGGCAACGAGAACTGGATGCGTGCCCGTGAGGCGCTGATCCGCACCGACCTGTTCGGCACCGAAGGTCTCGACAAGATCGTTCCGGTCTGCACACCAGGGGCGTCGGACACCGCACGCTTCGACGAGGTTCTCGAACTGCTGCACCTCGGCGGCCGCAGCCTGCCGCACGCGGTGCTGATGATGATCCCCGAGGCGTGGGAGCGCCACGAGTCGATGGACCCCGCGCGGCGGGCGTTCTACCAGTACCACGCGTCGCTCATGGAGCCGTGGGACGGACCGGCCTCGGTCTGCTTCACCGACGGCACCGTCATCGGCGCGGTGCTCGACCGCAACGGCCTGCGTCCGTCCCGCATCTGGGTGACTGACGACGGCCTCGTCGTGATGGCTTCGGAAGCGGGCGTGCTGCCACTCGACCCGTCCACCGTCGTCAAGAAGATGCGCCTGCAGCCCGGCCGTATGTTCCTGGTGGACACCGCGCAGGGCCGCATCGTCTCCGACGAAGAGGTCAAGGCCGAACTCGCGGCCGAACAGCCGTACCAGGAATGGCTCGAATCGGGCCTGTTCCACCTTGATGAGCTGCCGCCGGGCGACTACGTCCGCATGCCGCACCACCGCGTCGTGCTGCGCCAGCAGATCTTCGGCTACACCTACGAGGAGCTCAACCTGCTCGTGGCGCCGATGGCCCGCACGGGCGCCGAGGCGCTTGGGTCGATGGGCACCGATACGCCCGTCGCCGTCCTCTCGGCGCGCCCGCGCATGCTGTTCGACTACTTCCAGCAGCTGTTCGCCCAGGTGACCAACCCGCCGCTGGACGCCATCCGCGAAGAGGTGGTGACCAGCCTCCAGGGCGTGATCGGGCCGGAAGGCGATCTGCTCAACCCGGGCGCCGAATCGTGCCGCCAGATCGTGCTTCCGCAGCCGATCCTGCGCAACGCCGACCTGTCGAAGCTCATGTGCGTCGACCCCGACCACGAGATCCGCGGTCACAAGCACGGCATGCGTGCCGCGGTGATCCGCTGCCTGTACCCGGTGAACCGGGGCGGCAAGGGGCTCAAGGAAGCGCTCGACAACGTGCGCGCCAAGGTATCCGAGGCGATCCGGGACGGTGCGCGCATCATCGTGCTGTCCGACCGGGAATCCAACGAGACGATGGCGCCGATCCCGTCGCTGCTCTCGGTTGCGGCCGTGCACCATCACCTCGTGCGCGAGCGCACCCGCACCAAGGTCGGCCTGGTCGTCGAGGCCGGTGACGCCCGCGAGGTGCACCACATGGCCATGCTGGTCGGCTTCGGCGCCGCGGCGATCAACCCGTACATGGCGTTCGAGTCGATCGAGGACATGGTCGACCGTGGCGTCATCACCGGCATCACGAGTGACAAGGCCAAGGCCAACTACGTCAAGGCGGCAGGCAAGGGCGTGCTGAAGGTGATGTCCAAGATGGGCATCTCCACGCTGGCCTCCTACACCGGCGCTCAGTTGTTCCAGGCCATCGGCATCAGCCAGCAGGTGCTCGACGAGTACTTCACCGGGCTCGCGTGCCCCGTCGGTGGCATTGACCTCGACGACATCGCCGACGACGTCGCGACCCGCCATTCGCTGGCGTATCTGGACCGCCCCGACGAGCGCGCCCACCGTGAACTCGAGGTCGGTGGCGAATACCAGTGGCGCCGCGAGGGCGAGTACCACCTGTTCAACCCGGACACGGTGTTCAAACTGCAGCACTCGACGCGCACCGGTCAGTACTCGATCTTCAAGGAGTACACCAAGCTCGTCGACGACCAGAGCGAGCGGATCGCGTCGCTGCGTGGGCTGTTGAAGTTCCGCGACTCCGAAGACACCGGGCGCCCGTCCATTTCCATCGATGAGGTCGAGCCGGCGTCAGAAATCGTCAAGCGATTCTCGACCGGTGCCATGAGCTACGGCTCGATCTCCGCCGAGGCGCACGAGACGCTCGCGATCGCGATGAACCGCCTTGGCGGACGCTCGAACTCGGGTGAGGGCGGCGAGCACGTCAGCCGCTTCGACCGCGACGAGAACGGCGACTGGCGCCGCAGCGCCATCAAACAGGTGGCATCGGGCCGGTTCGGTGTGACATCGCACTATCTGACTAACTGCACCGACATCCAGATCAAGATGGCGCAGGGTGCGAAACCCGGTGAGGGCGGCCAGCTTCCGGGGCACAAGGTGTACCCGTGGGTGGCCGAGGTGCGGCACTCGACCCCGGGTGTCGGCCTGATCTCGCCGCCGCCGCACCACGACATCTATTCGATCGAGGATCTGGCGCAGCTGATCCACGACCTGAAGAACGCCAACCCGCAGGCCCGCGTGCACGTCAAGCTGGTCAGCGAGAACGGCGTCGGCACGGTCGCCGCGGGCGTCTCGAAGGCCCACGCCGACGTGGTGCTCATCTCCGGCCACGACGGCGGTACCGGCGCCACCCCGCTGACCTCGATGAAGCACGCGGGTGCACCGTGGGAGCTCGGCCTGGCCGAAACCCAGCAGACCCTGCTGCTCAACGGTCTTCGCGACCGCATCGTGGTCCAGGTCGACGGCCAGCTCAAGACCGGTCGCGACGTGGTCATCGCCGCGCTGCTTGGCGGTGAGGAGTTCGGTTTCGCCACCGCGCCGCTCGTGGTCTCGGGCTGCATCATGATGCGCGTGTGCCACCTCGACACCTGCCCGGTGGGTGTGGCCACCCAGAACCCGGTGCTGCGCGAACGGTTCAACGGCAAGCCGGAATTCGTCGAGAACTTCTTCATGTTCATCGCAGAGGAAGTCCGCGAGCTCATGGCACAGCTCGGCTTCCGCACCGTCAACGAGATGGTGGGCCAGGTCGGTTCGCTCGACACCACCCGTGCCGCCGAGCATTGGAAGGCACACAAGCTCGACCTGTCGCCGGTGCTGCACGAGCCGGAATCGGCGTTCATGAACCAGGATCTGTACTGCAGCTCGCGCCAGGACCACGGCCTCGACAAGGCCCTGGACCAGCAGCTGATCACGCAGAGCCGTGAGGCACTGGATTCGGGTACGCCGGTGCGTTTCTCGACCAAGATCACCAACGTCAACCGCACCGTCGGCACGATGCTCGGCCACGAGGTCACCAAGGCATATGGCGGGCAGGGGCTTCCGGACGGAACCATCGACATCACGTTCGACGGGTCGGCCGGAAACAGCTTCGGCGCGTTTGTCCCCAAGGGCATCACGCTGCGGGTCTACGGCGACGCCAACGACTACGTCGGCAAGGGCCTGTCGGGTGGGCGGATCGTCGTGCGCCCCGCCGACGAGGCGCCGGTTGGCTTTGCCGCGGAGGACAACATCATCGCCGGCAACGTGATCCTGTTCGGCGCCACGAGCGGTGAGGCGTTCCTGCGCGGTCAGGTGGGCGAGCGGTTCGCCGTCCGTAACTCCGGCGCCCACGCGGTCGTCGAAGGCGTCGGCGATCATGGCTGCGAGTACATGACCGGCGGCAAGGTCGTGATCCTCGGACCCACCGGCCGCAACTTCGCGGCAGGCATGTCCGGCGGCATCGCATATGTGTACAACGTCGCCGGCACGCTGTCGGAGAACCTGAACACCGAGATGGTGGAGCTGGAAGAGCTTGAAGACGTCGATGTCGAATGGCTGCGGGGCATACTCGCCGCGCACGTCGATGCGACGGATTCGACTGTTGGACAACGGATCCTGTCTGATTGGGATAACGAATTGAAGCATTTCGTCAAGGTCATGCCGCGCGACTACAAGCGCGTGCTGACGGCCATCGCCGAGGCCAAGCGCGCCGGCGAAAATGTGGACGAGGCGATCATGGCGGCCGCCAGTGGCTGATCCGCGCGGTTTTCTCAAGCACACTTCTCGGGAACTTCCGTCCCGCAGGCCGGTTCCGCTGCGCCTGAAGGACTGGAAAGAGGTCTACGAGGACTTCGCCCACCCGGTTCTGCAGGACCAGGCGGCACGCTGCATGGATTGCGGTATCCCGTTCTGCCACAACGGTTGTCCACTGGGGAACCTGATCCCCGAGTGGAACGACCTGGTGTACCGGGACCGGTGGCGCGACGCGATCGAGCGTCTGCACGCCACCAACAACTTCCCGGAGTTCACCGGTCGGCTGTGCCCGGCACCCTGTGAGGCGTCGTGCGTCCTCGGCATCAACCAGGATCCGGTGACCATCAAGCAGGTCGAGGTCGAGATCATCGACAACGCCTTCGACCAGGGCTGGGTCGTTCCGATGTTGCCCGACGTGCAGACCGGCAAGAAGGTCGCCGTCGTCGGGTCCGGGCCTGCCGGTTTGGCTGCCGCCCAGCAGCTGACGCGGGCCGGCCACACCGTGACGGTGTTCGAGCGCGCCGACCGCATCGGCGGCCTGCTGCGCTACGGCATCCCCGAATTCAAGATGGAAAAGCGCCACATCGACCGGCGCCTGGAACAGATGGCGGCCGAGGGCACCCAGTTCCGGCCGGGCGTCAACGTCGGCGTCGACATCACCGTGGCGCAGCTGCGGCTGAACTACGACGCGGTCGTGCTCGCAGGTGGCGCCACCGCATGGCGTGATCTGCCGATCCCGGGCCGCGAGCTCGACGGCATCCACCAAGCCATGGAGTTCCTGCCGTGGGCCAACCGCGTGCAGCTCGGCGACGACGTCCTCGGTCCGGACGGCGAACCGCCGATCACCGCCAAGGGCAAGCACGTCGTCATCATCGGCGGCGGCGACACCGGCGCGGACTGCCTGGGCACCTCGCACCGTCAAGGCGCGGCGAGCATCCACCAGTTCGAGATCATGCCGCGCCCGCCGGAGACTCGCGCCGACTCGACCCCCTGGCCGACCTACCCGCTGATGTTCCGGGTGTCCTCGGCTCACGAAGAGGGCGGCGAGCGGGTGTTCTCCGTCAACACTGAGGAATTCGTCGGCGAGAACGGTCATGTCACGGGGCTGCGCGCGCACGAGGTCAAGATGAACGCAGGCAAGTTCGAGAAGGTGGAAGGCACCGACTTCGAGCTCAAGGCCGATCTCGTGTTGCTCGCGATGGGCTTCGTCGGACCCGAGAAGGCAGGCCTGCTGACCGATCTCGGTGTCGAGATGACCGACCGCGGCAACGTCTCACGCGATGCGAACTACCAGAGCTCGGTTCCCGGTGTGTTCGTGGCCGGCGACATGGGGCGTGGGCAGTCTCTGATCGTGTGGGCTATCGCCGAAGGCCGGGCCGCCGCAGCAGGCGTCGACCGCTACCTGATGGGCCGCACGGCACTGCCCGCACCGATCAAGCCCACCGCTGCGCCGCAGCGCTGACTTGGTTTTCCCGCGCTACCCGCGCGCGATTGTCACGCCAGAGTGGCGCTGGGCGTCCAGAGTCACTCTGGCGTGACAAATGGTTGAGTGAGCCGGCGCCGGCAGGCGGTCCTGGGATCTGGACCGGTTAGCAATTACTAAGACGCTCTTAATTAGCTTGTGTGGGGTTCGTCACGTCCGAAGGATCGGAGAAAGCCCTGGCAGATGTGGTGTAGGCCACAAAACTAGTCGCCTGGACGCCACATAAGTCACATCAGTCACAAGAAAAACACTCAGAATTTTACGCGGCGTGGCACGCGCTGTTTGCCGGAAACCGGGTATCTAATGACTTGGTGAGAGCTCTGCGGTAACGTGGGGTTACGGGTACAGCTATCAAGAAGCCGCAGGAGTGATCACCGTGTATCTCAGTCCGATCAGTCGGTCACGGATGGGTCGAATTGCCTGGTCATTGCTACGTCACCCGGTGAAGAGTCGCGAATTCCCCGCGAAGAACGAGCGGTTGGTCACTGCTGACGAGCTACTCCGCTTCGGGGTATAGCGCGCCGCAAACCGCGTAGGTGAACGGCTCTCGCAGCCGTTCGTCAATTTTTGCCTTCTGTCAGCAGGCACGAAATGGCCGGCACCGCTAGATGAACACGATGCCGGCCGTGCCGATCGACGCGTGTACTAGCTGGTCAACTGCCCGGAATCCCTGATCGCCTGTGCCAGAGGCTCGAGCACGGCCGTGTCGTAGGGCGGCGGCAGATAGATGATCGCGAGATCCAGGCCTTCCGCACCGAGCGCGGCAGCCTCGTCGACGACCTTCGCGTAATCCCGATCCTCGCCCAGCCGGACATGCGCAGAAAGCGTGATCTCCTTGGGGTCGCGGCCGATGTCGGCACAATGCGACGCGAGGACGTCACGCTTGCGGGCGAACTCCTCGGGTGGCCCGCCGACGAAATTCCAGTGGTCGGCGTACTTGGCGGTGATGCGCAGCGTCCGCTTTTCGCCGCTGCCGCCGATGCAGAACGGCGGATGCGGCTGCTGCGGGCCCTTCGGCTCGTTGCGCGCGTCCTTGAGCTGGTAGAACTTGCCGTCGAACGTCGTTGTCTCCTGGCTCAGCAGGCCCTTGAGCACCTCGCAGGCCTCCTCGAACCGGTCGAAGCGCTCCTTGATGGAGCCGAGTTCGATGCCGTAGGCGCCCGATTCCTCTTCATTCCACCCGGCGCCGATACCGAGTTCGAGGCGTCCGTTGGAGATGATGTCGAGCGCCGAAGCCATGTTCGCCAGCACTGCGGGATGCCGGTAATGAATGCCGGTCACCAGCACGCCGACACGCAATCGCTCGGTCGCCTGTGCCAGCGCGGTCAGTGTGGTCCACCCTTCCAGGCACGGACCGGTCGAATCGGAGAAGATCGGATAGAAGTGGTCGAAAGTCCAGCCCGACTCGTAGACATCGATATCGTCGGCGGCTTTCCAGATGGCCAGCATGTCGGCCCAGGTCGTGTTCTGCGGGGAAGTTTTGAAGGCGAATCGCACAACACTCCAAACTAGACACACTTCCCGATTAATTCCTGTGCGAGAGCGGGTCAATTACGTCATGGTCGATCTGACGAGAGCATGTGAACGCACCGCACGCCTGCTGAGCGGTGTCGGGGACGCCGAGCTCGACGGGCCAACTCCGTGCGAAAAGCTGACGGTCGGTGAACTGGTGGCCCACCTCGGCAGGCTCGCGGTGGCCTTCGCTGCAGCGGCGCGCAAGGAACGCAGTGCGCTGACCGAAACGCCGCCGGAGGTCGGTGGCTACCAACTCGATGAAGACTGGCGTGCCAGTTATCCCGCTCAACTCAGCCGTCTCGCGCAGGCGTGGCGGGTACCCGAGGCGTGGACTGGCATGACACGGGTCGCCGGCATCGACTTGCCGGGCGACGTCGCCGGTTCGGTGGCACTCACCGAGGTGGTGATCCATGGATGGGACCTCGCTCGCGCGACCGGTCAACCTTATGAAGTCGAGGACGATGACGCGGAAGCTGTTCTGGCGCATGTAGCTTCAGTGGCGGCCGAGGGCCCGACGGAGGGGTTGTTCGGCCCTGCTGTTGCGGTGGCTGACGACGCCGCGCCTCTCGTGCGCGCGCTGGCCCTGAGCGGGCGGAACCCCGTTCCGGGGACCGACGGGGTCGGTGCCGAACTTCCAGACCCCAATTGACGGCGCGCTCGGTAATCTCGCGGGTGCACACCGAACACACCCGGGAGTGAACATGAGCGAGTACGCAGTGACCAACCCCGCGACCGCTGAGGTGGTCGCCACCTATCCCACCGCAACCGACGCCGAGATACAGGCCGCGATCGAGGCCGCCGCGAAGACCGGCCGCACGTGGGCGCGCACCTCGACGGTTGCCGAGCGCGCCGCGATGCTCGGCAAGGTGGCCGATCTGCACGAGCAGCGCCGCGAACAACTCGCCGACGTCATCGTCCGCGAGATGGGCAAGCCGCGCGACCAATCGCTGGGCGAGGTCGACTTCTGCGCGGCCATCTACCGGTACTACGCCGACAACGCCGAGAAGTTCCTGGCCGACGAGGAGATCAAACTGCTCGACGGCGAGGGCACGGCGGTGGTCAAGCGAGGCCCCATCGGAGTGCTGCTCGGCATCATGCCGTGGAACTACCCCTACTACCAGGTGGCCCGGTTCGCGGGCCCAAACCTGGTGGTGGGCAACACGATTCTGCTCAAGCATGCCCCGCAGTGCCCCGAATCGGCCGAGCTGCTGCAGCTGCTGTTCCTGGAGGCCGGTTTCCCGCAGGGTGCCTACATCGACATCCGGGCGACCAACGAGCAGGTCGCTGACATCATCGCCGATCCCCGGGTCGCCGCGGTGTCCCTCACCGGATCCGAGCGGGCCGGAGCCGCTGTCGCCGAGATTGCCGGGCGCAATCTCAAGAAATGCGTCCTTGAGCTCGGCGGGTCAGACCCGTTCATCGTGCTGTCCACCGACGATCTCGACGCGACGGTGGAATCCGCGGTCGAAGCACGGCTGGAGAACACCGGGCAGGCATGCAACGCCGCCAAGCGGTTCATCGTGGCCGAGAACCTTTACGACGACTTCTTGACCAAGTTCACCGACAAGCTGCTGGCAGCAGCCGACGGGATCGCGCCACTGTCCTCCGAGCAAGCCGCCGAACGGCTCGAACAGCAGGTCAAAACTGCCGTCGACCAAGGGGCGCAGCTGACTTCATCGGGGGAACGGCGCGGCGCGTTCTACCCGCCTGCCGTGCTGACCGGGGTGACGGAGGACAACGACGCCTATCGGCAGGAACTGTTCGGGCCCGTCGCCATGGTGTACAAGGCCGGCTCGGAGGACGAGGCCGTCGCGATCGCCAACGACACCCCGTTCGGGCTCGGCTCCTACGTGTTCACCACCGACAAGGATCAGGCCCAGCGCGTGGCCGAGAAGATCGACGCGGGCATGGTGTTCGTCAACGCCGTCGGTGCCGAAGGTGCCGAGCTGCCCTTCGGCGGCGTCAAGCGTTCCGGGTTCGGACGTGAGCTGGGCCGGTTCGGCATCGAGGAGTTCGTGAACAAGAAACTGATCCGCACCGTGAGCTGAGCGTCAATGCGGCTTTCTGGCGACGTGGGTGCGGGCATGTTCGACGGCGTCGTCGAGTGAATCCAGCAGATGATTCTCGTGCCGGAGTGACTCGAACACCCCGACATTGGCGAGAAGATCCATGTGTTCGGGCCGCACGCCCTTGATGATCACGGTGACTCCGCGCGACTCCAGGTCGGTGGCGATCTCGGTGAGCGTGTGAGCACCGGTGGCGTCGAGCATGCCCAGTTGTGACATCCGGATGATGACGACGGATGTGTGGGGATGCTCGGCGTCCACGATCGCGTTCGAAATTCGTTCGGCCGCACCGAAGAACATCGCGCCGTCCAGGCGCAGCAGCGCTATTTGTTCGTCGCCGGGACGGTGCGGTTCTGGCAACTCTTCGCGCACCACGCTGCTGCGCCGCGCAACCGAACGCAACGCGAAGAAGGCTGCCGCCACGATGCCGATCTCGACGGCCTCGATCAGGTCGAAGCACACCGTGACCGCCGCGGTGAGCGCGAAGATCAAAGCGTCCGACCGTGTCGAACGTAAGATCTTGCGGACGGTCAAAATCGATATCATCCGGAACGACGTCACCATCAGCACACCGGCCAACGCCGCCAATGGAATCGCCGAAACCGGGCCGGTGGCCAAGTACACGACGGCCAGCAGCACCAGTGAATGCACGATCGCCGCGACCCGAGTTCTGGCTCCCGATCGCACGTTGACGGCCGTGCGCGCGATGGCACCGGTCGCCGGCATCCCGCCGAAGACCCCGGATGCCACAGATGCCAAGCCCTGACCGACCAATTCGCGGTCGGGGTCGTAAGGCCCCGTGGGCGACATCGTCGCAGCCACCCGCGCCGACAACAACGATTCGATCGCCGCGAGTGCCGCGATGGCGAGTGCCGCACCTAGCAGCGTGCGCAGAGAACTTGCGTCGGCGTGCGGAAGCACCGGAGCGGGTAGATGCGACGGCAAAGTGCCGATCGAGGCGACCGGTAGGTGCAACACCACCACGAGCACGGTCGCCGCGATCACCGCGGTGAGCGACTCCGGAATCGCGCGGTGCACGTTCGGTAGCGCGATCATCAGCACGGCGACAAGTGCCACGACCGCAAGGGTTTTCGTGGCTTGTGACCAGTCGGCGTTCCACAGGACGGTGACCGCCGCCGTCAGCGTGCGTTGTCCGGCCGGTGTCTGCTGTGCCAACGCGGCCGGCACCTGTTGCAGAAAGATGATGGCTGCGATCCCCAACGTGAATCCTTCGATCACCGGCCAGGGAATGAACGTCACTGCCCGGCCCAACCCGGTGACGCCTGCCGCCAGGACCAGTAGGCCAGCGAACACCGTGACCATGGCGATGCTGCCGAGGCCGTGTGCTGCGACGATGGGCGCCAGCACCACCGCCATCGCGCCCGTCGGTCCCGAAACCTGCACATGCGAACCGCCGAACACCGCCGCCACCAGGCCGGCAACCACCGCGGTGATCAGGCCGGCGGCAGCCCCGACCCCGGAGCTGATGCCGAAGGCCAATGCCAGCGGCAGCGCGACCACTCCCACGGTGATGCCGGCGAGGACGTCCTGCCGCCACGAACGAGGCAGGTCGGAGTAGTCGCTGCGACGAGGCAGCAACCGGCCGAGGTTGCCGACCGCCGCACCGATCACTGTCGATGCCCGATGGGTGGCAGGGATTGCAGTGCGGCCAGCTGATCACGCTGCATACCGAGGGTGTCGGCAAGGAACGTGCGCGCGATCACCAGCAGCTCGGAGATCTTCGGGTGGGCGAGCTCGTACAGCACGGCATTGCCCATCCGCCGGCTGCTCACGACATGATGGCGTTTGAGAACCGCCAGGTGCTGTGACAACAGCGTCGGCTCGATCTCGGTCTCGGCGAGGATTTCACTGACCGGCGTCGGTTTCCCACTTGCCGAGAGGATTTCGAGCACACGGATGCGGGCGGGATGAGCGAGCGCCTTGAACAGGTTCGCCTTGATCTCATAGAGGGGTTGTTCGGGGCTGGCGGGGAAGGGATGCGGCACGAGCAGACCTGACGAATTGATGGATTGAACGAAAGCTCAATTCAACGTAGCGGGGTTCGCCCGCAGCCACAACCGGGCACACTTGAGGTATGAGCGGCGTGCTGTATTTCGACGGCAATTGCGGCATGTGCACGCGTAGCGTGCATGCCCTGACCGACCGGCAGCGGACCGGTGACGTGCGGATCGCTCCGTTTCAGCAGCCGGGTACCGCCAGGCGACTGGATGTGCCGACGGACCTGATGGTGGAAGCGGCGTGGTGGCATGACACGTCAGGAGTGGTGTACCGAGGAGCGGAAGCAATAAATGCCGCGCTGGCAGCCGGCTACGGAACTCAGATTCCGTTGCGGCTGTATCGGTTACCTGGCATGCGCCTGCTTCAGGACGCGGTCTACCGCTGGGTTGCCACCCACCGGTACCGGTTTCCCGGGACGACGCCACATTGTGCGGCCCATCCGGGAGACTGCTGACCATGGATCCGGTCACCGCGCTGCGCCAGATCGCCTATTTCAAGGACCGGGCCCGGGAGGACCCACGCCGGGTGATGGCCTATCGCAACGCCGCTGACATCGTCGAGAAGTTGACCGATGAGCAGCGGGAGCGGTTGGGCGCGGCCAATGGCTGGCAGTCGTTGCCCGGCATCGGCCCGAAGACCGCCAAGGTCATCGCGCAGGCGTGGGCCGGCCGGGAGCCTGATGCGCTCGTCGAATTACGGTCCGCGGTAGCCGATCTCGGCGGGGGAGACATCCGTGCCGCGTTGCGCGGTGATCTGCATGTGCATTCCAACTGGTCGGACGGGTCAGCCCCGATCGAGGAAATGATGTTGGCGGCAAGGGATTTGGGCCATGAATACTGTGCGCTGACCGATCACTCGCCACGGCTCAAGATCGCCAACGGGCTGTCCCCGGAGCGGCTGCACGAACAACTTGCCGTCATCGACGAGGTGCGTGAGCTCGTCGCGCCGATGCGCATCCTCACGGGCATCGAGGTCGACATTCTCGAAGACGGTTCGCTGGACCAGGAACCCGAATTGCTGGAGCGCCTCGACGTGGTGGTCGCCAGTGTGCACTCCAAACTCGCCATGGACGAGACAGCCATGACCCGCCGCATGATCAAAGCCGTCACCAATCCACACACCGACGTTCTGGGTCACTGCACGGGACGACTGGTCACAGGCGGCCGGGGCATGCGGCCCGAATCGAAGTTCGACGCCGAAAAGGTGTTCACCGCATGCCGTGACAGCGGGACCGCCGTCGAGATCAACTCGCGTCCCGAACGCCGTGACCCGCCAACGCGGCTGTTGAAACTCGCACTGGAGATCGGCTGCCTGTTCAGCATCGACACCGATTCGCACGCGCCGGGACAGCTCGATTTCCTCGGCTACGGTGCCCAACGCGCGTTGGACGCCGAAGTGCCGGTGGAGCGCATCGTCAATACGTGGCCGGCCGACCAGCTTCTGGAGTGGGCCGCGACGACCTGAGCTCAGCCGCTGAACGGATTATGTTCGGCGATCAGCTTTTCCATGCGTGCCTCGTCGAGACGCACGCAGGCGATGGCGGCCTGGAGGAAAAACGCGGCGGTGACTTTCGCTGTGTCGTTGAGGGCGTTCATACACCGAGCCTGGCGTAGCTCGCCGCCCGGCGGATGCGTGAGAATACTCAACTACACTCACGCGATGCGCGCGGATCTTGGCGTCGACACAATCGTCACACTGCTGGCTGCCGGGCTGATCTTCCTGCTGGCCCTGATCCTTGGCATCTGGAAATACCGGCAGATGGCAACCAATGCGAACCACTTGGCGCATCCGTACGTCGACATCGCCCATCGCGCCGCCCTGCTCTACTCATTCGCGACGCTGCTGGTGGCGGTCTTCGTCGAATTGAGCGCTTGGCCGACGTGGGTCAACCTCACCGCCGCGATGGTCCTGGTGCTGTTCTTCGTCATCGCCATCGTCAGCTATATCGAGCATGGCGCCAAGCAGGACACCACCAACCAGTTCGGCCAGCCGAGCTTCGGACTGCATGCCGGCATGGTGGCGCTGATCGTCGGCGAGGTCGGTGGCTTCGCTGTCCTGCTCGCCGGATTCATAGCGGCACAACTGCTTTAGTCGGGCAGCATAGGCATCTCCAGCCCCGGATCGCGACCGACCAACACGCCACGCGTCAGCACTGCGTTGCCGAACCGTTGGCGCACCTGGTCGATGGCGCAGTCGATCGCGATCGGATCGGGTGCGGCGCCGAACGGAAGTTCCAACTGCTGGCTGCCCTCTCGGTCGAT
Source organism: Mycobacterium venezuelense (assembly GCF_054919535.1). Lineage (NCBI taxonomy): Bacteria > Bacillati > Actinomycetota > Actinomycetes > Mycobacteriales > Mycobacteriaceae > Mycobacterium > Mycobacterium venezuelense. Next base: position 107,056 of record NZ_JBONDW010000011.1, read on the forward strand.
GTTGGACACCGCGAATCCGATGAGCGTCAAGCCGCGTTCGGCGATCAGCGGTGCGGCCGCAGACACCAGATCCCGTGCGGCGTCCAGGATCGCGTCGGTCGACGCGGTTGCGCGGGGCAGGGTGTGCGAACGCGTCGCCCGCCCGAAATCGTCGAACCGCAACCGCAACACAACGGTGCGGCCGGTACGGCCGGCAGCGCGCATGCGACGCGTGATCCGGTCGATCAGATTCACCACCACAACGTCCACTTCGGCGCCCGACATGGTGTTGCCGCGCCGGCCAAGAGCCCGCTGAGCCCCCACCGAGCGGCGTCGCACCCCCGTCGTCACCCGCCGTCGATCGATGTTGCGGGACAACGCGAACAGCTGACGACCCATGGCGCCGCCGACCATGGACCCCAGTGCCGCCTCGGAGAGTTCAGCGACGTCGGCCACGGTCTCGACGCCATGAGCATGCAGCTTCTCGGCGGTCTTGGCGCCGACGCCCCACAACCGGCGCACGGGTAGCGGGTGCAGGAACGCCAGTTCGCGGTCGGGTGGCACGAGCAGCAATCCGTCGGGCTTGGCTTCCTGGCTGGCCACCTTGGCCAGGAACTTGGTCCGCGCGATGCCGACGGTGATGGGCAACCCGACCTGCTGCTTGACCTGTGTGCGCAGCCGACTGGCGATCTCCACGGGCGTGCCCGAAACGCGGCCAAGCCCGGACACGTCGAGGAACGCCTCGTCGACGGACAGCGGCTCGACGAGCGGGGTCGTGTCGTGGAAGACCGCGAAAACGTCCTTGCTCGCCTGCGAATACGCGGCCATGCGGGGCGGGACGACGATGGCTTGTGGGCACAGCGCCCGAGCCTGGCGCCCGCCCATCGCGGTGCGGACCCCATGGGCCTTCGCTTCGTACGACGCCGCGAGCACCACACCGCCGCCGACGATGACCGGGCGCCCGCGCAGCGACGGGTCGTCGCGCTGCTCGACCGATGCGTAGAACGAGTCGAGGTCAGCGTGCAGGATGTCGGCCGCCTGAATACCGGACACGAACATATGTTCGCATCAGGGGCCGACAGTTGGCGAGAACTGTCAGGTGGCGCTGCCGTAGATGCTGTTGAGCCAGATGTGCGAGAGGGTGTCGACGACCTTGTCGTGTTCGACGGCCGGCTGTTCGGCGGACAGGGCCGCCATCATGGTCCGCTCGTTCATCAAGTTCAGCGAGGTTGCCAGGTCGAGTGCGGGAATGGTGTCGGGTGCGGCGCCGCGCTCCCGCTCCGCGGTGATCAGCGCCGCCGTCAGAGCGATCCATTTCTGCATCAGCCCAGACCAGAAGGTGCGGAATTCGGGGCTGCTGTTGAGTGCCTCGGTTCCCGCGCGGGCCGTTGCCGGATGTGAACCGAATGAGCTGAAGAAGATTTCGATGCCCCGGCGGATCGCGCGGTGCGGATCGGCGGGCATGCCTTCGAGTGCGTTGTCGAACCCGGTGTCCGCGCGCTTGATCAGCGGATCGAGCAGCGACAGCAGCACGGCTTCCTTGGACGGGAAATAGAAGTAGAACGTCGGCCGCGAGATACCGGCGCCTTTGGCGAGGTCATCGACCGAAATGTCGGAGAACTTCTTGTTGTCGAGCAACCGCTCGGCCGTCGCGAGGATGGCCGCTTCCCGATCATCGCCCGAGGGGCGGTTGGAGCGGCGGCCGCGCGGGGCGCGCGCCTGGCTGGCGGTGGTCACAACCAGGAGTTTAACACTGTGTCGATTTTCTCAACAGAGTGTTGACCGACTCAACACCCTGTTGATACCGTCGGTTCCATGAACGAACACCTCGACGTTGTGATCGTCGGTGCCGGAATCTCCGGCATCAGCACGGCCTGGCATTTGCAGGACCGCTGCCCGACCAAGAGCTACGCGATCCTGGAGCGCCGCGAGAACATCGGCGGTACCTGGGACCTGTTCAAGTACCCGGGCATCCGATCGGACTCCGACATGTTCACGCTCGGCTTCCGGTTCAAGCCGTGGACCTCGGCCAGGTCGATCGCCGATGGCGAGGCGATCTGGAACTACATCAACGAGGCCGCCGAAGAGAACGGCATCAGCAGGCACATCCGGGTCAACCACCGGGTGCTGTCGGCCGATTGGTCCGACGCCGAGAACCGCTGGACGCTCACGATCGACAAGGGTGGTGAGCAGATCGAGATGACCTGCTCGTTCCTGTCGGTGTGCAGCGGTTACTACAACTACGACGAGGGCTACTCGCCGGAGTTCCCCGGGGCGGCCGACTTCGCGGGTCAGATCATCCACCCCCAGCACTGGCCCGAGGATCTCGACTACGCGGGCAAGAAGATCGTCGTCATCGGGTCCGGCGCGACAGCCGTCACGTTGATCCCGTCCCTCGTGCAGGGCGGTGCCGGGCACGTCACGATGCTGCAACGCTCGCCCACCTACATCGGCGCACTGCCGTTGGAGGATCCGTTCGCGAAGCGCGCCAACAAGTACCTGCCGAAGAACCTGGCGCACTTCGTCAACCGGTGGAAGCAGATCGGTTACAGCACCGGGCAGTACCAGATCGCCAGGAAGTTCCCGGCCGTGTTCAAGAAGGCGCTGCGCCAGATGGCGACGCGCCGACTGCCCGAGGGCTTCGACTACGACAAGCACTTCAGCCCGCGCTACAACCCGTGGGACGAGCGAGTCTGCTTGGCGCCCAACGGCGATCTGTTCAAGACGATCCGCTCGGGCAAGGCCGACGTCGTCACCGACACGATCGAAACCTTCACCGAGACCGGCATCAAGCTGACCTCCGGTGACGAGCTGGCCGCCGACATCATCATCACCGCAACGGGTTTGAACATGCAGCTGTTCGGCGGCGCGACGGTCACCCGCAACGGCGATGCCGTCGACCTGACGAAGTCGATGACCTACAAGGGCCTGATGCTCTCCGGTGTACCGAACATGGCGATCACCTTCGGCTACACCAACGCGTCCTGGACCCTGAAGGCCGACCTGGTCTCGGAGTTCATCTGCCGCCTGCTGAACTTCATGGACGCCAACGGCTTTGACAAGGTGGAGCCCGAGCACCCCGGCGACGCGGTCGACGAGCTGCCGTTCATGGACTTCACCCCCGGGTACTTCCGGCGGGCCATGGACAGCCTGCCGAAGTCCGGATCGGAAGCGCCGTGGAAGCTCAAGCAGAACTACTTCTTCGACATGCGTACCATCCGGTACGGCAAGGTCGACGAGGAATCGCTGCACTTCACCAAACACCGTGCCGCAGTGACGGTTTAGTTCTCCGGTGAGCAGACACAGAATCGCACGGCTCGAGAAGTGCGATTCTGTGTCTGCTCGCGTTATGGGGTGACCACGACGATCCCGTCCTCGTCGCAGTACGCGATGTCGCCGGGTACGAACGTGACTCCGCCGAACGAGACTTCGACGTCCCGTTCGCCCGCACCGGTTTTGGTGCCCTTGCGCGGATTGGTGCCGAGCGCCTTGATGCCGACGTCGATCGTGCGCAGCGCCGCGGCATCACGCACCGCGCCGTGCACGATCACGCCCGACCAGCCGTTGTCGGCGGCCAGACCCGCGATGATGTCGCCGACCAGCGCGGTGTGCAGCGACCCGTCGCCGTCGACGACGAGCACACCGCCGTCACCCGGCGTGGACAGGATCGACTTCAACAGCGCGTTGTCCTGGAAACAGCGCACGGTCGTGATCCGCCCGGCGAACATCGTCTTGCCGCCGTAGTTCTGCAATTGCAGGTCGCAGCTGCGGACGTCGGGATAGATCTCGTCGACGAGATCGGCGGTGGCGCGCGGTTCGATACTCACGCCGCGATTATTTCAGGACGCTCGCCGTGATGATGTCGTGCACGAACTGGGCCAGGCCGGGCTCGACGTCGTCGTAGTAGCGAGTGAACCGCTCGTCCTCCAGATACATCTGTGCGAGGCAGACGTGCATGTCGTCGCTGCAGTCGTAGAACCGGGAGATGTTGGCGCGGTGGCGGGCGGCCAACGCGTCGGCCTCGGGTGAACCCGGCCGCACGTCGGCGCGCTTGCCCTCGGCCAGCGCGCGCAGCAAGGCGTCGTTCTCGGCCTTGAACTCGATCCAGTCCTGTTTGCTCATCTCGGCCGTCCGGGTTTGCGACTGCCGCCACTCTTCGGTGCCGCCCCAGCGCTCCTCGGCCTCCTCGGCGTGCTCGTCGAATACCGCACTGCCGAAGATTTCCACCTGCTCCTCAGCGCTGAGCTGGATTCCGTTGTTGTGCGCGCTCATGAGTTCCTCCACTGCCTTGATGGTCTGCTGAAGCTGCTCGGCCCTCTCACACAGCAGGCTGTGCTGGCGTTGCAGATGGGCGAGTACGTCGGCGTCCGCGTCGTCGAGCAGCGTCCGGATCTCATCCAGCGCCAGCCCCACCGCCCGGTACACCAGCACGAGGTGCAGCCGCTCGATGTCGGTGTCGGTATAGCCGCGATAGCCCGCCCCGGTACGCACGCTGGGCACCACCAAACCGATGTGGTCGTAATGGTGCAGGGTCCGCACGGAGACACCCGTCAGGGCGGCTACCGCTCCGACGGTCTTGGCGTCCCGGTTGGCGTGCATGAGCCAACTATCGACCCTTACGTCACGTGAGGGTCAAGCGCAACCGGTCAGTCTTCGGCCGAATGGCGACGCGTGATGACGACGAGAAGAATCGCTAGCAGGCCGACAGCCACCGCGGCCGCCATGGGTAGCCGCGACTGTGCCGGTGTCTCCAACGGAACCGGGGCAGGGCCGGAAACCGGATTGGTGGCCGCGGCTACCGTCGACTTCGCCTGTGCCGCAGTTTCTTCCGCAGCCGCCGCGAGAACTTCAGGTGGCGGGGTCGCGGCAGGAGCCTTCTTGACGGGGGCCTTCTTCGCGGGTGCCTTTTTGGCAGGAGCCTTTTTGGCGGGCGCTTTCTTGGCGGCCTTGGCGGGGGCCTTCTTCGCAGGCGTCTTCTTGGCCGGTGCCTTTTTCGCCGGAGCCTTCTTGGCCGGCGGCGTGGCGGGAGCGGGCGGCTTGGCGGCAGCTGAATCGTCGCCGGAGCCCGACGGGCCTGCCGGTGCGGAGCCGGCTGGAGTATCCGGCTTCTCGGCGGGTTGATCCTGCTGCTCTGCCATTCTGGCTGCTCCTTCGCAGTGTCTGGTATTCCGCGCCAGCGCGGTCTCGGGGTGGCCGGCAGTGGGTTCCATCATGCCAGGCGGAGTGCGGTCAACCCGTGACGGCCAGGGCAGCGGCAAACGTGACCGCGACGGTCATCACAGCCAGCTCGGCAAGCGAACGATTCGTCGACAGGCTCGCGCTGGTCCGATGCGCGCGGGCCGCCGGAAGCCAGCCCGCCCGGTTACGCCAGGCCAGCCCCAGCAGACCTGCCGTCACCACCACTTTCGCCGCAAGGAGCCGCCCGTAGCCCGTCGTCCACAACTCGGCGGGGGAGTGCAGCCGGATCAGCGCCCCGACCACACCGGCCAGCAGCAGCACCGCCACGCAGCCCACCGACAACTGCGAGAACCGCGGCAGTACCCGTGCCCACTGACCGCGATGCGTCACGGTGAGCACCAACGCGGCGAGCACACCGCACCACACTGCCGCGGCGAGCGCATGGACCGCGACCGCCAAGCCACCGACCGGACTCTCCGCGAGATGGCCCGCCAAGGTGCGGGCGGCGACTCCGGCTGCCGCCGCTCCGACGGTCGCCACGATCGCCGTCGCGGTACGCGGAACCAGGAACGTCGCGGCGCACACGGCGGCCGCCGCAACGACGGCCACCAGACCCGACCTGCCCACAGTCGTGTGCAGGACGAACTCACTCACGGTGTGCACCCCGACGCGCTGCACCGGAACAGCCGCCGCCTGCGCGGCCACAACGATCAGGCGCACCAGTTCGGCCAGCAGCCAGATTGCGCTGCCGACCATGAGCGGGCGCGTCGCGGTCCGGGCCAGCTCAGCGCGATACCGGGTGCTTTCGAGCATCGGAACGGCCGCGAGACCGACCGTCACGACCGCTGCGCAATCGGCGACCGCGCGCACGAGCGCGCCGGTCAGCTGATTCTGCGGGTACGACAACCCCGCTGCGGCGACCGCAGCGGCGGCCACGACCAGCGCGCCGCCACCCACCGACCGCCAGGTTATGACTGTCGTCGGACCGCCCACCAGGCTCCACCGCCTACGATCACCACGGCTGCCAGCACGAACGGCCACACTGGAAGGCCCTCGTCGGACGAACTGGGGGCGGCGGCCGCCGGCCCAGGGGTGCCCGTTCCGGCCACCGTCAGATCGAACGTCCACGAACCCGACACCACGTGCCCGTCAGCCGAGGTCACCCGGTAATTCACGGTGTAAGTGCCGGTCGGGCCCAGGGGCCGGACCCCGACACTGACCACCGCACCCTCGACCTGCGGTTCACCGTCCGACCACAAGTTGCCGTCCGGCCCGACGACCGTCATCGCCGCGAACGCCTCCTGGAGCTGCTCGTTGAACGTGGCGCTGACCCGCTGCGGAGACTCGGTCAACGCGGCCTTTTCGGCGGGATCGGCGGCGACCCTGGTGGCATGCGCGGACGCGGTGCCGGCACCCGCGAGCGCCGACGCGGCGAATGCGAAGAGGGCCAGGACAATGGCCACTAGGCGCCTCACGAGCGGCGCCTGGCCAGCAACGCCGCGACCACGGCGACCGCCGCGACGGTCAGCGCGCCGCCTGCCAGCCAGCGCGCCGAGATGTCGGTGGTGCTCGCGGCCGGGGCGGCGGTGGTTGTGGCGGACGGCGTCGACGGTGCCGGCGATGCGACTGCGGGCCCGCCGTGATGATCGTCTTTGCCATCCGCGCCCGTCGAGTCCGACAGCGTCAATTGCGGTGCCGGATGCTCAGGTTCGCTGCCGTCGGGCAGCGGAGCCTGATCCCAGCGCACGACGCTTCCGTCGGAATAGGTCTGGGTGGCAGGGAAACTCACCGTCTCGGACTCCGGCAGCCGCACCGAGATCTTGAACAGTGCGAACTGGTCGGAGGCGATGCCGACGCCGGGCGCCGCGGTCCAGGTGACTGACTTGACCGTGCCCGCGGCGGTGTCACGGTCCAGCTTGGCCGTCCAGCCGGGCATCACCTCGGTGCGGGCCGAAGCGACGTCGGGCAGGGCGACGGTCAGTTGTGTTGTCAGCGCGCCGGATTCGGACTCGCCGGGGACGCGGAACGTGAGCACCGAGGAGCTTCCCGGTGCTGGGTTGTCAGCGTCGACGTGTACGTGGGCGGCCGCCGGTGCGGCGGTGAGCAGGCCGGCCGCAGTGCCCGCGGCGGCGATGCTGAGCAGGGCGCGCAGCGGCGCCCCGGATAGGGGTTTCATACGTGGTGTCTTTCGGAAGTCGAGTGGTGTCAGGTCAGGCGATCGCGCCGACCGGAGGCCCCCGATGTGACACCGAAGTGGCGAGGAAAAGCGTGGAGTGCAGCGGCTGATCGGTACTGCGCGCCGGGACGGACGCGCTCGCCATCGGCAGCCGTCCGCTTGGCGCCGCTACCGCGCGCACTGCGCGCGACAGCGCGGCGCAGAACCGGGCGCCACCGGCGATGAGCGCCGCACCGACGGACACCGCCGCGAGGTGTGCGGCGAGCATCGCCCCGCCGAAGCTCACCGGATTCGCGGAGTGCACATGATCGCCGGTGGCCAACAGCGCGTGCGCGAGCAGCTGTCCGGTGCCGAGCAGTGCCCATAGAACGGCGGCCCGATCGGCCGCGCGGGCCGTGGCGGCCACCGCACCCAACGTCAGTGCCAGGACGCCGAGCTGAGCAGTGATCGCGCCGTCCGGCAGCACACCGCCTGCCGCGCCGTGGGCGGCGACCGCGAGTGACCCGGTGAGGAGCCCGACGGCCGTGCCGCGCAGCGGTGCTGCCGGATCGGTGCGGGCTGGCGTCATCGGGCGGTCTTCGTCGTCAGACCAGGCCGAGCCGGGCCATCACATCGGCGTCGATGCCGTCGAGCTGCGTCGCTATCGCGGCGTGCGCACCGCGGCGGCGTGCCGATGGCATGTGCTCGGCGGCAGTGACAGCCGCCGCCAGATCCTTGAGCCGGTCACTGATCGCGCTGACGAACTGCTTTGTTTCGGCGTCCTTCGGGTTCTTCTCGGCCACCAGGCGCAGCGACTGCTCGGCGCCCGCGATGCGCGCCGACAGCTGCGCGCCGTGTCCCGAGAACTGGCCCAGCTGGCTGAGCGGCACCCCGAGCTGGTCGGCCCGACGCTCGTCCATGGCGCCTCTTGCGGCGATCGCGACGCGATAGACCACCGGAACCAGCACCGGCGCCAGCAAACGAGTGACGGTCAACATCCGGCGGATGCGGGCGGGGGAGAGAAGCTTGCCTTCGCGGGCCGCCTTGAGCTCGGCCTCGGCGATCTTGAGCGCATTGCGGTCACTGTCCCGCTGGGCTTTGAGCTGCGCCTGCAGCGCCTTGCGCTCAGCCTTGAGGCCCGCTTTCATCCGGCGAGCCTCGTTCTTTGCCGTGAGCCGGGCTTCGAGCTTGGCCTTGGCCTTGATGGCGCGGGCTTCGGCTCGGCGGGTAGCACGGCTTTTCCGTCGCGTGAACAGGCCCATTCCGGCTGCCTCCCGGTCATCTCGTCGTGTGTTGATGCGCGCCGCTGAACTGCTGCAGACCAACAGTATCGTCCGGCCTATTTGCTCTGCTCTTGCTACCCGGATGCGGCCCGGGCAATCCTCTCAGCTAGCAAACCAGAGAACCGGTTTGTGCGACAATCAGATGGCGTCAACGAGCCGATGAGGCGGTGCGCGGGGAGGGTGGTGACGAAGTGCGTTCGCGGTTGCGCGTCGCCGCCTCTACGTGTCTGGTGATCTCCGGCCTGTTCATCGCCGGTCTAGGTGGCGCATTGGCATTTGCCGATCCTGACCGTGGTGGCGGGCAGCGCCCCTCCAGCGGTAGCGATGACGGCGGCCCCCGAGGTAACGGCCATGACGGCGACCACGACCATACCCACGGTCACGGTCACGACGGTGAGGACGGCGACGGGGACGACGGAAACGGGCCGACGCGGCCGTCGCACGGCGGCACGAAGCCCACCAAGCCGACCAAAGACCCGACCAAGACCGACGATCCCACGAAGACCGACGAGCCGACCGGATCCCCCGAACCGACGGGCGGCGGGACAGTCTCGAACACCAACACAGCTACCTCGCAGTCGCACACGGAATCACCGTCGGAGACCCCGACGACGGAGTACCCGACGTCTGAGACGACAACAGCGACCACGTCGGCCACCACCTCAGTCACCACCACGACTCGAACGACCACAACGACGAGCCGCACGACTACAACCACGGAACCGACGACCACGGAACCGACCACCACCGAACCCACGACAACCGACCCAAGCACGACCAGTCGGACCACTTCGGCGACGACGACGATCGTCATCGGGGAGACCGGTGGTGGCGGTGGTGGTGGTGGTGCGATCCCGCCGCAGATCCGTCAGCCCCAACCGCCGGAAATGCAATTGCCGGAGGTTCCCGCACCTCGACCGGTGGACACCGGCGTGGTCGCGGCCGCGCCACCCGGCTTGGCCGCGGCCGTCGCGGCAGTGCCCCCGCCCCCGATCGTCATCCCGATCGTCGTGCCCCCTGTTGTCGTCCCGCCGATTGCGGGTCCTGGCAACCCCGATGACAACGACCGGCCGAACGGACCCGACCGTCAGCCCGATGTGACGGCGACGCTCAAACAGCAGCAGCCCACGTCCGGTGGCCCACTCGCGGTCGGGTACGACGCGGCCGTCCCGCCGGCATCGTTCCGCGTCGGATATACCGACTATCTGCGGACAGCAGGGGTATTCGAGATCGCAGCGGTGGCGGTACCCGGGGTCGCCGGCATCCTCGGACTCACCGGTTTGGGCGGGTTGGTCGGCTACCGACAGGCAAAGGCAGCGCTGTCTGTGCGGAACGGCACAACTCGGTTCATGAGCTAAGAGTTCGTCCTGGGAGAATTCCGGGTTACATAGTGCTAGGAAAGGGCGGAAGGGGGAAACATGTCAGCCAGTCGTAGCGTCACCCGCGCGGTGAACGCGGTGCTCGATCTCGCGCCGCGACGAGGTGAAGTGACATTGACCCGCCTGGTCGATGCGGTCAGCGAGGACCGTGGCAGACCGATCGAGGTCACGATGGCTGAGCTTCCTCCCGGCGTGTGTGGGCAGTGGCGTCAGTACGCCGACCACGACGTCTTCCTCATCCAGCAGGGCTTGCCCGCCTGGGACCGCACGCTCGCCCACGAACTCGGGCATCTGGTGCTCGGCCATGAAGGCATCTCGATCGTCGACGCCGCGCAGGAGACGGTCGAGGTGGCCAGTTCCGACCTCATCAGCTACATGCTCAATCAGCGGACCGGGTGCATGGGTCCCAATGGCGAGGACATCGAGCAGGAAGCCGAGGACTTCGCGGCGCTGCTTCTGTATCGCCTCGGGCGGTTACCGTCCGACCGGTCGTCGATCGTGCAGGTCCGCCTCGGAGAGGCGTTTGGTTGATCATCTGGGTGATCGCCGGCCTGCTCGGTCTCGCGACCGGACTGCGGATCGGCTGGGCGCTGGTCAACAAGCAGTCCCTAGTGAGTTCGGCGATGATCTTGGCGTTGGGCAGCCTCGGTGCTGTCGCCGCGCTCAACTGGCAGCCGCTCGCGCTGCTCATCGACACCTTGCTGCGGTGGCCGAACATCTCGATGGGACTCAGCCAGGTCGCCTTGATCGCGTGCGCGGCGGGCAGCTGCGTCATGATCACCACCGCATCCTCGGAACGGGCACCCGCAATCACTCGGCGAATTGCCATCGTGCAGTACGGCGTCGCCGGCGTGGTCGCCGTGGTCAGCCTTGTGATCTTCTTTCTGGCCGGCAAGCAGCCCGAGATGTCGCCCGAGGAGTTCTTGAAGCGCGAACTCGGCTCCAACGGCTCGTCGTGGCTGTTGCCGTTGCTGTACGTGCTTCTGGCGCTCACCTTGGTGGCCTGGGCGGGCCTGCGGTACTCCAATCGCAGCCGCCGAGGCCGTGCGTTGTTCGTCTTCACGGTCGGGATCGTGCTCATCGTCGCTGCCAGCGCGTTCTTCGTCCTGCGCGCGGTCGGGCAGACGCGCTCGGTCGGTGTCGGCACCGCCGCGACGCTGTTGGGCTGCGCCATGGTGATCGTCGCCGCCGGTTCACTGCTGCCGAGTATCGAAGACTGGTTCGGTGCCAGGCAGGAGTTGCGGACGATCGCACCGCTACTTTCCGAGCTCGGCCGTCGGCATCCCGACGTCGGCATCGGGGTACGCCCGCGCGGGCCGCTGGTGTTTCGCGTGGCCGAGCGGATGTCGCTGATATCCGACTCGCTGTATCTGGAGGCGACGGCGGCCGAGGCCAAACGACGCAAGGCCGGTGCTTCGCGCGGATCGTCGGCCCCGGAAGGCAACGCCCCGGTCCTCGATGCTCCTGCGGTTTCACCCCGTGAGCAGGCCCGGGCGCTCGCTCAGTGGATCTACGAGACACGCGATGACGCGGGCGACGAGGCAGCGGTGTCGGCGTTTCCGGGATTGAACTGGCTCAGGCAACCGAAGACGTTCTCGGACCGCGAGTGGATCTTGGCGATCGCGCAGCAGTACCGAGAGCTGGATCAGGCGCAAAAACAACCGTAGGCAGGGACCCGTTCGGATCCCCGCCTACGTGCCGATGCTGTTGTTTCGACGGATCAGGTGTCGAGGTTCTCGCGTCGGCGCAGCTCATCGACCTTCTGGGCAAGGTCCTGCTGAGCCTCCGGAGACAGCCCGACGGTGCGGGCAGCGATGCGGCGAACCCCTTCGTCGCGCATGCTGGCCAGCCAGGTCAATTCCTTGTCGAGCTTCTCGTAGTACTCGTCGTCGGTGAAGTACGCCGGCTTGATCCGGAAGAAGTTGGCAAGTGCGGCCATGGTTGCCGCAGACGGGTTGGTGCGGTTGCCCGACCGTAGTTGAGACAGGTACGGAGCCGACATGGTGACGCCCTCGGACTTGAGTGCAGCAATCACCTCGGCCGACGTGTGGGGTCCGCGCCCAGGCGGATAAACCGTGTCAAACAGGCGGTTTAGACGGGCGGCGAACGTCTTGCTCATCGAATTGACCTCCACATGCATCATGAGCGGAACGAAAAGGCGGCGTATTTGCTGACCATCGTAGCGAGTGTTGTGACGACAACCAAGTGCAAACCGCGTAAAAGTTAACCTTCCTTCGTGTTTTGGCCAACATGACCACTGAAACCCGCATCTTCGCCGGGGTCTGGCGGCGGGATTGCGCCGGGTGGCAAGGCAAATAGTGACGGTTGCGTTGTATTGGGCCGGATGAGCTGCGCTCACCCCGCCGAGCAGCGACTTTCGGGTTCTCTGCGGGCAACGGAACCCAGGCTGGTACTTGCCTAATCAGGTATTTGCTAGAGCACAGACCTCAGGAGCCCGGCGCAGCATCTGGCGTGGTTGTGGGTCAACGTGGAGCACACTACCGCTGCGGCGGCTGAATGCAAATGACGTTGGCGTCAAAGAATAGCCACGGCGTGGTCAGGCCGATTCTGGCGACGATTCAACGGGGGATTGCCGAGTCGGTTCGTCCATCCGCTTACGGCGTAGCCGCACGAGCGCGGCGCCGATCGCAGACAGTGCGACGGTTACGGTGACCGCGATGGCCACCGCGCGGAGGCCGAGTGCCGCGTCGAAAAGCATCCACAAGCCGAAGAGCAGGAACAGCACACTCGCAAGGACGTGGAGGAACCGCTCGGGCAGCCGGGTGTGCAACAGTGCACCGGCCGCGATGGCCACGCCGTCGGCCAGCACCATGCCGAGAGTCGCGCCGAGCCATACTCCCGCCCAGTGGTGGTCGCTGGCCAACGCCACCGTGGCCAGCATGGTCTTGTCCCCGAGTTCGGCGAGCACGAACGACGAGATCACGGCGAACAGCACATACCGCGGTTCGGCTACCCGCACTTCCTCGTCGTCGCCGCTGTTACGGCCCTCGCGCCAGGTCCACACGGCGAACAACAGAAACGCGATCGCCGCCGCGAACGCGATCGGCTTCTCCGGCAATGTGAGTCCGAGGAAGTGGCCGATGGTGACCGATACGCCGTGGACCAGAAACGCCGCGATGCCGACCCCGGACAGCACCACCCACCAGCGGTGACGCAGCGCGTACGTCATGGTGATCAGCTGGGATTTGTCTCCGAGTTCCGCGACGAAGACAACACCGAGACTGATGAGGGTTGCGGCGAGCATGACGACCTTTCGACACATCGCCGATGCACTGTGGAGACGGTGCACCGACATACGGTCGAAGGTCTCGCCCACCGCGGATGCGGTTCGCCGGCCGGGCTGGACGCCAGTATGTCGACACGACGATTGAGGGCTACTCCCCTTCGCTTACGCAGTCGACCATATCGGCTGCGCGCCGCATTGGCTAGTTTCCCTATCTATTTCGGGTAGCCGTATTCTGCGTTTCGCAGAACCCTCATGCGGCCAGCAGCATGGCAAGGATCGCCGTGTCGGGATGGCTGATCGGATCGACTCCGACCCGGCTGACCATCGAGGTCACGGTGCCGTCGGACTCGGCCTCCACCCAAGCCGCGCGGTGTTCGAGACCGAGATGTGGCAGCCCGGGCAGCAGCACGCAGCCGGATGCCGCGCCGGTGCACTCGGGCAGAGACGGCGTGGTCTCCGACGGCGGGTGGAGCATCAGCAGTGCGGGCGGCTGGTGATCGGCGAAATACCCCGGCGGCACCGCGGCCTCACCGACCACGGGACCTTCGGCCATCACGAGGCCGACGGTGCCGGGCTGCGGCTGATCCGGAAGTTCTTCGCGGACACCGAAAATCGTTGTGGTGGACAGCAATCCGGGCAGTGAAGCGATCCGGACCGTGACCATCAACAGCTGGGCCCACTCTTTCGTGGAATCCGGCCAGCGGCCCGACACGACAAAACCCTTGAGTGTTCCGCCGGAATGAAAAGGGGCGATTTCGATCGCCCGACCGGACCCCGTATCCATTTCGCCTCCGGGACATCGGTGTTGAGCTTCCCGCCCGACACGTCTGTGAGTCGATCAGATCAGCATGCGACAGCGAAGCGAGGCGTGCAAGGCGACACGGCAGGCCCGAATACGAGGGCGGGGCGCCGCGCGAGTTCGCACGACGCCCCTTGTGTAGAGATCGGAGTGTTGGGATCAGACACCGATCTGACCCTCGGACAGAATCAGCCGAAGATCAGGCCACCGGTCTTCGACGTGGCGGCCGCGTAGCGGTTCTGCACGTCCTCCCAGTTGACCACGTTCCAGAACGCCTTGACGTAGTCGGCCTTGACGTTCTTGTACTGCAGGTAGAAGGCGTGCTCCCACATGTCGACCTGCAGCAGCGGGATGATGCCGAGCGGCACGTTGGCCTGCTGGTCGTAGAGCTGGAAGGTCAGCAGCCGACCGCCGAGGCTGTCGTAGCCGAGCACCGCCCAACCCGAACCCTGCAAGCCGTTGGCCGCGGCGGTGAACTGGGCCTGGAACTTGTCGAACGAACCGAACTGGTCGTCGATCGCGGCCGCCAGATCGCCGGTTGGCTTGTCACCACCGTTGGGGGACAGGTTCTTCCACCAGATCGAGTGGTTGATGTGGCCACCGAGGTGGAACGCGAGGTTCTTCTCGTTGAGGAAGATCGCCGCATGATCGCCGTTGGCCCGAGCCTCCTCGAGCTTGGCGACCGCGTCGTTGACTCCCTTGACGTAGGTGGCGTGATGCTTGCTGTGGTGAAGCTCGTTGATCTGTCCGGAGATGTGGGGCTCCAGCGCTCCGTAGTCGTAATCCAGGTCTGGCAGGGTGTATTCAGCCACGAGATTCCTTCCTCATATCGATCGATGGAGCATGGCGTCCTCAATGATCCTCAAGTTCGACTCTCAAGATCGCTGCCAACATTGCTCCATCGCAGCGCGCACCGCAAGGACGCGCGTCACCACCCCACGTATACCCGACGGAGCTGCGATCAGAACCAGACGATGAGCGCCAGGATGCCCAGCAGAAGCACGGCGATGATGCCGGCGCGGAGAAACGCCATCATCTGATTACGCGTGTGCAGATGTCCGGATGACTGCCATTCAGGTTGTGGTAACGCTGATCCCGGTCCCATCGGATGCGACGCCATCAAACACTCCTGACCTGCACGATCAATGTCTGGCCCCCAGTGAGTTCTGTCACAACATCTGGTGTGACCGCGATCATAGCCCGTTAAACGGTCAGGTAAAAATCGGCCCTACGCGCCCGTGGTCGCAGGGGCGTTCCCGGACGAAATCACGTTGATTGCAATGGCGTCGGGATGGGTATCCCCGGGACCGTGGCGCTCGGCGGGTCCTTAGCCCGCCGAGAAATTTCGCTCGCACCACCGAGATGTTGTTGATCGCTGCCCTTTCGAGTACCGGGTTATCCACAGGCGCCGACAGCAAGCACACAGCTAAAGCCCATCGAGCAATATCTGCGCAGGTGTCAGCCTGTGGATGAACCTGTGGAAATTGTGGATAGCCGCGAATTGCTGGTCCTGCCGGATGTCAGGGGTGGGTGCGTCGGCGGGGGGTGCGTGCGAGCATGGACGGCATGGACGATGTGGAAGTCGCGCAGGCGGACATCGCTGCTGTTCCCACGACGTTCGGCGAGTCAGTGGTGCTGCTCGACGTACGTGAAGACGACGAATGGCAACGAGGTCATGTCGCCGGTGCACAGCACATTCCGATGGGAGACGTGCCCGCCCGCATGGGCGAGATCGATCCCGATGCCGAGCTGTTCGTGATCTGCCATGCCGGCGGGCGGTCGCTGCGGGTCGCGCACTATTTGGCGCGCAACGGCTACACACCCGTCAACGTCGACGGCGGAATGCTGTCCTGGGTCGGTGCGGGGCGGCCCGTGGTCACCGACGACGGCAGCGCGGGCAGCCTCTGACCGGCTGCCGCGCGGGCAGTCGGGGAACCGTCGCTAGGCTGGTCAGATGATCCAGGTGTGTTCGCAGTGCGGGACGCGCTGGAACGTGCGTGATCGGCAACGGTCGTGGTGCCCGCGGTGCGGTGGCACGCTGCTCGCGCCGGCAACAGAGCAGCAGTGGGCGGCCGACGCCGGCTCACGGGCGACTCCGCCACGGCTGGCGCCCGGGTACCGCTGGATCGCGGTCCGGCCCGGCGCCCCTCCGCCGACCCGCCGCGGGCGGCGGCCGCTGGGGCCGACTCCGCGGTACCGGACCATTCCGAGTTGGGGTCTGCAGCAGCAGTTCGAGGTCGCCGACGATGAGGTGGTGGCCAAACGTCGCGGCCCCGGCCCCGACACGGTGCGCCTGATGCTGATCCTCGCGATGATCGCGCTGGGGATCGCGGCGTTCACCCACATGGTCCGGTACGTGCTGTTGCTGATCAACCGCAGCGTGCTGCTGCATCCGGTGATCGCCTGGACGGGCGTGACCATCGGCCTGCTGGCCAGCCTCATGGTGCTGGCCGTCATGTTCATCACGGTCGTGATGCTGATCTACTGGCTCGTGGACCGCCGCAGCGCGGCGTACGCCCGACGCGGACAGGACGATCCGCGCGGCGCGGCCGAACTGTGGATCTGCTGCCTGCTACCGCTCGTGAACTTGGTCATGGCACCGGTTTTCGTACTCGAACTCGCATCTGTGGAAGGCCGCCTTTCGCATCTGCGCCGCCCCATCGTGGTGTGGTGGATCGTGTGGCTCCTCAGCGCGGTCGTGGCGGTGTGGTCGATCGTCAGCACAGTCGTGGTCACGTTCTTCGCCAACAATCCGCAGAACATCGCCGACAACACCGTGACGGTGACGATCGGCTACCTGTTCGCGCTGGCGGCCCTCGTGCTGATCACGCGAGTGTTCAACGGTTTCGAACGCACCTCCACTGCGCAGCGCAGCATCCACCGCTGGGTGGTGGTCGATTCCGGGTCGACGCCGTCCGGCCGCCCGGCCCCCGCCGTGGAGTCCGACGAGGCGGATCAGCCCAAGAATGAGTCCGAGCAGCGGGATCGGTCCGAATCCGCCGCTCCGGTTGAGTCCGAAGGGCAGAACCCGGCAGCATAGCCATATGAACGTGGGCGACGCGGGAGCCGCTGGGCAGGCGACACCGGGCCCGGGTCATCCGTTCGTGGTTGCGCATCGGGGAGCGTCCGCCGACCGACCGGAGCACACTCTCGCCGCTTACGAGCTTGCGCTGCGCGAAGGTGCCGACGGCGTCGAATGCGATGTGCGGTTGACGCGGGACGGGCATCTGGTGTGCGTGCACGACCGCAGGGTCGACCGGACATCGACCGGATCGGGCCTCGTGAGCGAGATGACGCTCGCCGAACTCAGGAAGCTGGATTACGGGTCGTGGCATGCCAGTTCGCGCGCTGACGGCGGCAACGGCGAGACCGGTCTGCTCACCCTCGATGAGCTCGTCGCCCTCGTATTGGACTGGAACCGGCCGGTCAAGCTGTTCATCGAGACCAAGCACCCGGTGCGCTACGGCGCGCTCGTCGAGAACAAGGTGCTGGCGTTGTTACACCGTTACGGCATCGCGGCGCCGCCCTCGGCCGACCTCTCCCGCGCGGTGGTGATGTCGTTCTCGGCGGCCGCGGTCTGGCGGATCCGCCGTGCCGCGCCGATGCTGCCGACCGTGCTGTTGGGAGAGACGTCGCGCTACCTCGGCGGCAGCGCGGCGACAACGGTCGGCGCCACGGCCGTCGGCCCGTCGATCACGACCCTGCGGGAACATCCCGAGCTGGTCGATCGTGCGGCAGCCCAGGGGCGTGCGTTGTACTGCTGGACGGTCGATCATTATGAGGACGTCCGGTTCTGCAGGGACATCGGCGTGGCCTGGGTGGCCACGAACCATCCCGGCCGCACCAAAGACTGGCTGCAGAACGGCCTGACCGGTGCGGGCCGGGACTGAGCGGTTCTAGAGGTTCCCGCCGGCAGCCTTGGGCGCCGTCGGATCGGCTGCGCCGCCGGACATCTCACGCGCGACGAAGTCCTCGAGGTGGAACAGGTTCGCACCGGCGCGATCGGCGATGCGCACGAGCGTCGTCATCGATGCGACCTCTTCGATCTGCTCCTTGAGGAACCACTGCATGAACTGCTCGCCGAGGTAGTCGCCCTCCTCGCGGGCCACGCTCGCCAGCCGGCTGATCTGCTCGGTGACCGTGCGCTCCTGGTTGAGGGCGAGGACGAGCGCCTCACGGGGAACGTCGAAGCGGTTGCACACGGCGTCGATCCCGGGGATCTCGACGTCGATGTCGCGGTCGAGCAGGTACTGCACGAGCATCATGGCGTGATTGCGCTCCTCGACCGCCTGGCCGTAGAAGTGCTTGGCGAGCTGGGGCAGATCGGCGCCATCGAAATAAACAGCGATCGCAATATATTGCTGCGAAGCAGTGAATTCGCTGCGGATTTGATCCTGGATCAGGGCGTGGAATTTCGTGTCGATTGCGCCGGACGTTGTCATGCCGACGAGGATATAGCAGGTCAGACGGCATTGTCAGCGAAGGTAGACCTCATTGAGGTCAGCTTTACCTAACCCGTGTGACCGCGCTTACATTCCACGTCGCGAATTTGCTGTTGCTAATTTAGCTTTGCCTAAGCTCAAGTTCCCGGCGTATTGACCACGTCGGGCGGGACGGTCGCGTCGGTCGCCAGCGCCTCGAACAGGCGGCCTGCCGCGTCGCTGTCCCACACCACGACGGCGCCGGAATCGCTTCCGGTGAACTCACCGATCGGCACCGTGGTGGTCAGCAGATCGCCGCGTAGCGCCCACGCCAGCCAAGCCAGGTCCCACACGTGGGCATTTTCGTCGACCGCGATCGTGCCGCCTGCGGCCTTGGCCATCGGATACCAGCGCAGCGGATTGAGCAATACCGCCGGGCTCGCGGCCCGATGCAGCAGTGCGGACATGAACTCGCGCTGGTTGACCATGCGGTCCAAGTCGGCACGCGGGGTGGCGCGGGTCCGGACGAAACCCAGCGCGCTGCGGCCGTCGAGCAGCTGGCATCCGGCGGGCAGGTCGATGCCGGCCAGCGGATCGCTGATCGGTTCGGCCGGGCACATGGTCACGCCGCCGACGGCATCGACGAGCGCGGCGAATCCGTCGAACCCGATCTCGGCGTAGTGGTCGAGATGCAGGCCGGTCGCGAGCTCGACCGTCTGCGCGAGCAGGGGCGCCCCACCCAACGAGAAGGCGGCATTGATCTTGTCCTCGCCGTATCCGGGGATCGGAACGTAGGAGTCCCGGGGAATCGACACCATGGTCGCCGGGGTGTCCGAACCGAAACCGGGTATGTGCACGAGCAGGATCGTGTCCGTGCGGCCCGTCCCGATGTCACCGCCCGTGGCCAGCTCGGCCTGCTGATCGGGTGTGAGGCCCTGCCTGCTGTCCGAGCCGACGAGCAGCCAGGTGGTGCCGCGGCCCGCGCCCGGACGCTCCGGATACTCCGCCAGTGCGGGTATGCGCTGCAGCGACGAATCTATCCACACGCCGCCTGCGACGATCGCCAGAAAGCCGACCATGAACAGCGTCAAGATGATTCGGCCCCAGCGGCGCCGTTTCCGTGGCTTACGGACGACGGCTGGTTGGGGCGGCTTGGGCGCGGGCCGCGCCGATGGTGGGGCCGGCCGAGGCGGCGGCTGCCGCGGAGGTTGTCGCGGCGGCGGCGGCGGTGGCTGGCGCGGGGGGGTCGGCGGATTGGGCGGCCAGCCCGGCCGGTAATTCGGGTCACGCCGGATCGCCTGCGACGGTTCGGCGGATGGACGGCGCGGCACCGGACGCCGCAACCGCGGGTCGGGGTGCCGGTTCTGGTCCATTCCAGCAATGTACGTGTCGAACGGCCCCGCCTACTGCAGCCAGCCGAGCCGGTCGGCCACGAGTGCGTAGCCGACGAACGCCACCGCGTCGATCAGGGCATGGGCGATGATCAGCGGCCACAGCCTGCCCGTGCGCTGCCACACGTAGCCGAACACCAAGCCCATCACGATGTTGCCCAGCCCGGCGCTGTACCCCTGGTAGAGGTGGTAGGCGCCGCGCAGCAGGCTGGAGATCACCAACGCGCGGGCCGGGCTCACGTCGAGTTGGCGCAGGCGCGTCAGCAGGAATGCGACGACGATGATCTCTTCCGCCCAGCCGTTGGCGAACGCCGCCCCGAGCAGCACGGGTATCCGCCACCACGTGTCGTAGAGCTCGGCCGGTTCGACGTTGGCGCTGAGCCCGAGCACCCGGGCAATGACGTAGAAGGCGAGCCCGGGCAGCCCGATCAGCGCGGCAAGCCCGAGGCCGCCCAATCCGTCGGCACGCCACTGCGGGCGGGCCAGCCCGATGGCGGATGGTCCGAAACCGCTGCGCCACAGCAGGTATATGGCCAGCGCGCCCCATGCGAGCAGTTGCAGGATGCCTGCCAGATGCAGGCCCAGATCGATGAGGTCGAACGGGGAGCGGCGGGGGTTGAGCGCGACGGTCTGCCCGGACAGGCCGAGCAGCACGCCTTCGGTCAGCTTCAGCAGTGCGGTATAGGCGCTGAGGCCGAACGTCACCGCCAGGACGACGGCGATTTCGATTTTGAGGGTTCGCCGCTGCGGCTCGAGTTGTTCGTTGGGCCCCGTCACCGGAGCTACGGTAGCGGCGCTAGATCTTGCGCGCGCGTAGGCCGTTGAGGAACGGGCAGCCCATGAGCACCCGGATCGCCTGGCTCAGCCCGGTCACGTCGTCGACCGGCTTGGCGAACGGCAGCCGCACGTCGTGGTCGCCGTTCTCGTTCTCGACGCGCAGCTGTACGCCGTAGCGGTCGAGGCCCAACGGCCGCACCCGGCCTTGGCGCAGTGTCATCGGAAGCCGCGTCGCGAGGCGTTCCACCACGTCTCGGTGCGCCGATTCCATGTGCTGCAGCCAGCACGATTCCATGGCGCAGAACGGGTCGGGACGGGCCTGTAGCAGCGCGCCCAGGCTCACCGACTCGGCACCCGTCGCGTCGGCCACCACGACCGACTCGATCTCCAGGCGCATCAAAGCGTATGTGTCGTCGATCTGCCCGGACCCGGAATTCACCTGCAGCAGTGCGGGATTCGGGTCTTCGGCGGCGACGAGGTCGAGCAGCGCGGGAATCTCGCCGGACGGCACGTGCTGCAGGCGGCCGCGGATCCACACCAGCGAGCGCACCGGTTCACGCAGCGGCAGCGGCGCGTAGTCGGTCATCTCAAGCACCGCCTGCACGCCTGCCGAGCCGGCGGACAGCACCATGCCGACCAGCGGACCGGCCTCGGGAACGGTGATCGCGAACGATCCGTCGTCGAGGAGGTGGTGCACGGGAGACTCGACCGGCTCGATGCCCTCGACGGCGAGCATGGCGCCGCCGCCCCTGGCGCACGCGCTGCGAATCCGCTCGGCCGTCGTCGGTGCCGCTACTGCCATTCTCGCCGCCTTCCACTTAGGTGAGGTAAGCCTAACTTAACTGGATGCGCGAACGGCGCGCAAGGCTTACCGAAAGAGCGACCGGGCCGATGAAGCCGGGGCGGGCGGGGTTGCCATTAATGTTGACGGCGTGCAGCGCATCGCCTATCTCGGACCGGAGGGAACCTTCACCGAAGCGGCGTTGCTGCAGATGGTGGCCCAGAACATGGTGCCTGGCGGCCGAGCCGACAGTGGATTCACGCCGGTACGCACCGACAGCACACCCGGTGCGCTCAGCGCGGTCCGCGACGGGCAGGCCGACTACGCCTGCGTGCCGATCGAGAACTCGATCGAGGGGTCGGTGCTGCCGACCATGGACAGCCTGGCCGCCGGAAGCCCGCTGCAGATCTATGCCGAGCTCACCCTCGACGTCGCATTCACCATCGTCGTCCGCCCCGGCCACACCGCACCGGTCCGCACGGTCGCGGCGTTCCCGGTGGCCGCTGCGCAGGTGCGCAACTGGCTCGCCGCCAACCTTCCCGACGCCACGGTCGTGCCCGCCAACTCGAACGCCGCGGCCGCGCACGATGTCGCCGACGGCAAGGCCGACGCGGGTGTCAGCACCCGGTTGGCCGCCGAGCGGTGCGGGCTGGACGTTCTGGCCGCCGACGTGGTCGACGAGGTCAACGCGCGTACCCGGTTCGTGCTGGCCGGGCCGCCCGGTCCGCCACCACCTGCCACCGGAGCCGACCGCACCTCGGTGGTGCTGCGGCTCGACAACACCCCGGGTGCCCTGGTTGCGGCCATGACCGAGCTCTCGATTCGTGACATCGATCTGACCCGTATCGAATCCCGGCCCACCAGAACCGAGTTGGGCACCTACGTGTTCTTCCTGGATTGTGTCGGCCACATCGACGACGATTCGGTCGCCGAGGCACTCAAAGCGCTCCACCGACGTTGTTCAGATGTGCGATATCTAGGTTCCTGGCCCACGGGATCGGCGGCCGGCTCGCCGCCACCGCAATTCGAAGAGGCAGCCCGGTGGCTGGCGCGATTGCGTGACGGATCGGGTGCGTCGTGAGCGGCCGGCTCGTACTTGTCCGGCACGGGCAATCTCTCGCCAATGTCGAACGACGGCTCGACACCCGGCCACCCGGCGCCGAGCTGACCGACCTCGGCCGCGATCAAGCCCGGTCGTTCGCCAACACGTTGAGCAACCGGCCGCTGATCGTCGCCCACTCCCAGGCGCGGCGTGCGGCCCAGACCGCTGCCGGCATCGCCGAGGAGACCGGCCTGACGCCGTACGAGTTCGACGGCGTGCACGAGGTGCAGGTCGGCGAGTTGGAGGACCGCAACGACGACGCCGCGATCACGCAGTTCAACGCGATCTACCAGCGGTGGCACGAGGGCGACCTCGACGTGCCGATGCCCGGCGGTGAGTCGGCAAGCCAGGTGCTGCACCGGTACGTGCCGGTCGTGACCCAACTGCGGATGCGCTACCTCGACGACCACGCCTTCGACGGGGACATCGTGCTCGTCAGCCATGGCGCGGCGATCAGGTTGGTGGCTGCGGTGCTGGCCGGGGTCGACGGCGGCTTCGCACTCGACCACCACTTGGCCAACGCGCAGTCGGTCGTACTCGCGCCGATCACCGACGGGCGGTGGAGTTGCGTCCAGTGGGCGAACCTCACCCCGCCGTTCTATCCCGAGCTCGACGTGCATCCAGTCGAGGATGCGCTCAAGTCGAACGATCCGATGGGCTAGATCGCCGACACGCGCAAGGCTTGGTCGCGCCCGCAGGGGCAGCCGACCGCCTCACAGTCAACGCTGAACACATGCGCTGCTTCTGGAGTGGTGCAGCCGTCGTCAGTGCACTCCATGCGGAACCGGACGTGATGGATGACGGTGCCGTGGCAGTGCTCCAGTCCGGCCACACACTCCGGGCACTGGAAGGTCATGGCCTGTTCATAGCACTGTGCGCCGACATTGCGGGGTTGCCGCGCGGGCCGACGGAGTACCTAGCCCCACTTTCCGGTCTTCGCGCAAGCGCTCATCCCCAACCCAGCTCGTGGAGACGCTCGTCATCGATCCCGAAATGGTGGGCGATCTCGTGGATCACCGTAATCGCGACCTCGTCGACGACCTGCTCCTCGTCGTCACAGATGTCGAGCAGCGCGTCGCGGTAGATCGTGATGGTGTCCGGCAGCGAGCCTGCGTACCACGAGTCCCGCTCGGTGAGCGCGATGCCCTGATACAGGCCGAGGATTTCCGGTTCGTCGGGATTGCGGTCCTCGACGAGGACGACGACGTTGTCGATCGCCGCGGCCAGTTCGGGGGGCACGAGATCCAGTGCGTCCGAGACCAATTCCTCAAACCGTTGCGGGCTCATCCGCACGGCCACGGGTTTACGGTCCCGGCGGCGGTGGCGGCGGCAACAAGGGGTCACCCGGCGGCGGTCCGGCCGGCGGGGGCGCAGGTGCGGGAGCCGGTGCCGGTGGCGGCGGAGCCTGTTCGGGTGCCGGGGGCGGCGGCGCGGGGGCAGGCGGTGCGCCGGGCGGCGGCGGGTTGAACGTGTTGGACTGCGGAGGCGCCGGCTCAGCCGTGGTGCTCGGTGCCGACTGCTGTGGCATGTGCTCGGACTGGCTGCTCGACGACGAACCGGATGAATCCGACGACGAATCAGACGATGACGAGGACGAGCCCGACGACGACGATGACGAGGACGAGGATGAGTCAGACGACGAGGAACCGTAGGACGAGTCTGACGAGCTATCCGCGTCGGGCATCGGAATCGGCGGCAGGTTCAGGCGCTCTTCCGGGATGTCCGGTGGCGCGACCGGTGGCTGGCCATTGATCATGAGCGGACCTTTGGCACTGTTGACCAGCGTCGACCAACCGCCGTTGCCGAGCGTGGCGCCGATACTGCAGGACACCTGATGGCTGCCGGCCGACCAGCTGGGCAGCGAGATGGTGCTGTAGCTCAGTGCCAACGTCGTGGCGCGCAGTTGCACAGGTGCCAGATAGGCATCGGTCAGCTTGGTGCAAGTCTCCTTGATGTACTCGTCCTGGTCGGCATCCGCGGGCAGGCCGCCCGGGAACTTCTCGGCCAGGTTGACCGCACCCGTCACCTCCATGGCGTGGGGGGCAGCGCAGTCGACCGGAACATCGGTGGGCTGATTGGTGGCCGGATCGATGCCGAGGCATGTGCCGGGAGGCCACACCTTGGATTGGTCGATGTCGGCGACCTTGCCCTGGAACTCGAGCTGGCTGTCGCCCGGCCCGAGCAACTGCAGGCCGCACAACATGCGCCGCTCACCGGACTGTTTCCAGGCCTTCTCGCCCGACCACAACAGGCCGATGGTGAACTTCCCGTTCGGATCGAACTTCGGGCCCAGATAGGACTTCAGCGCTGGGGTGCACTGCTCCTGGCTGATCTGTTTGATGCGATCCACCGACGGCGGCGCGGCGCCCGGCCCGTACTCACTGCCGGGGAACGTGCGCATGTCGATGGACTCGGCGACCTCGAACCGGTGCTGATCCTTGCAATCGACGATGTGGGCGGCGTCGGGGTTGCGCCCCGGCCAGTTCAGGCAGTCACCGCTCTTCACGTGGTCGAATGTGTCGTTGCCCCTTGGCCCCAGCGAGATCGCGCCGGCGTTGAGCGCCGTCTGGGCGCCTTCGCTGCGCGGCAGCGCGGTGATCAGGCCCGCGATGAGCAGACCGCCGAGTGCGGTCAGCAGCAACGCACGCCGCGTCGACGCGGCCTGCAGGCTCTGCCACCAACGTCCCTCTGGCGGATCGCCATCGGTCCGGTCGGGGAGCCGGTCGGGGTGCTCGGGTGCCTCCAACATCCGCTCCATTGTGACAGGCGTGTCAGGCGCTGTGACAAGTGAGGCGGTTGTAACGTTACGAGGTTGTGCTTGCGGACGGTCGACGGCCGTGGCTTTCGACACCTCGGATGTACGAGGCGGCGCGCCCAAAAGTAGGGTTGCGCCCGTGATCGACCTCAGGTTGCTGCGCGAGAATCCCGATATCGTCCGCGCGTCACAGCGGGCCCGTGGTGAGGACCCGGCGCTCGTCGACGCACTCTTGGAGGCTGACACCGCGCGCCGGGCGGCGGTTTCGGCCGCCGACAATCTGCGCGCCGAACAGAAGTCCGCGAGCAAGCTCGTCGGCAAGGCGTCGCCGGACGAACGACCCGCGCTGCTGCAGCAGGCCAAGGATCTTGCCGAACGGGTCAAGGCCGCCGAAGCCGCTCAGGTCGAGGCCGACAAGGCGTTCACCGCGGCCCACATGGCCATCGCGAACGTCATCATCGACGGCGTGCCCGCGGGCGGCGAGGACGACTTCGCGCTGCTCGACACCATTGGTGAGCCGCGGGCCATCGAAAACCCGAAGGACCACCTCGAACTCGGCGAAGCGCTCGGGCTCATCGACATGGAACGCGGAGCCAAGGTTTCTGGCTCGCGGTTCTACTTCCTCACCGGTGCAGGCGCCCTGTTGCAACTGGGCCTGCTGCAGTTGGCCACGCAGCTTGCGGTGTCCAACGGCTTCACGCTGGTGATCCCGCCGGTGCTGGTGCGTCCGGAAGTCATGGCGGGCACGGGGTTCCTCGGCGCACACGCCGATGAGGTCTACCGGCTCGAGGCCGACGACTTGTACCTCGTCGGCACGTCGGAGGTTCCGCTGGCGGGCTATCACGCCGACGAGATCATCGACCTGTCCACCGGTCCGCGCCGGTACGCGGGCTGGTCGTCGTGCTTCCGCCGCGAGGCGGGCAGCTACGGCAAGGACACTCGCGGCATCATCCGGGTGCACCAGTTCGACAAGGTCGAAGGGTTCGTCTACTGCAAGCCAGAGGATGCCGAGGCCGAGCACCAGCGGCTGCTGGGATGGCAGCGCGAAATGCTCGCCGCCATCGAGGTGCCGTACCGGGTGATCGACGTGGCCGCGGGAGATCTCGGTTCCTCTGCGGCCCGCAAGTACGACTGCGAGGCGTGGGTGCCGACGCAGCAGACCTACCGCGAGTTGACCTCGACGTCGAACTGCACGACGTTCCAGGCGCGCCGGCTCGCCACCCGTTACCGCGACGAGAACGGAAAGCCGCAGATCGCGGCGACGCTGAACGGGACGCTGGCCACGACACGATGGCTGGTGGCGATCCTGGAGAATCACCAGCAACCCGATGGCAGCGTGCGCATCCCCGCCGCGCTGGTTCCCTTCGTCAGAACGGAAGTGCTTGAGCCATGATCGATATCGACCTTGCTGAAGTGCGCAACTGGTTCGGGTTCGGGGTTGCCGGGAACTTCGCCGGCCATCTGGAGCAGGCGGGAGAGGCGGGAGATTTCGTCAAGGTCGTGACGGAAGGCTATGCGCCCAAGGGGATCTTCCCGTGGTATGCGCCCGGCCGCGACGACTTCCTCGGCGAGTTCCCCTTGTCCAGCGACACCATCCTGCTGCCGGAGACAGCCGAAGGTGACGGCCCGCTCAACCTGCAGATCGAACCTGAGGTCGGGGTGGCCTGCCACGTCGTGTGGAACGGCGACACCGTGGTGCGCCTTGAGCCCTTCGCGCTCGGTGCGTTCAACGACTGCTCGATCCGCAGGCCGAATGCGCCGAAGATCAGCTACAAGAAGAACTGGGGCCCGGCATCGAAAGGTGTTGCCTCGCAGTTCTTCGAGATCAGCGATCTGACGCCGGACGGTCCGACCGCCGACATGCGGTTGGTGTGCTACCTGCGGGAGGACGGCGGCCAGCAGCACGCCTATGGCGTCGACTCCCCGCTCGTGGGGTACTCGTACTACGGCGAGGTGCTGCTGGACTGGATCGTCGAGCGGCTGGCCAACCAAAAGGGTTCGGCGGACACACCTTTGGAGGACGTCGGTGCGCTCATGGTCGCCAGCGGGCATCCGGAGAACGTGTTGATCGGCATCGGCGCGACCCGGTACACGCCGCTCGGGGAGTCGACGTATCTCAAGCCGGGCGACGAAGCCATCGTGCGGGTCTACGACAGCGCCTCGAGTGAGGCTTCCGAGCTGCGCCAGGTGGTTTCGACGGGTTAGTGGCCGAGAAGCTCGTCGAGCATCTCGGTGAACGTGTGCGGGTCGGCCGGTGTGAACGCCGGCCGCCAGCGGGTTCCCGCGACGTCGAGGGTCACCAGCGTCGACCGCAGCGGCCGCCCGGCGTCCAGCGGCAGCCACCGGCGCAGATCCGAGCTGCCCCAGAGCCGGAACCGGTGCAGCAGGTTCAACGACGTCACGGTGTAGCTGCGGACATCCCGTAACGGGATCACCTTGGATGTGCCGGACGGAAAGTGGTAGCGGCGCAACGTGATGGCCTCGCGGTCCAGTTGGACGAGGCCGTCGTCGTAGTACTGCCGCGGCGCGCTCACAACTTGCTGGACCTCAGCTCGTGGCCCTTGGTGGTCAGGCACCGCCCGTTCTCCAGATTCCACTGCCATCCGTGCAGATTGCAGGTGAGGGTTTTGCCGTCCACCACGCCGAACTTCGACAGGTCGGCCTTGAGGTGCGGGCAGCGGCGCTGAATCTCCCAGCCGTCCAACGTGATCGACGCGGAATCGTCGTGGGCTTCGGCGAACCAGCCGTCGGCGTAGGCGATGCGCTCGTCGGTCAGGCACTTGAAGAACGTGTACAGGTACTCGTTGTAGCCGCCGACACGCCAGGCCTTGAACCGCGTCGACAGGAAGATCGTGTTGACCCAGTCGGGCTCGTTGTCGCGCAGCACCGTCCGCACGAGTTCGGGCGCGATCTCGAAGCCATATCGGAATTTCTCGTCCGGAATAGGCTCGCGCACAACCCTTTTCGGGAAGTCCAGCACCACGGTCTCGTTGTGGTCGCGCCCGGCCAGACGGAGCTCGACCGGGTAGCCGATGCCGTCACAGATCTGGTCGGTCTGGCTCATGATCGGCTCGAACATCGCGCGCAGCGGCTCCAGCAGGGGCTCGCCGGCCGACGGCGCCCAGCTTGCCTTCTCGGCCGCCAGCACCGGGGCCATCCGCTGCGCGTACTCCTCGATGTAAGCGGCCTTGCCGGTGGTGAAGATCGTCTCAGGATCTTCGACCGGATGCGTCAGCGAGTTGAGCTTCGAGCCGGTGAAATCGGCTGTGCTGCCCGGGATCATCAGCAAGCCACCGTCGTGGCCATGCGTGCGCAGCTGGTCGAGGAACACCATCTGGTCGGGGAAGATGTTCGCCGGGTCGCCGTGGTCGTCGTTGAGGTCGCGCAACTCGGGATCCAGGAAGCACGGCGGGCCCGCCGACGGCACGACCCACGTCGCTCCGACCTGGGCGATGTACTGGCGGCAGCGGTCCATCTGGCGCTGGCGTTTCTGCGTGCCGAACGCCTCTTTGGCCCGCGCGGGCATGTCGTAGACCATGGGGTACCAGATCGCGCCCGAGTACTGCAGCATGTGGACGTCGATCTGGCCGAAGTCGGTGTGCAGGACATCGAGCTCTACGGGCCGGGCATCGTTCATGTTGAACGCGACGGTCTCGCCGTCGTCTACCACGAGCCCCGAGTCGCCGATCGGGCCGTCGGCCGGTGCCCGCAGCGCGATGATCATGATGTCGAGGTCGCCCTTGGGTCCGCTCACCCGGTGCTTGACCGAGTCGGTGGTCTCGAAGAACTTGGAGAAGCCCAGCTTCTCCAGCTCGCGTCGCAAGTCCGGCACCGGATAGTCGGGCAACAGCACGACGGCGTCTTTGTTGACGTGGCGGCGCAGGTTCTCCGGGTCGTAATGGTCCTTGTGGAGGTGCGAGACGTAGAGGTAGTCGACGTCACCGAGCGCGTCCCAGTCCAGCCGGCTGTTGTCGGGAAACGGGAACCACGAGGCGAAGTACGCGGGATTGACCCAGGGGTCGCACAGGATGCTGCCCGCCCTGGTTTCAATCAGGAAGCCGGCGTGTCCGACACTGGTGACCTGCACAAACAGCCTTTCGTTGGAAACGTGAACGCCTGGCAAGCCTAGCCGGAGTTGGGCGACGCGCCGAAGTCCGACAGGTCAGCGTGCGTCGGTCTCCGGAGGCGTCCACCGAATTTGCCGTACCCCGGGTTACCGGGTACGCACGCGGACCGGCTGGCATTACGCTGGCGGCTGTGGAACCGGTATACGGAACTGTCATCCAGCTCGCCCGCCTGGCCTGGCGGTTGCAGGGGCTGAAATTCACCGTGACCGGTGTCGAAAATCTTCCGGTGACCGGTGGCGCGGTCGTAGCCATCAATCACACCAGCTACTTCGACTTCACGTTCGCCGGGCTGCCCGCCTACAAGCAGAAGCGCGGCCGCAAGGTGCGGTTCATGGCGAAGAAAGAGGTCTTCGACAACAAGATCACCGGGCCGATCATGCGCAGCCTGCGCCACATCGAGGTGGACCGGGCCAGCGGCGCGGCCTCGTTCGACGCGGCCTGCGAATACCTGAGGGCCGGCGAGCTCGTCGGGGTCTACCCGGAAGCCACGATCAGCCGCAGCTTCGAGATCAAAGAGTTCAAGTCGGGTGCGGCGCGCATGGCGATCGCGGCCGGCGTACCGATCGTTCCGCACATCGTGTGGGGCGCGCAGCGCATCTGGACCAAGGGGCATCCCAAGAACCTCTACCGGCCCAAGGTGCCGATCACGGTGGCGGTCGGCGAACCGATCCAGCCGACCTTGCCCGCGGCCGAGCTCACTGCGTTGTTGCACTCGCGCATGCAGCACCTGCTCGAACAGGTGCAGGATGCGTACGGGCCGCACCCGCCGGGTGAGTTCTGGGTTCCGCACCGGCTCGGCGGCGGCGCGCCGTCGTTGGCCGAAGCCAATCGGATGGACGCCGAGGAAGCCGCCGAGAAGGCCGCCAGGAGAGCTGAGGCCGGGCCCGCTGGGCCTCCTGGACCCGCCGGGGCGCCGGGGTAGCACGCCTATGGAACCGGTTTTCCGTAGTTTGGAGATCGCTGCACGGCTCGGGGTCCGCGCGACCGGATCGCGAATCACCTTCACCGGCCTGGAGAATCTGCCGACGACGGGCGGTGCCGTCGTCGCGATCAACCACACCAGTTACGTCGACTTCCTGCCCGCCGGACTCGCCGCGACCGAACGCGGCAGGCGCATGCGCTTCATGATCAAGGCCGAGATGGAGCAGGTGAAGGTCGTCGGCTACCTGATCAAGCACACCGGCACGATTCCGGTGGACCGGAATGCGGGGGCGGGCGCGTATGCGGTCGCGGTCAAGGCCCTGCGCGCGGGAGAACTTGTCGGGGTCTACCCCGAGGCCACCATCAGCCGTAGCTTCGAGCTGAAGGACTTCAAGACTGGTGCTGTGCGGATGGCGCTGGAGGCAGGCGTGCCCATGGTCCCGCTGATCGTGTGGGGCGCGCAGCGCATCTGGACCAAGGATCATCCGAAGTCGGTGGGCCACAGGAAGATCCCTATTGCCGTCGCGGTGGGCAAGCCCATTCCGCCGACCGGGTCGGTCGCCGAACTCGACGCAGCCTTGCGCGCCGCGATGTCGGCCGTGCTCGACCAGGTGCAGCGCGACTATCCCGCGCCGGAAGGCGCCTACTGGGTTCCGCGCCGGCTCGGCGGTGCGGCCCCGACACTCGCGGAGGCCAAACGCCTCGACGAGGCCGAACTGGCCGAACGCGCGCGCAAACGCGCCGAACAGGAAGCGACGGGAAACAATCGGTGACCCCTGACAGAACGCCGGGGCTGATCGCCACCGATGTGGACGGCACCCTGCTCGACGAAGACGAGAAGGTCACCCCGCGCACGCGGGCCGCGGTGCAGGCCGCGGTCGAAGCGGGCACCACGTTCGTGCTCGCGACGGGCCGCCCGCCGCGCTGGATCCAGCCGGTGGTCGACGGTCTGGGTCTCGCGCCGATGGCGGTCTGCGCCAACGGCGCGGTGATCTATGACCCGTCGACCGACCGGATCGTGTCGGCGCAGACGCTTTCGGCTGATGTGCTCGGTGAGCTGGCGGAGATCGCGACGCGCGTGATCCCCGGTGCGGGGCTTGCGGTCGAGCGGGTCGGGCGTTCGGCTCACGACGCGGCCACGCCGCAGTTCGTGAGCTCACCCGGCTATGAGCACGCGTGGCTGAACCCGGACAACACCGAGGTGTCCATCGAGGATCTGCTGAGTGCGCCAGCGGTCAAACTGTTGATCCGCAAGGCGGGTGCGCGCAGCGCCGACATGGCTGCCGAGCTTCTCAAACACGTTGGGCTGCAAGGTGATATCACGTACTCGACCAACAATGGATTGATCGAGGTGGTGCCGCTCGGCATCAGCAAGGCCACCGGCGTCGCGCAGCTGGCCGGTCCACTCGGGCTCACCGACGCCGACATCGTCGCATTCGGCGACATGCCCAACGACATCCCGATGCTGAGCTGGGCCGGGCGTGGGGTGGCGATGGG
This sequence comes from Mycobacterium venezuelense, assembly GCF_054919535.1. Classification (NCBI taxonomy): domain Bacteria; kingdom Bacillati; phylum Actinomycetota; class Actinomycetes; order Mycobacteriales; family Mycobacteriaceae; genus Mycobacterium; species Mycobacterium venezuelense. The sequence continues at coordinate 138,848 of NZ_JBONDW010000011.1, forward strand.
TAACGCGCACCCGGAAGCCGTTGCCGCCGCTGACGAGGTCACTGTCACGAATGCCGAGGACGGCGTCGCGCGGGTGCTCGAACGCTGGTGGTCTTAGGAGATCCGGCTGAAGCGCTCGAGCTGTACGGGCTCGTGATCCGGTGAGGGTGGCGGCAGTTCGAGCGGAACACCGTCGATGACGCGGGTGACGGTGCCTTTCTCGCGGTCGTAGTTCAACGTGCCGTGCTGGAAGTTCTGCACGATCCATTGAGGTTCGTGAATCTCGCCGCTTGTCGGTAGACCCAGTGCGCCCCGTTCGAAACCCAATGCGCCCCAAGCTTCGTAGATCGCGCCGGTCACCGGCTCGGCCCCGCTGGACGGCGACCAGTACACCGCACCCTTCTCGAACCTGGCGTAGCGCGCGCCGTCGAGCGCCGGGGTTTCGGGGGAGGTGGGGTTGCCAAGCAGACCGCCGGGCCCACCAAGGGCTTGCCAGCGGTCGTAGATGGCGCCGCCACGCATCTGCTCGGCCAGATCCTCAGGGCCGGGTGGGCGGTTGAACCGCGCGGCGATGTCGCGCAGCAGACCCATCTGCGCGTATGCGGCATTGCCTGGGCAGTCGGTGATTCCGACATCGCGGTGCGTGAAGATGGTCGGCAGGGTGGGTGTCGCGCCGCGCGGGAAGTGGGTGAACGAACCGCCTGCCGAGGTCAGCACCACCGTGCCGTGCGGGTCGATGTGATCGAGTCCGAGTCGCCAGCCCAGAAGTCTTCCCGTGGTGCGCAATTGGATCGGCGTGGGCGGGACGGTGTTGAAGTCGCCCATCATGGCCACACCCCACGTGTCGTGGTTGAAGCCCCCGGTGTGGGATCCCTCGACGGGCTTGTCCATGCCGCCGGCGCGGCCCTCGAACACCTGGCCGTACTTGTCGACCAGCGCGTTGTAGGCCATGTCGCACCAGCCCAGTGTCCTGGTGTGGTACTCGTAGATCGACCGAACGATGCCTGCCGAGTCCTCGGGCGCATAGTCGTTGCTGCCCGCCGTGTGGTGCACGATCCCGGCCCGAACTGCCTTGTCGTACCTGACGGGTCCGCAGCGCATCGACTCGTCGGCACCCCACTGCCCGCGGCTGATGATGTTGGGCGGTACGCCCGGTGCGGTGACGGCCGTCGGCAGCGGCCCGATGTCCACCGGCGTCTGCGGCGGGCTGATCAGCACTGCGTTGATGTTCTCGGCGAGGGGTTGTTGGACCGTTGCCGGTTTGTAGCCGAGGCCGGGACCCTCGGCAGCGGGCGGCGCGGCGGGGGTGGGGGTGGCATCGCGGGGCCGGGTGACCGCGATCTGCACGGTGTTGGTGCGGCCGACGAACACCGGCTCGGTTCCGCGTGGCCCCGGGGTGTCGGCGCCGACGCCGTCGAGATTCTCGGCCTGGTACCACGGCCCCCAGGAACCGTCGGCCTTGCGGGCGCGCACGCGGGCGGAAGTCCCACGCAGGTCTTGTGCGGTCAGCGCGACCATCGAAAACGGTTCGTCCTGGTGGATCTCGCGGATGCTCTCGCCGCCGCCGAGGTTCTCCAGGGGCTGCTGGGTCAGCGCGGGTGCGCGATTTTGCGCGTCAGGCTCGTCGCTTCCGGGTATGCCGGTGAACGCCCACGGCAGGATCACGACGGTCGCCGCGATTGCGGTGAACAGGATCGACGGCGCTGGGCGGCGGGACTGCACGGACTGATGTTACGTATGAGTCTGTTGTTACCAATGTTTCGACACGGCTCGATAGCCCGCCTAATTGCGCAACGGCACCGCAGAGCCTCGATGGCTTCTGCGGTGCCGTTTCGTTATAGGACTACTTGATTAGGCCGGAGGTGGCACCGGCGCCGGAGCTGCGGGCGGGGCCGCGGGCACACCCGACTTCATGGCCGACGTGATGGCCGGGATGACCATGCCCTTGAGCAGGTCGATGGCCTGGCCGGCCCCGAGCTGCTCGGCGGCGCTGGAGAGGTCGCCGAACAGTCCGCCGCCACCTGTGCTGGCCGCGGGCATCGCACCCAGCGACGGGTCGCCCAGGATCGGATAGGTGGCGCCCAGTCCTGGATCGAGACCGATCGGCGCCGAGATCGGCACCTCACCCGGTGCGGGCAACCCGGCCGTGTTCGATATCGGGGTCAGTGACGGATCGGTGCCGAGGGCAGGCGTCGTCAGACCCGGCGTACCGAGGTCCGGCGTGGCCAGGCCGCCGGGCACTGCGCCTGCCGGGCTCGTGAGCGCGGGATTCGTCAGTGCCGGATTAGTGAGCGACGGATTGGTCAGGCCAGGATCGGTCAGCGACGGCGTCGACGGCAGCGCGCCGTCCGGTGATGTCAGCCCGGGGGTGGCGAGCGCCGGATCGGTGAGACCAGGGGTGGTGAGACCAGGCGTTGTCAGGCCGGGTGAGGTCAAGCCGGGCGTCGTCAGACCGGGGGACGTGAGACCCGGTGAGGTCAACCCCGGCGAGGCCAGACCGGGCGAGGTCAGGGTCGGTGACGCGAGTGACGGCATCGGGCTGCTGCCGGTGAGCATGCCGGTCGGCATGGGCGGCAGGTTGATGCCGAACTGCGACAGGCCCTGGGAAAGCGCGGACATCAGCTCGCCCGGGAGGTCGGTGACCAGGGCGGCCTGGGTGAACTCACGATGCTGTGGTGCAGGGGAAAGCTGAGTTACGGCCACTAATGCGACTGGACTTGCGACTGCCAGGGCGGCGACTGCGCTCATGGCTGTCGAGGCCTTGCGTCGACGTCGGTTCGGCACGGAAGTCTCCTCAATATCTGGACTGCATGTCGGATTGCAGCTGGTGCGCTCCGCTTGCTTCGTCAGCGGCTAGGGACGGGATCGTGCGAAGCCCATGAGCGCCAACGTGATCGATGGTACGGGTGTGACTACTGGGTCTAGAGTGACGATATTGAATTGTGAGCGAATCGCGACCTGCGACCGCGATCGAATTCGGGACGCGGCGGGGCGGTCGGATACCCTGGCTGCCGATGACCGCTCGTTTTGACCTCTATGTCGTCGGTTCCGGATTCTTCGGTCTGACGATCGCCGAGCGCGTGGCGACGCAACTGGACAAACGCGTCCTTGTTATCGAGCGTCGCCCGCACATCGGCGGTAACGCCTATTCCGAAGCCGATCCGCAGACCGGTATCGAAGTCCACAAGTACGGGGCGCACCTGTTCCACACCTCCAACAAGCGGGTGTGGGACTACGTGCGGCAGTTCACCGAGTTCACCGGTTACCAACACCGGGTCTTCGGGATGCACAAAGGCCAGGCGTACCCGCTGCCGATGGGCCTTGGCCTGGTGAGCCAGTTCTTCGGCCGCTACTTCACGCCCGACGAGGCCCGCGTGCTCATCGCCGAGCAGTCCTCGGAGATCAAGACCGAAGATGCGCAGAACCTCGAAGAGAAGGCCATCTCGCTGATCGGCCGTCCGCTCTACGAGGCCTTCATCAAGCACTACACCGCCAAGCAATGGCAGACCGACCCCAAGGAACTGCCCGCCGCCAACATCACCCGGCTGCCGGTGCGCTACACGTTCGACAATCGCTACTTCAACGACACGTATGAAGGGCTGCCCGCCGACGGCTACACCGCGTGGCTGCAGAACATGGCCGCCGACGAGCGCATCGAGGTGCGCCTGGACACCGACTGGTTCGACGTGCGGGACGCACTGCGGGCCGAAAACCTCAATGCCCCGGTCGTCTATACCGGGCCACTGGACCGCTACTTCGACTACGCCGAGGGCCGGCTGGGCTGGCGCACACTCGATTTCGAGGTGGAAGTCCTCGACACGGGTGATTTCCAGGGCACCCCGGTGATGAACTACAACGACATGGAAGTGCCTTACACGCGCATCCACGAGTTCCGGCATTTCCACCCCGAGCGGGCCTACCCGACCGACAAGACCGTGATCATGCGGGAGTTCTCGCGGTTCGCCGCCGACGACGACGAGCCGTACTACCCCATCAACACCGAGGCCGACCGAACCCTGCTCACGGCCTACCGGGCCCGCGCGAAGGCCGAAACCGCCTCGGCGAAGGTGCTTTTCGGTGGCCGGCTGGGCACCTACCAATACCTCGACATGCACATGGCCATCGCGAGCGCGCTCAGCATGTACGACAACACCCTGGCACCGCATCTGTCCGACGGTGCGCCGCTGATAACCGATCTCGAGACTTGAACAGGAAGCAGCAACGCATGAGTGACATCCCGTCCGGCGCACTTGATGCCGGAGAATCCAGGGCGGTCAGTCTGCTGGCCCGCGTCATACTGCCTCGACCGGGCGAGCCGCTGGACGTGCGCAAGCTCTATATAGAGGAATCGACCACCAACGCCAGGCGCGCGCATGCGCCGACCCGCACCACGCTGGAGATCGGTGCGGAGTCCGAGGTCTCGTTCGCCACCTACTTCAACGCGTTCCCGGCCAGCTACTGGCGGCGCTGGTCGACGCTCGACACCGTGGTGCTGCGCGTCGAACTCACCGGCAGCGCGCGCGTCGACGTTTACCGGTCGAAGGCCACCGGTGCGCGCATCACCGTCGGAGGCGCCCCGGTCTCAAGCGGCGACTCCGCTGAACCCGCTGCCGTGGAATTCGAGATCGACATCTCGCCGTTCGAGGACGGCGGCTGGATCTGGTTCGACATCACCACCGACACGGCGGTGCGCGTGCACAGCGCCGGTTGGTATGCCCCCAAACCCGCGCCGGGCCGCGCCAACGTCGCGGTCGGAATCCCGACCTTCAACCGGCCGGCGGATTGCGTCAACGCGCTGACCGCGCTGACCGCCGATCCGCTGGTCGACGAGGTGATCTCCGCGGTCATCGTGTCCGACCAGGGCACCAGCAAGGCCAAGGACCACCCTGGCTTCGACGAGGCCGCCGAGCGCCTTGGCGACCGGCTGTCCGTGCACAACCAGCCCAACCTTGGCGGCTCGGGCGGCTACAGCCGCGTTATGTACGAGGCGCTGAAAAACACCGACTGCGAACAGATCCTGTTCATGGACGACGACATCCGCATCGAACCCGATTCGATCCTGCGGGCGCTCGCGATGAACCGGTTCGCGAAAGAGCCGACCCTCGTCGGCGGTCAGATGCTCAACCTGCAGGAGCCGTCGCACCTGCACATCATGGGCGAGATGGTGGACCGCACGAACTTCATGTGGTCTGCGGCGCCCAACGCCGAATACGACCACGATTTCGCGAAGTACGCGCTGAGCGACGCCGAACAACCGCGTACCAAGCTGCTTCACCGCCGGATCGATGTCGACTTCAACGGCTGGTGGATGTGCATGATCCCGCGGCAGGTCGCCGAAGAACTCGGCCAGCCCATGCCGCTGTTTATCAAATGGGACGACGTCGAGTACGGGCTGCGGGCCGGTGAGCACGGTTATCCCACCATCACCCTGCCGGGCGCCGCGATCTGGCACATGGCCTGGAGCGACAAGGACGACGCGATCGACTGGCAGGCCTATTTCCACCTGCGAAACCGCCTGGTGGTCGCGGCGCTGCACTGGGACGGCCCGATCAGCGGCCTGCTGGCCAGCCATCTGAAGGCGACGTTCAAACACCTTCTGTGCCTTGAATATTCGACGGTGGCCATCCAGAACCAGGCCATGGAGGACTTCCTGGCCGGTCCCGAGCACATCTTCTCCATTCTGGAGTCGGCGTTACCCGACATCCGCAAGCTCCGCTCGGAGTTCCCCGACGCCGTCGTACTCCCCGGTGCGACGGCGCTGCCGCCGGCATCGGACATGAAGCGCAAGAAGATCGGTATCCCGGTGTCCAAGGCCGCGATCGCGGTGAACCTGGCCAGGGGCGTCGTCCACCAGTTACGCGAACACGACCCAGAGACTCACGTCCGGCCGCAGATCAACGTGGCCACGCAGGATGCGCGGTGGTTCTCGCTGTGCCGGGTCGACGGTGTCACCGTCACGACCGCGGACGGCCGCGGCGTGGTGTACCGCCAGCGCGACCGCGCGAAAATGTTTGAGCTGCTTAGGGCTTCGTTGCGCCAGCAGGCGCGGGTGGCCCGCCAGTTCAACCGGATGCGCAAGGTGTACCGCGGTGCCCTGCCCACCCTGACCAGCACCCAGAAGTGGGAGTCCGTGCTGCTCACCGAGTCGGCGGAGAAAGTCTGACATGAGCGACGCCCCACGCGGCGAGGACGCCGTGCTGGTTGCCGTGCAATCGGCATTGGCCGGCCGGCCAGGAGTATTGGCCGGTGCGCGAGCCCTGTCGCACTTCGGCGAGCACAGTGCGGGATGGGTGGCGGTGGCCGCCGCGGGTGCGGTGGCGCAGCCGGCACGGCGCAAGTCGTGGATCGCGGTGGGAGTCGGCGCTTTCGTTGCGCACGCCGCGGCGGTGCTGATCAAGCGAGTCGTGCGCCGCGAACGGCCCCATCATCCCGACATCGCCGTCAATGTGGGGACACCCAGCCGGCTGAGTTTCCCGTCGGCGCATGCGACCTCGACCACGGCCGCCGCGGTGCTGCTGGCCAGGACGACCGGGCTGCCGATGCCTGCTCTGCTGGTCCCGCCGATGGCGCTGTCGCGCCTGGTGCTCGGCGTGCACTATCCGACCGATGTCCTGACCGGGGTGGTCGTCGGGACGCTCGTCGGAAAAACAGTCGGCAAGGCGGTCGGTAGGATCTCGGATTCTGTGGGTGCCGGGCCGAAGGAGACTGATGAGCGTCGGTGAGCAGGTCGCAACGGAGCGCGAGAACGATGAGCACAACCCACATGAGTGAGGAAGCCCAGCCGGTCGCCGGCCCGCCGAAGAATTTGGCTGCCGGGCTGGTCAAGGCGGTTCGGCCCCGGCAGTGGGTGAAAAACCTTCTGGTGCTGGCGGCACCGCTGGCCGCGGTCGGCAGCGGCATCGAGTATGACTACGGCGATCTCGCCGTCAAGGTGTCGATCGCCTTCGTGGTGTTCTGCCTGGCCGCGTCGTCGATCTATCTGGTCAACGACGCCCGTGACGTCGAGGCCGACCGGGCCCATCCGACCAAACGCTTCCGCCCGATCGCGGCCGGTGTGGTGCCGGAGTGGATGGCCTACACGCTGGCGGTCGTGCTGGCCGCGGCCTCGCTGATCATCTCGTGGTTGTTGACGCCCAACCTGGCGGTCGTGATGGCCGTGTACCTCGTCATCCAGCTGGCGTACTGCTTCGGCCTCAAACACCAGGCCGTGCTGGACATCTGCATCGTGTCGTCCGGCTTTCTGATCCGCGCCATCGCGGGCGGTGTGGCCGCCGACATCGGGCTGTCGCAATGGTTCCTGTTGGTGATGGCCTTCGGTTCGTTGTTCATGGCGGCCGGAAAGCGCTACGCCGAACTGCAGTTGTCGGAGCGCACCGGAGCCAAGATCCGCAAGTCGCTCGAGCGCTACACGAGCAGCTACCTGCGCTTCGTGTGGACGCTGTCGGCCACCGCAGTCGTGGTCTCGTACGGTTTGTGGGCATTCGGCCGCGACAGCGCCAGCGATCCGCTGGGGATCGACGGGCAGGACGCGTCGTGGTATGCGGTCACGATCGTCCCGTGGACGATCGCGATCCTGCGCTACGCAGTAGACATCGATGGCGGCATCGCCGGTGAGCCCGAGGAGATCGCGCTGAAAGACCGGGTGTTGCAGATCCTGTTCCTGGCGTGGATCGGAACCATCGGTGCAGCTATCTATTTCAGCTGACCGGCTGAATGCGCGCCGCCTGGCCGGCGGTGCCGGGGAACGCATGGCCCGCTGGCCTGCGTTCCCTTATGACATCTCGGTCCGCATCAGCCTGTGGGTCAGTGTGCTGGTGGTGGCCGGGCTGTTCGGGTGGGGCGCCTGGCAACGTCGCTGGATCGCCGACGACGGGTTGATCGTGCTGCGCACGGTGCGAAACCTGTTGGCGGGCAACGGCCCGGTCTTCAACGCCGGTGAGCGCGTTGAGGCCAACACCTCCACCCTGTGGACCTACCTCGTGACGTTCTTCGCCTGGATCGGCGGCTCGGTCCGGCTCGAATACGTCGTGCTCTACCTGGCTCTGATCCTGAGCATTCTCGGCGTCGTTCTGGTCATGCTCGGCACCGGGCGGCTCTACGCACCGAGCCTGCAGGGTCGCCGGGCCCTGCTGCTGCCCGCAGGCGCACTCGTATACATCGCGGTTCCGCCGGCCCGCGACTTCGCCACCTCGGGCCTCGAAAACGGTTTGGTACTGGCGTATCTGGGCCTGCTGTGGTGGATGCTGGTGTGCTGGTCGCAGGCCCTGCGGGCTTACCCGTCCCCGCCGGACCGCGGCGCGCAGCCGACCGGGCCGCGCGACATCCCCGGCCGCTTCTTCGAGGGCGCGCTGGCCGTCGTGGCGGGTCTGAGCGTGCTCGTTCGGCCCGAGCTGGCGCTCATCGGCGGCGGCGCGCTGATCATGATGCTGGTGGCCGCGCGCGGATGGCGCCGCCGGGCGCTGATCATCGTGGCGGGTGGGCTGCTGCCGGTGGTCTATCAGATCTTCCGGATGGGCTATTACGCCCTGCTGGTACCGGGCACCGCGGTGGCCAAGGACGCCTCTGGCTCGAAATGGTCGCAGGGTTTCGTCTATCTCACCAACTTCAACAAGCCCTATCTCCTGTGGGTGCCCGCGCTCCTGCTGGTCCTGTTGGGAATCGTGCTGCTGGCCACCAGAACTCGGCCGTGGTGGGTCCGCAGGCAGGTTCCGCGCGGGTACGGCTGGTTGGCGCGCACCGTCCAGAGTCCGCCTGCCGTCGTGATTTTCATGGTGTTGAGCGGATTGCTGCAGGGCATCTACTGGGTGCGTCAGGGCGGTGACTTCATGCACGGCCGCGTGCTCCTCACGCCGCTGTTCTGCATGCTGGCACCGGTGGCGGTGATACCCGTGGTGTTGCCCGACGGCACGAAGTTCACCAGGGAGACGGGCTATCTGCTGGCCGCGGCGACGAGCGTGCTGTGGGCCGCGGTGGTCGGCTGGTCGATCTGGGCGGCGAATTCACCGGGCATGGGTGCCGACGCCACGCGCGTCACCTACAGCGGCATCGTCGACGAGCGCCGCTTCTACGCACAGGCCACCGGCCACGCACATCCGCTGACCGCGGCCGACTATCTCGACTACCCCCGCATGCGCGCGGTGCTGACCGCTATCAACAACACGCCGGAAGGCGCGTTGCTGTTGCCGTCGGGCAACTATGACCAGTGGGATGTGGTGCCTGCGATTCCGCTGCCGCCTGACACTCCGCCCGAAGTGCGGGCGGCGTACGAAGCCCCGCACACAGTGTTTTTCACGAACATGGGCATGCTGGGCATGAACGTCGGTCTCGACGTCCGGGTCATCGACCAGATCGGCCTGGCAAACCCGTTGGCGATGCACACCCAGCGGCTGACCGACGGCCGCATCGGGCACGACAAGAACCTCTTCCCGGATTGGGCGGTGGCCGAGGGCCCGTTCATCAAGACCCGCCCATACGTGCCTGCGTATCTGGACGAGGACTGGATCGCCCAGGCCGAGGCGGCACTCAAGTGCCCCGCGACCGACGCGATGCTGAATTCCGTACGCGGCGAACTGACCCCGCGCCGGTTCCTGTCCAATCTGTGGCACGCCTACGAGTTCACCAAGTACCGGATCGACCGGGTGCCGCTCTACGAGCTGGAGCGCTGTGGTCTGGAGATCCCGGCGCCCAAACAGCCGCCGTACACCGGGATGCCGGCGACCGGTCCGTAACGCCCGGCCGCGGGGTGTCGATACCCAAGCGAGCACGTGGCCACGGACACACGAACGGACGGTAAGAAGCCGATGACTCCTGGGGTGAACGCTGCGCGGATTTGGGGTCGTCGGATCTTGGCGATCGCCGCCGCGGCTGTGTCGTTGCCCACACTCGCCGTCGTGACCGGTGAACCGACCGCGTCGGGGTTCAGTCGCGAAGGACTGCCCGTCGAGTACCTCGACGTGTACTCGCCGTCGATGGGCCGCAACATCCGGGTGCAGTTCCAGGGGCCGTCGGAGACCCCGGCGCCACCGGCCGACGGTACTGCGCCACCCGCGGCACCGGCTCCGCAGCCGAGCCGGGCCGTCTATCTCCTCGACGGTCTGCGTGCACAGGACGATTACAGCGGCTGGGACATCAACACCCCGGCGTTCGAGTGGTTCTACGGGTCGGGAATCTCCACGGTGATGCCCGTCGGCGGGCAGTCCAGCTTCTACAGCGACTGGTATTCGCCGTCGAGTTTCAACAACCAGACCTATACCTATAAATGGGAGACGTTCCTCACCCAGGAACTGCCGGCGTGGCTGGCCGCCAACAAGCAGGTCTCGCAGACCGGCAACGGCGTCGTCGGGCTGTCGATGTCGGGTAGCGCGGCACTGATCTTGTCGGCATATCACCCTGGCCAGTTCCGCTACGCGGCGTCGCTGTCGGGCTTTCTCAACCCGTCGTCGCTGCTGATGCAGCAGGCCATCCGGGTCGCGATGCTCGATGCCGGCGGCTACAACGTCGACAACATGTGGGGTGCGCCATGGGACGGCGCCTGGAAGCGCAACGACCCTGTCAAGCAGGTCGCCAAGATCGTCGCGAACGGTACGCGCCTGTGGATCTACTGCGCGCCGGGCGGCTCGACGCCGCTCGACGAGGGCGCCGACCCCAATCTGGCGATGAGCGCCAACAGTCTGGAGACGCTGGCGATCAAGAGCAACAAGGACTTTCAGGACGCCTACGTCAAGGCGGGCGGTCGTAACGCGAGCTTTCACTTCCCACCTGCGGGCAACCACGCGTGGCCGTACTGGGGCTCGCAGTTGACGGCCCTCAAACCTGACCTGATCGCGACACTGAACGGCTGAGGGGCAACCAGGACGACAACTGCTGGAAAGAAACGTCACGCGCACGTGTGGTTGACTACACGGGCACGCGAGCCGGCTGGGTCAGGGGACCCGGCTCGCGAAATATGACTGGAATACGACAGATGAGAGATCAGATAGGGAGCGGAATGAAGTTCGTTGGGAAGATGCGCGGCGCAGCGGCAGGCCTGTCGCGCCGGCTGACGGTTGCGGCCGCGATCGCGGCCGTGCTGCCTGGCCTGGTCGGCGTCGTCGGCGGCTCGGCGACCGCTGGAGCCTGGTCTCGACCCGGCTTGCCGGTCGAGTATCTCGAAGTGCCGTCGGCCGGGATGGGGCGCAATATCAAGGTCGAGTTCCAGAGTGGTGGCCCGGGGGCTCCCGCGCTGTACCTGCTCGACGGCATGCGCGCCCGCGAGGACCAGAGCGGTTGGGACATCGAACTCCCGACGTTCGAGTGGTTCCTGAACTCGGGCATCTCCGTCGTGATGCCCGTCGGCGGTCAGTCGAGCTTCTACGCCGACTGGTACAAGCCGGCGTGCGGCAGCAAGGACGGTGGCTGCAAGACCTACAAGTGGGAGACCTTCCTTACCCAGGAGCTGCCTGCCTGGCTGTCCGCCAACCGGGACGTCAAGCCGACCGGCAGCGCCGTGGTGGGTCTGTCGATGGCCGGTTCGTCCGCGCTGATGCTGGCGCTGCGCCACCCGCAGCAGTTCATCTACGCCGGTTCCCTGTCGGGGACACTCAACCCGTCCGAGGGTTGGTGGCCCACGCTGATCGGGGTCTCGATGGGTGACGCAGGCGGCTACAAGGCCGAGGACATGTGGGGCAAGTCGGACGACCCGGCGTGGAAGGCCAACGACCCGACCGAGAACGTCGCCGCACTGGCGAACAGCGGCATCCGCCTGTGGGTGTACTGCGGTAACGGCAAGCCGGGCGAGCTGGGCGGCACCGATATGCCTGCCAAGTTCCTCGAGGGCTTCGTCTGCCGGACGAACTCGACCTTCCAGGAGAAGTACATCGAGGCCGGTGGCCGGAACGCGGTGTTCAACTTCCCGCAGAGCGGTACGCACAACTGGGCCTACTGGGGCCAGCAGCTGCAGGCCATGAAGCCTGACCTGCAGCGCGTGCTCGGCGCCACCCCGACCGCCTGAGCGGACGGCGGCTGACGGCCGAATCGAGTTGAGCTGGCGGCGGCGATCCCTTCACGGGGTCGCCGCCGTCAGTCGTTTCCGGCGTAACCCGCGGCACGGATGTGGTTCACTACAACGCGGGTCGGCAGCAGGAGGGTTGAGGATGAGGCGTGCGTTGAGTGTGGTGCGAGCGATTCTGCTGTCGGCGGTACTGGCTGCCGGGCTGTGGACGGCGTCCACGGCCGCGGGCGCGCCCGCGCGGGCCGAAGGCGTCGAATTCCTCATGGTGCCGTCGGCGGCGATGGGCCGCGACATCCCCGTCGCGTTCCAGGGCGGTGGACCGCACGCGGTGTTCCTGCTCGACGCGTTCAACGCCGCACCCGATGTGAGCAACTGGGTCAACGCCGGCCACGCCATGACGACGCTCGCGGGCCGCGGTATCTCGGTGGCCGCGCCGGCCGGTGGCGCGTGGAGCCTGTACACGAACTGGGAGCAGGACGGCAGCAAGCAATGGGAGACGTTCCTGTCGGTTGAGCTGCCGGACTGGCTGGCCGCCAACAAGGGCCTGGCGCCCAACGGGCACGGCGTCGTCGGCGCGGCCCAGGGCGGTACCGCCGCGTTGACACTGGCCGCGTTCCACCCGGACCGGTTCCGGTTCGCGGGGTCGCTGTCCGGGTTCCTGACGCCGTCGGCCACGACCCTCAACGGTGCGATCACCGCCGGGCTGAACCGCTTCGGCAACGTGGACACCAATCGCATGTGGGGACCGCCACAGTTCGGCCGCTGGAAGTGGCACGACCCTGACGTGCACGTGCAGTTGCTGGCCAACGCGAACACCCGGTTGTGGGTGTTCAGCCCCGGAACGCTCACGTGTAGCGACCCGGCCGCGATGATCGGCTACTGCGATCAGGCCCAGGGCAGCAACCGTGCGTTCTATCAGCACTACCGTGCCGTCGGCGGCAGCAACGGCCACTTCGACTTCCCGTCGGCCGGGCAGCACGACTGGGGTAGCTGGGCGCCGCAGCTGGCGCTGATGTCGGGCGAACTGGTCGCCACGATCCAGTAGTCGACGCGAATCACCTGCGCCGGGGCACTTTTGGGCAGCCGGTACGGTGGAGTCGTGCAGCACACGGTACGGTCGGCCACCCCGGCCATCGCGACGGCCCTCGCGGTGTCGGCTGCATCGCTGCTGAGCGGGTGCGATGCGGGCAGCGACATCATGGCGCCCCTGGCATTGCCGAGCTCGCAAATCAAGGACACGCAGGCGCAGTCGGGCGTTCTCCCGTCGGTTGACGCGTCGCCGCAGCAGGGCCGTAACGGTCAGCTTGTCATCAGCAGCCAGCAGCAGGCGTATCTGGACGCGCTGCGCGAGGCCGGGGTCAAACCGTCCAGTGACCTGCTGGCACTGTCGATCGGGTCACACGTGTGCCAGGCCAGGGCTGCCAAGCAGAATGATCAGGCGGTGTGGGACTTTGTACTGCCGCTGGTGCGCAGCGATGTGCGCACCGCCCACTCGGGGGACGGGGGCGCCGAGGTGCCCGGCGAGGTCAACGCCGCGACCTCCGACTACATCCGCATCGCAACTGAACGACTCTGCTAGCAGGAGCACTCACAATTCATGGCAAAGAACGCTCGGCGTAAGCGCCACCGCATCCTGGCCCTGATCGCCGCCGGGGCGATGGCGCTCGTTGTGGTCCTCGTGGTGGCCATCGTTGTGGTCGTGATGCGGCGTCCCGAGACGCCGTCGGCGCCCCCTAGCGCCCAGCCACCGGCCGGCGTGCCCGTGCCGCCGACGACGCGCAAGCCCCGTCCGGAGTTCCAGTCCGCCGACTGCCCGGACGTGATGATGATTTCGATCCCGGGTACCTGGGAGTCCTCACCCACCGACGATCCGTTCAACCCGACGCAGTTCCCGCTGTCGTTGATGACGAACATCAGCAGGCCGCTGGCCGAGCAGTTCGGGCCCGAACGCCTGCAGGTGTTCACCGTGCCGTACACCGCGCAGTTCCATAACCCGTTCTCGGCCGACAAGCAGATGTCCTACAACGACAGCCGCGCCGAGGGCACCCGCGCCACGGTCAAGGCGATGACGGACATGAACGACCGCTGCCCGCTGACGAGTTACGTGATTGCCGGCTTCTCGCAGGGCGCGGTCATCGGCGGCGACGTGGCCAGCGACATCGGCAACGGCCGCGGCCCCGTGGACCAGGATCTCGTACTCGGCGTGACGCTGATCGCCGACGGCCGCAGGCAGATGGGCGTGGGCCAGGACGTGGGCCCCAACCCCGTCGGACAGGGCGCCGAGATCACGTTGCACGAGGTTCCGACGCTCTCGGCGCTGGGTCTGTCGATGACCGGGCCGCGGCCCGGTGGGTTCGGGGCGCTCAACGACCGCACGTTCGAGATCTGCGGTACGGGTGATCTGATCTGCTCGGCACCCGAGGAAGCGTTCTCCATCCTCAATCTTCCTAAGACTCTGGAGACGTTGTCGGGCAGCGCGGCCGGCCCGGTGCACGCGCTGTACAACACTCCGCAATTCTGGGTCGAGAACGGCCAGACGGCCACGCAGTGGACGCTGAACTGGGCCAAGGGGCTCGTCGAAAATGCGCCGCATCCCAAACACGGGTGATGCGCGCGCCGGATTTGGTCGGGACTAGTAAGTTCCCTTAACATTAAGAGAAAAGTAAGAGCACCTCGCACGCGAGGAGATGGCCAGCCGGGACCTGCTGATCGGTGAGTGCTGATCCGCAAGCCCGGTACGATGCTCCGGGTTTGGGTACGTTCGGCCGGTCGAGTGGCTGCGACGCACCGCGAATTACGTGCGACAACGCGATGAGTGCGGCTCTGACAGGAGAGTGATATGCCGTTCCACAATCCGTTCATCAAGAACGGACAGATCAAGTTCCCTGACGGCAGCAGTATCGTCGCCCACGTCGAGCGCTGGGCGAAGGTACGCGGGGACAAACTCGCCTACCGCTTCCTGGACTTCTCGACCGAGCGCGACGGTGTCGCCCGTGACCTGACCTGGGCGCAGTTCAGCGCCCGCAACAAGGCGGTGGCCGCCCGGCTGCAGCAGGTCACCGAGCCGGGTGACCGCGTCGCGATCCTGTGCCCGCAGAATCTCGATTACCTCGTCGCGTTCTTCGGTGCGCTCTATGCCGGCCGCATCGCGGTTCCGCTGTTCGATCCGTCCGAGCCGGGCCATGTCGGCCGCCTGCATGCGGTGCTCGACAACTGCCATCCCTCGGCGATCCTGACCACGACCGAGGCCGCCGAAGGCGTGCGCAAGTTCTTCCGCAGCCGGCCGGCCAACCAGCGCCCGCGAGTCATCGCGGTCGACGCGGTGCCCGACGACGTCGCGGCGACGTGGATCAACCCGGACGAGCCGGACGAGACCACCATCGCCTATCTGCAGTACACCTCCGGGTCGACGCGCATCCCGACCGGTGTGCAGATCACGCACCTCAACCTGGCGACCAACGTCGTCCAGGTGATCGAGGCCCTGGAGGGTGAGGAAGGGGACCGTGGCCTGTCCTGGCTGCCGTTCTTCCACGACATGGGTCTGATCACAGCGCTGCTGGCGCCCATGATCGGCCACTACTTCACGTTCATGACGCCCGCGGCGTTCGTGCGGCGCCCCGAACGCTGGATCCGTGAGCTCGCCCGCAAGGAGGGCGACACCGGCGGCACGATCTCGGTCGCCCCGAACTTCGCGTTCGACCATGCCGCGGCCCGCGGTGTGCCGAAGGAAGGCTCGGCGCCGCTGGACCTGTCCAACGTCAAGGCCGTCCTCAACGGCAGTGAGCCGATCTCGGCGGCCACGGTGCGCCGGTTCAACGAGGCGTTCGGCCCGTTCGGCTTCCCGCCCAAGGCCATCAAGCCGTCCTACGGCCTCGCCGAGGCCACGCTGTTCGTGTCCACCACGCCGTCGGCGGAAGAGCCCAAGATCATCTCGGTGGACCGCGATGCGTTGAACTCCGGGCGCATCGTCGAGGTGGACGCCGACTCGCCCAAGGCCGTGGCGCAGGCGTCTGCGGGCAAGGTCGGCCTGTCCGAGTGGGCAGTGATCGTCGATGCCGAGAGCGCGACCGAGCTGCCCGACGGCCAGATCGGCGAGATCTGGATCAGCGGCCAGAACATGGGCACGGGTTACTGGGGCAAGGACCGCGAGACCGTCGAAACCTTCCACAACATCCTCAAGTCGCGCACCAGCCCGTCGCACGCCGAAGGCGCGGCCGACGACGCCACCTGGGTACGCACCGGTGACTACGGTGCCTTCTACGACGGCGATCTCTACATCACCGGCCGCGTCAAGGATCTCGTCATCATCGACGGCCGCAACCACTACCCGCAGGATCTGGAGTACTCCGCGCAGGAGGCCAGCAAGGCAGTGCGCACCGGGTACGTCGCGGCGTTCTCGGTGCCTGCCAACCAGCTGCCCGACGAGGTGTTCGAGAACGCACACTCGGGCCTCAAGCGCGATGCGGACGACACCTCCGAGCAATTGGTGATCGTCGCCGAGCGGGCACCCGGCGCGCACAAGCTCGACGTCGGACCGATCACCGACGACATCCGCGCCGCGATCGCGGTGCGCCACGGCGTCACGGTGCGCGACGTGCTGCTGACCGCAGCGGGCGCGATCCCGCGCACCTCGAGCGGCAAGATCGGCCGCCGCGCCTGCCGCGCCGCATACCTGGACGGCAGCCTGCGCAGCGGCAAGGTGGCCAACGCGTTCCCGGACGAGACCGACTGATCTGACTTCCACCCGACCGGCGGTGTGTGCCGCCGACTGGCAAAGGTGACCTGAAAATGGATGAAACACAGAACGATTCGAATCTTCCAGAGGCCACCGAGCCTGCCGCTGCGCCGGCGTCGCGCCCGGATATGAGCGTCGCCGAGATGCGCGAGTGGCTGCGCAAGTGGGTGGCCAACGCCACCGGGCAGTCGCCCGACGCGATCGACGAGTCCACCGCGATGGTCGAACTCGGCCTGTCCTCGCGTGACGCGGTGGCCATGGCCAGCGACATCGAGGACCTCACCGGTGTCACGCTGACGGCCACCGTGGCGTTCCGCCACCCGACGATCGAGTCGCTGGCCACCGTGATCATCGAGGGTGAGCCCGAGGTCGAATTCAACCCCGACGACGAGGACTGGTCGCGTGATCGCGATGTCGAGGACATCGCGATCGTCGGCGTCGCAACCCGCTTCCCCGGCGATCTGAACAGCCCGGACGAGATGTGGGAGGCGCTGCTCGCCGGGAAGGACTGCATCACCGACCTGCCCGAGGGCCGGTGGGAGGAGTTCCTCGACGAGCCGCGCATCGCCGAGCGCGTCGCCAAGGCCCGCACACGTGGCGGATACCTCTCCGACATCAAGGGTTTCGACTCCGAGTTCTTCGCGCTGTCGAAGATGGAAGCCGACAACATCGACCCGCAGCAGCGCATGGCGCTCGAGCTCACGTGGGAGGCGCTGGAGCACGCCCGGATCCCGGCGTCGAGCCTGCGCGGCACGAGTGTCGGTGTGTACATCGGCAATTCGACCAACGACTACAGCTTCCTGGCGATGAGCGACCCGTCGGTCGCACACCCGTACGCCATCACCGGTACGGCGAGTTCGATCATCGCCAACCGGGTTTCGTACTTCTACGACTTCCGTGGGCCGTCGGTGTCGGTCGACACCGCGTGCTCGAGTTCGCTTGTGGCCGCGCATCAGGGTGTACAGGCGCTGCGTGCCGGCGAGGCCGATGTCGCGGTCGTCGGCGGCGTCAACGCGCTGATCACCCCGCTCGTGACGGTCGGTTTCGACGAGGTCGGCGGGGTGCTGGCGTCCGACGGCCGGATCAAGTCGTTCTCGTCGGATGCCGACGGCTACGCGCGTTCCGAGGGCGGCGGCATGCTGATCCTCAAGCGCGTCTCCGATGCCCGCCGGGATGGCGATCAGATCCTCGCCGTCATCGCGGGCAGTGCGGTCAACCACGACGGCCGGTCCAACGGCCTGTTGGCGCCCAACCCCGATGCGCAGGCCGAGGTGCTGCGCAAGGCCTACAAGGACGCGGGCATCAATCCGCGCGACGTCGACTACATCGAGGCGCACGGCACGGGCACGATCCTCGGCGACCCGATCGAGGCCGACGCACTGGGCCGCGTGGTCGGCCGAGGCCGCGCCGCCGAGAAGCCCGCGCTGCTCGGTGCGGTGAAATCCAATGTGGGCCACCTGGAATCGGCCGCCGGTGCGGCGAGCCTGGCCAAGATGACGCTGTCGCTGGCCAACGACAAGCTGCCGCCGTCGATCAACTACGCGGGGCCCAACCCCTACATCGACTTCGACAAGGAACACCTCAAGGTCAACGACACCGTCTCGGATTGGCCGCGCTACAGCGGGCACGCCATCACCGGTGTTTCGGGCTTCGGCTTCGGTGGTGCCAACGCCCACCTGGTGCTGCGCGAGGTGCTGCCGAGCGATCTCGTCGAGCCCGAGCCTGAACCCGAAGTCGCCGAAGACAAGTCGGCTTCCGACGATGCCAACGCCGTCTACGTTGGCGGTGTGCGGATGGACGAGTACGGCGAGTTCATCCGCGACGATGAATCCGGCGATGGCGATGGCTACCCGTCCTACGACGAGGCCAGCCACGAACTGCCCGGCCTGACCGACGAAGCCAAGCGCCTGCTCGAGGTCGCCCGTGCGGAACTCGAGGCGGCCGACGCCGCCGAGCCGACGAAGAAGGTTGTCCCGCTCGCGGTTTCGGCGTTCCTGACCTCGCGCAAGAAGGCTGCGGCCGCTGAGCTCGCGGACTGGATCGACAGCGAGGAAGGTCGCGCGTCGTCGCTCGAATCGATCGGGCGGTCGCTGTCGCGGCGCAACCACGGCCGGTCCCGTGCGGTCGTGCTGGCCCACGACCACGACGAGGCGATCAAGGGTCTGCGCGCGCTGGCCGACGGCAAGCAGCATCCGAGCGTGATCACCGCCGACGGTCCGGTGACCAACGGGCCGGTGTGGGTGCTCGCCGGATTCGGTGCCCAGCACCGCAAGATGGGCAAGAGCCTCTACCTGCGCGAGCCGGTCTTCGCGGAGTGGATCGACAAGGTCGACGCGTTGATCCAGGACGAGCGCGGCTATTCGATCCTCGAGCTGATCCTCGACGACTCCGTCGACTACACCGACGCCACGTGCGAATATCCCATCGAAGTGGTCCAGTTGGTGATCTTCGCCATCCAGATCGCGCTCGGTGAACTGCTCAAGGCGCACGGCGCGAAACCCGCTGCCGTGGTGGGTCAGTCGCTCGGTGAGGCGGCCGCGGCGTACTTCGCCGGCGGCCTGTCGCTGGCCGACGCGACCCGTACCATCTGCTCGCGCAGTCACCTCATGGGCGAGGGCGAGGCGATGCTGTTCGGCGAGTACATCAGGTTGATGGCGTTGGTGGAGTACTCCGCCGACGAGATCAAGACGGTGTTCTCCGACTATCCGGACCTGGAGGTCTGCGTCTACGCGGCACCGAACCAGACCGTCATCGGCGGCCCGCCCGAGCAGGTGGACGCGATCATCGCGCGCGCCGAATCGGAGGGCAAGTTCGCCCGCAAGTTCCAGACCAAGGGCGCAAGCCACACGCAGCAGATGGATCCGCTGCTCGGCGAGTTGGCCGCCGAACTGCAGGGTATCGAGCCCAAACCGCTTCAGACGGCCTACTTCTCGACCGTGCACGAGGGCCGCCTCATCCGGGCGGGCTCCGAGCCGATCCACGATGTGGACTACTGGAAGAAGGGTCTGCGCCACAGCGTCTACTTCACGCACGGAATCCGCAACGCCGTCGACAACGGCCACACCACGTTCCTTGAGCTCGCGCCGAATCCGGTGGCGCTCATGCAGGTAGGGCTGACCACGGCCTCGGCGGGTCTGCACGACGCGCAACTCATTCCGACGCTCGCGCGCAAGCAGGACGAGGTCGCGTCGATGATTTCGGCCATGGCGCACCTGTACGTGCACGGCCACGACCTCGATTTCCGGACGCTGTTCCCGCGCCCGTCGACCGGCCTGGCCGGGGCGCTGGACTTCGCCAACATCCCGCCGACGCGGTTCAAGCGCAAGCAGCACTGGCTCGATGCGCACTTCACCGGTGACAGCTCGGCGGTCATGCCGGGTAACCACGTCGCGACGCCGGACGGCCGCCATGTGTGGGAGTACGTGCCGAAGGGTGCGATCGATCTGGCCGCGCTGGTGAAAGCCGCTGCCGCGCAGGTGCTTCCGGACGCCAAGCTGACGGCGTTCGAGCAGCGCGCCGTGCCCGCCGATGGTGCGCGACTGGTCACCACGCTGACGCGCCATCCCGGTGGTGCGACCGTGCAGGTGCATGCGCGCATCGAGGAATCCTTCACGTTGGTCTACGACGCGATCGTCACCCGTGGCGGCGCGGCGGCGGCGCTGCCGACTGCGGCCGGCGCTGGTGTGGCCACCGAGGTGGTCGTCCAGGAACGGGTCGAAGACGACACTGAGTCTGATGTCGCCGCCGGGGCGGCTCCGGCGATCCTGCACGACAACCTGACTTCCGGAGCAGGCATGGGCGCCGAGTTTCAGAAGTGGTCGCCGGATTCGGGTGAGACCGTCGCGCAGCGGCTCGGCACCATCGTCGGCGCCGCAATGGGTTACGAGCCCGAGGACCTGCCGTGGGAGGTGCCGCTGATCGAGCTGGGCCTCGATTCGCTGATGGCGGTGCGGATCAAGAACCGCGTCGAGTATGACTTCGACCTGCCCCCGATCCAGCTGACCGCGGTGCGGGACGCCAACCTCTACAACGTCGAGGAGCTCATCAAGTACGCGATCGAGCACCGCGACGAGGTCGATCAGCTCGCCGAGTCCCAGAAGGGGCAGACGGCCGAAGAGATCGCCGCGGCGCAGGCCGAACTGCTGGGCGGAGCGTCCACGGTTGCCGAGCTTGAGGCCAAGCTGGCCGAGGCCGGGCATCCCATCGCCGCGGACAAGGCGGCCGAGTCGCCTGCCGACGACGGCGAGCTGAAACTCGAGATCCCGCCGCCGCCAACAGATCCCAGCGGCCCGGCAGTCCCGCCGCCGCCGACGGATCCGTCGGGCCCGTCCGGCCCGAGCAAGGCGACCGCCGCGGCGGCTGCCGCCAAGGTGCTGACCCAGGAGGCCGTCACCGAGGCGCTCGGCGCCGACGTGCCGCCGCGTGACGCGGCCGAGCGGGTCACGTTCGCGACGTGGGCGATCGTCACCGGCAAGTCGCCGGGCGGCATCTTCAACGAGCTGCCAGCGATCGACGATGCGACCGCGACCAAGATGGCCGAACGCCTGTCGGAGCGGGCCGAGGGCATCATCACGGTCGACGACGTGAAGTCGGCCAAGACCATCGAGGAGTTGTCGAGCACCGTTCGCGATCAGCTCGAAGAGGGTGTGGTCGACGGGTTCGTCCGCACACTGCGGGCGTCGAAAGAGGGCTCGTCGCACGTTCCCGTCTTCGTGTTCCACCCGGCGGGCGGGTCGACGGTGGTCTATGAGCCGCTCATGAAGCGGTTGCCCGCCGACACCCCGATCTACGGCATCGAGCGCGTCGAGGGCTCGGTCGAGGAGCGTGCGGCCGAGTACGTGCCGAAACTGCTGGAGATGCACAAGGGTCCGTTCGTGCTGGCCGGCTGGTCGCTCGGTGGAGCACTGGCATACGCGTGTGCGATCGGGCTCAAGCAGTCCGGAGCCGACGTGCGGTTCGTCGGGCTGATCGACACGGTGCGCCCCGGCGAGCCGATCGACCAGTCGAAGGAGGGCATGCGGGCCCGTTGGGACCGCTACGCGCGGTTCGCCGAACGCACCTTCAACGTCGAGGTGCCCGAGATCCCTTACGAGGAACTGGAGAAGCTCGACGACGAGGGTCAGGTCAAGTTCGTGCTCGAGGTCGTCAAGGAGAGCGGCGTGCAGATCCCCGGCGGGATCGTCGAGCACCAGCGCACGTCCTACCTCGACAACCGCGCGCTCGACACCGTGGAGATGAAGCCCTACGACGGGCACGTCACGCTCTACATGGCCGACCGCTATCACGATGACGCGATCGTGTTCGAGCCCGCGTACGCGACCCGTCAGCCCGACGGCGGCTGGGGCGAATACGCCTCGGACCTCGAGGTTGTGCACATCGGGGGCGAGCACATCCAGGCCATCGACGAGCCGTACATTGCCAAAGTGGGTGCGCATATGAGCGAGGCGCTCAACCGTATCGAAGCTGAGAGCGAGCACAAGTGACGAACAAGACCACTGCCGAACTGCTGGCCGAACTCCGCGAGAAGCTCGAACTGGCAAAGGAACCCGGCGGTGAGAAGGCCGTCGCGAAGCGCGAGAAGAAGGGCATCCCGAGCGCGCGGGCCCGCATCCACGCGCTGCTCGATCCGGGCAGCTTCCTGGAGATCGGCGCGCTCTGCAAGACGCCAGGTGATCCGAACGCGCTGTTCGGCGACGGCGTCGTCACCGGCCACGGCACCATCAACGGCCGCCCGGTCGGCGTGTTCAGCCACGACCAGACGGTGTTCCAGGGCACGGTCGGCGAGATGTTCGGCCGCAAGGTGGCCCGCCTCATGGAGTGGGTCGCGATGGTCGGCTGTCCGATGATCGGCATCAACGACTCCGGCGGCGCGCGCATCCAGGACGCGGTGACCTCGCTGGCGTGGTACGCCGAACTGGGCAGGCGCCACGAGCTGCTGCGCGGCTTCGTTCCCGAGATCTCCATCATCCTCGGCAAATGTGCCGGCGGAGCGGTATATTCGCCGATCCAGACCGACCTCGTGGTCGCGGTGCGCGATCAGGGCTACATGTTCGTGACCGGCCCGGACGTCATCAAGGACGTCACCGGTGAGGATGTCAGCCTCGACGAACTCGGCGGTGCGGACGCCCAGGCCCGGTACGGCAACATCCACCAGGTGGTCGAGGACGAGAAGGCCGCGTTCCAGTACGTCCGCGACTACCTGAGCTTCCTGCCCGCCAACACTTTTGACGATGCCCCCATCGTCAACCCTGGCCTGGAGCCGGAGATCACCCCGCACGATCTCGAGCTCGATTCGATCGTGCCGGACGCCGACAACATGGCTTACGACATGCACGAGATCCTGCTGCGCATCTTCGACGACGGCGACGTGTTCGACGTCGCGGCGCAGCGCGGGCAGGCGATGATCACCGCGTTCGCGCGCGTGGACGGTCACCCCGTCGGTGTGATCGCCAACCAGCCCATGCACATGTCGGGCGCGATTGACAACGAGGCATCCGACAAGGCCGCGGGCTTCGTCCGGTTCTGCGATTCCTACAACCTGCCGTTGATCTTCGTGGTTGACACCCCCGGCTTCCTGCCCGGTGTCGAGCAGGAGAAGGGCGGCATCATCAAGCGCGGCGGCCGCTTCCTCAATGCTGTCGTCGAGGCCGATGTGCCGAAGGTGACCATCACGATCCGCAAGTCCTACGGGGGTGCCTACGCGGTGATGGGTTCCAAGCAGCTCTCGGCGGACCTGAACTTCGCATGGCCTACCGCGCGCATCGCGGTGATCGGTGCCGAGGGCGCGGCCCAGCTGCTGGTCAAGCGGTTCCCGGATCCCACTGCGCCCGAGGTGCAGAAGATCCGCGCCGACTTCATCGAGGGCTACAACCTCAACATGGCCACGCCGTGGATCGCGGCCGAGCGCGGGTTCATCGACGCCGTCGTTCAGCCGCACGAGACCCGGCTGCTGCTGCGCAAGTCGCTTCACCTGTTGCGCGACAAGCAGAAGCACGGCCGCGTGCAGCGCAAGCACGGCCTCCTCCCGATCTAGTCGGATCTGGTCCCCTCGCACCGCGAGCGTGCGGGTCTGCTGCCCGACACACCGCCATTTCCTCTGCAGGTGCGCACGCTCGTTTGCGGTGAGCGTGCGCGTCGCGCGGTTACTCACAAGCGTGTAATTCGTTTGCGCCAGCGATGAGCTGCGGTGTCGGCGCGCCCCGGGAAAACCATCCACAAGTTCTCCACAGGGCAGGCGGGTTGGCTGGCCGCCGGGGCGGCTAGAGTGCTCTCAAAGACGGCGAAGGGGGATCGCCCATGAGCACAGCGGTCGTGGTCGGCGGCGGACCCAACGGGCTCGCCGCCGCAATCACGTTGGCGGTCAACGGTGTCGATGTCACCGTCCTCGAGGCCGCGGACGCGGTGGGCGGCGGCGTGCGCTCGAGCGAGGGCATCGTCCCCGGCCTGATCCATGACCATTGCGCGGCGATTCACCCGATGGCTGTCGGATCGGCCTTTCTGGCGAGCCTCGACCTGCAGCGCCACGGTCTGCGGTGGCGCTGGCCCGAGATCGACTGCGCACACCCGCTCGACGGCGGCGACGCGGGTCTGTTGTACCGCAGTGTCGACGAGACGGCCGCGGCTCTCGGCGCCGACGGTGCGCGCTGGCGCACCGTGTTCGGCGGGCCGTCCGCACGCTTCGACACGCTCGCCGACGACATCATGGGCCCGCTGCTACGCATACCGAACCACCCGCTCGCGCTGGCCCGGTTCGGTGCGCCGACGGTTTTGCCCGCCGCAGTGTTCGCACGGGTGTTCCGCACGCCGGAGGCCAAGGCTTTGTTCGGTGGCGTTGCCGCACATACCTTCCGGCCGCTGCACTACCCGATGACGTCGGCGATCGGACTCGGCATCATCACGGCCGGGCACCGGCACGGGTGGGCGGTTGCCGAGGGTGGATCGCAGTCACTCACCGATGCGTTGGCCGCGGCACTGGCCGATGCCGGCGGCAAGGTGCAGACCGGCGTCCGGGTCGCATCGGCCACGGACCTTCCGCCCGCCGACATCACGATGTTCGACCTCGCGCCGACGGCCGTCGTAAATATCCTCGGCGATCGCCTGCCGCGCCGCACTGCCCGTGGCTATCGTCGGTTCCGTTACGGCCCAGGCGCTTTCAAGGTGGACTTCGCGATTGATGGCCCGGTGCCGTGGACCAACCCGCGCGTCGGCCGGGCCGGAACGGTTCACCTGGGCGGCGACTTCGACGAGATCGCTGCGACCGAACGCGACATCCACGCTGGACGCATGCCGCAGCGGCCGTTCGTTCTGGTCGGCCAGCAGTACGTGGCCGACCCCGGCCGGTCGGCAGGCGGGGTGAACCCGGTGTACGCCTACGCCCATGTGCCGCACGGCTATACCGGTGACGCGACGAACGCGATCATCGCTCAATTCGAGCGGTTCGCCCCCGGATTCCGCGAGCGGATCGTCGGGACCGCGGTGCGCACGACCACCGAGTTGTCGGTGTACAACGCCAATTACGTCGGTGGCGACATCTGCACCGGTGCCAAGGATGT
The DNA here is from genome assembly GCF_054919535.1 of Mycobacterium venezuelense. Classification (NCBI taxonomy): domain Bacteria; kingdom Bacillati; phylum Actinomycetota; class Actinomycetes; order Mycobacteriales; family Mycobacteriaceae; genus Mycobacterium; species Mycobacterium venezuelense. The sequence continues at coordinate 164,103 of NZ_JBONDW010000011.1, forward strand.
CAGGCAACTCGTGTTCGGCCCGCGTCCCGCGTTGAGCCCCTACGCCGTCGGCATACCGGGCACCTACATCTGCTCGGCCGCGACGCCGCCGGGCCCGGGTGCGCACGGTATGTGTGGTGCGAACGCTGCCGCGCAGGCGTTGAAGTACCTGCGCACCCGCTAGATCGCGGGGAGGTCGAGCCAGTCGTCGACCTGGAACCGGTCCCCACGCGCCACGATCGTCGCGCCGCCGTGGCCCGGGTAGTGCGCCGGTATCACCGTGGCGCGCCGCCGGGTCGCTTCGGTGAAGATGCGCCGACGGGTCGCCGCCGCGGCCGGGGCGTCCACATCGAATGCGCAGGGGTCGCCGGGGCGCGGGATCCGTATCGCACAGTGGGTCAGGTCGCCGACGAACAGTGCCGGGCGGCCGGCGTCGAGCCACAGCACCGACGACCCCGGCGTGTGTCCCGGTGCCGAACGTAGCCACAGTGATTCACTGAGTTGACGGTCGCCAGACCAAAGCACCATCTGGTCCGCGACTGGAACGACACTGTCTTCGAACACCTTTCGCATGCCGTTGTGGCTGCCGGCACCGTCCGGGCTGAAGAAGTGGTAGTCCGCCTCGGGCATCAGGTAGCGCGCGTTGGGAAACGTCGGCACCCAGCCGTCGCCGTCGCGTCTGGTGTTCCAGCCGACGTGGTCGGTGTGCAGATGGGTGTTGACGACAACGTCGACACTTTCCGGGTCGATGCCCGAATGTCGCAGGACGCCAAGGTAGTCGCTGTCGAGGTTCGCGAGCACCGGAAGGTGGGGGCGGTCGCGGCCGTTGCCGACTCCGGTGTCGACCAACACCCGCAGGCCGTCGACGTCGATGACCCAACTCTGGATCGCCACGCGCCACTTGCCGGTGTCGGGCGTGTAGAACGTCGGCACCAGTAAGTCGGCGTTGTCGTTCCACGCCTCGGCGGGCGTCTGTGCGAACAACTCGATCCCGGGCTCGAACGTCAGCTCCAGAGCGCGCGTGACGACGGCCTTGCCGAGCTTCACCCGGTCAGTCATGTCTCGACCGTACGCAGCGAGCGTGCGCGAACTGTCGCCCGGCAGCGGTGTGTCGGGCAGCAGACGCGCACGCTCGCGCAAACGGCGCTACGGCCCGATCCGGATGCGGCCCGGCTTGTAGAGCCCGCTGTGGGTGGACTCACCGAGTTCGATCTGGGCCGGCTCGGCGTCGACGATGGTGTCGAACCTGCGCAGTGAGCCCCAGTCCTGACCCCAGTCGTTCGACAGGTACGTCGACATCACCGAGGCCCGAAGCAGCAGGTCGGTGATGCCGAGCAAGCCGCCGTTGATGCCGTCCTGCCACGTGTCGGTGCTCTGCAGCTTGGCGTAGTAGTCCGGCGAGATCCGGAACTTGGGCACCTCGGTGACACCGTTGGCATGCAGCATCGGCTGCTGGCACGGGAAGGCCAAACCGACCGCCCAGTCCATCAGCACCGGCTGCTCTGATCCGACGTACTCCTGCACCGACCGGACCTCGGGCACGCGCGGCGGTGTGACGGCGATCCAGTCGCCCTGGCTCAGTGACAGGTCCTCGGCGATCACGCGTACCGCGACCGCGTCGGCGGGGATCTCGGCGCGCGGGTAGCGCAGGTTGCGCCAGGACGGCGTGGGGCCGACGTCGTATGGCTTGACCCGACCCGCGGGCACCGGAGCGCCGTCCGGGCCGCGGCGGGCGTATTCGAGTTCGACGGTCTGAGCGGTAGTCAGGCCTTCGGCGACACTGGTTCCGGTGATCGTGCCCGCGGCGGTGATGACGACCAACGGATGCGAGTCGTCGGGTGCGGGCAACTCGTACCAGGCCGACGCCAACTTGCTTTCCTGCTGTGCCCCAAGCGAATACGTTCCGGCGACGGGCACACGCGCCGGGTCGAGGCCGTAGGGAAGTGGCACGGTGGAACCGTTGATGCCGCGCGTGTCGAGCTTGGTGGGCCGATCCCAGTCGTAGTCGGTGCCGGGCTGCGGGTTGTTGAGCCTGATGGCCTCGGCAATGATGCGGTCGGGGACGCCGTTGGGGGAGAAGCCTGCCGGGTTCTCGCCGCCCAGCGGCCCGAGTGGACCGTAGTTGCCCGGCATCGCCTGCAGGAAGCCTGCGTTGGAGTCCGGTTCGACCAGGACGTCGTCGGCCAGGCCGCAGCCACCCGCGAACGCGCGGATGTTGGCCCACCCGTTGGAGTAGGTCGGGTATTGACGCACGACGCCGATCACCATGGACGCGATGAAGACGACGACCATGAAGCCGGCCGCGATCGGGACGGGTGCTGCGGTCAACCGGTCGACCAACTTGGAGTCGCCCCGGTCGGTCAGGTGGATCCAGAACGCCCATAGCGCCGCGATGGCCGACAGCGCGAAGAACACCGCGCTGACCGTGACGCCGCCGAACTCGGGCACCGAATTGTTGAACGGCGCACCGAAGTTCGAGACGTACCACCAACCGTTGGTCGACGCGAAGCAGAACGCCAGCACGAAGAACACGAGCGACAGGAACGCCATCCGGTTTCGCGCCGACCGCAGCACGGCCGGTGACACCAGCACCGTCGTGAGTGCCGCCATCGCACCGCCGACGGCGGCGAACAGCCCGAAGTGGTGAATCCACTTGGTGGGCGTGAACATCAGGAAGAACATCGTGGCGAAGATGATGCCCATGAGCCGCCACGCCGGGCCGCGTGCCACACCGGCGACCCGCTTGCGCCGCAACATCATGAACAGCGCCGGGAACAGGCACATCGCGGTGAACACGAAGGCCACGCGCCGTGAGATCGCGCCGTCGGTCGTGGGCAAAATCAGGTAGTAGTAGCGCAGGTTCTCGGTCCACCATTCCTGGCTGGGCCCGATCGCCGTGCGAATCCTCGTGGCCTCCAACACCGTTGCGAGCGTCTGGTCGGCGAACACCACGGCCAGGATCACGGTGCCCGCGGCCAGCAGCGGTGCGACGAGCGGCCACGTCCCGACCATGCGGCGCCGCCGCATCAGGATGCGCAGGATCGGCCGGCCACCGGCGAGCAGCGCGGCGACGGCGATCAGGCCCGTCGGCTGGATGCCGAGGGTGAACGCGGCCGTCGTGATCGCGAGCGCGGCCGGGGTCAGCCGGCCCGAGGTGACGGCACGTTCGATCAGCACGTAGGTGATCAGCGCGCCCGTCGCGATCTGGCCTTCGGGCCGAAGACCGTTGTTGAACGGCATCCATGCGCCCAGCAGTACGAGGCCGGCGGCCCACAGCGCGGGCCTGCTGCCCGACACGGCGGGTCCGAGTCGCGGCACCACCTCACGGGACAGCAGCAGCCAGCAGACCAGGGCGCAGACGAGGTCAGGCAGCCGAATCCAGATGCTGGCATCGCTGACGTGGGTCATCAGCGCCAGCAGGTTGTAGTACCAGCCGAACGGGTCCTCTGGGCTGCCGAACCAGCGGAAGTAGTTGGACATGTAGCCGGCGTGGTCGGCGGTGCGCGCCATCTGCAGGATGTAGCCGTCGTCGGACGAGTTGGCGCCGATGACGTACCACGCCAGGAATCCGCCGACGACGACTCCGTCGACTGCCGTGAGCGTGCGCCAGCGGGTCGGGATCAGCCGGTGCATGCGGTGACCGTCGAGCTGGTCCAGGCGCCACAGCGCGAGCAGCGCGATGACGGTCGAGATGATCGCCAGCAGCATGGCCGCGAGCTTGAGCGGTGTGGGGTGGGTCGTGAAGCGCGTATCGATCTCGGCGGACACCGACAGTCCTTGCGGCGCAGCGCCGGTGAGATCGGTGAACACCCCGACGATGGCAGGACGCAGGTTCGGGTCGGGGTAGCCGGTGCGCTGCGGAGACCCGTCGGCCTTCTTCAGACCCACGAACTCGGCGAAGGTGCCGTCGGTCGTGGACGTGATGTCGATCTGCTGGCATTCCGGGCCCGTCACGCGGTCGCGGTTGACGCTTGCGACGACGACGTTGCGCACGATCACGTCGACACGCGATTCCGAGACGCTCACCAGCATCGCGTTGAGTGCGGCGTCGCGGCCTTGCTCGGGTGCGGTGCCAAATACGAGGCCGCCATCGGCGGGCATGTCGCGCACCACCGAGCACGGCACCGTCGCGCGCAGGCTGACCGGGGCCTGGGTGATCAACGGCGCGGTGACATTGGTCAGTTGGCCCTGCTGGGGCCAGTTCAGCGTCGCCGTGGTCTGCGTGACGGGCAGCAGCGGGGTGGCCACGGCCATCACGAAGCCGAGCAGGCCCGCGATCGTGGCGACCCAGCGCGCGATCTTCACGTCCCTCATCACGGCAGGGCCCTGATCGGTCCGCCGCGACTCCAACCGAACACTCGCGTCGATCCTTCCTCGATGGCGGCGTTGGGCGCCCGATCCTGCGGCACCACCCGGATGTAGCGCTCGAGCGAACCCCAGTCGCGGTACCAGTCGTCGCGCAGATACGTCGGGATCGCCTCGGTGCGCAGCAGCGCCTGGATGAACAGGAACGGTCCGCCGTCGGCGGCCGACTGCCACTGATTGGACGAGGCCACCATCTGCTTGAAGTTCGGGATGATGCGGTACTCCGGAAGCTCGGCGACACCGAGACGTTCGGCGAACGGCCGCTGGCACGGGAAGTTCGCGGCGGTCGCGATGTCCATCAACACGGGCGTCTGGCTGCCCAGGAATTGCTGTGCGGTCTCCAGCACCGGCACGCGCGGCGGTGTGAACGCGAACCACTGGTCCTCGGACAGGTTCGGGTCGTCGGCGACGATGCGCGCGACGTTGGCCTCGGGCGGCGCCGTGGTCAGCGGGAAGCGCAGGTTGCGCCAGGCCTTCTGCTGGAAGATGTCGATCGGCTGCACCTCGTTGAGCGGCTGGTAGGAGCCGTCCGGCCGGTGCACACCCCACTGCAACTTGAGCGACTGGCCGTAGTTGAACGACCCGTCTTCCTCGTAGTACCAGATCGCGCCAGCGGCGGCGACGGTGACGAGCGGCCGGTCCGGTGTGCGGGGCGGCAACTGGTACCAGGACGACGTGGCCTTGGCCGCGACTGAAGCCAGATCTGAGCCGGGCTCAGCGAAGCTGCCCATGACCGGGGTGCGCTTGGGGTCGAGGCCGAACGGCAGGAAGACCCGCGATCCGTTGACGCCCTCGGGGCCGTAGCCGCCGCCGGTGCCGGCGGTGTAGCCGATGCCGATGTTGGGCTTGTCGACCGGGCCGTCGGAGTTGACGGTGCCGGGGTTGGCCGCGACGGGCTCGGCGGGCTCGAGTGTGTCGCTGACGCCGTTCGGGGTGAATCCGACGGGATCCTCACCGCCGAGGGGTCCGTATTCGCCGAAGCGCTGCCCGGGGACGGGCTGCAGCATGCCCGCGTTGGTGTCGGCCTCGACGAGGACCGAGTCGGCCATGGCGCAACTGTCCTCGGACAGCCCGGACCGCAACGCCGCGAGGTTGGCCGCGCCGGTGGTGTAGACGGGGTAGCGGCCTGTGGTCGCCTTGAGCATCGAGCCCAACTCCAGCACGACCATGATGGTCGCGACGATGAGCAGCGGGGTCGACGCCAGCGCACGGTTGCGGCCGGTGTCGGCGACCTCGGTGTGCCCGGCGTAGTCCATCCGGAAGTGCAGCCAGCCGGCGAGCAGGCCGCCCGCGATGGCGAGCACCAAGAAGATCGTGGTGACCGGGAAGCCGACGATGACGGGCTGCTTGTCGAACCACGGCACGCCGTAGTTGCCGACGTAGAACCAGCCGTTGAGGCCCGAGGTCGCCCAGGCCAGGATGAACAGCAGCGCGGTCACATACAGCGCAAGGTTTCGGCGGCTGTGCAAGCCGACGCGGGCGAACGCGAAGGCCGTGACACCGCCGAGGGCGCCCGCGAGACCGGCGAACGCGCCGAACTGCACGGCCCACTTCGTCGGCGTGAGCGTCAGCAGCAGCAGCCCGATGGCCGTCGTACCCGCCAGCCGCCACACCGGTCCACTGACGGCGCCGGGCACCCGGCCGCGGCGCAGCATCACCATGATCAGGCCGAACACGCACAGCAGCAGGACCAGCACCGCGAACCGGCGGGTCAGCGAGCCGTCGACACTGTCTTCGACCGTGAGGAAGTAGTACCGCAGGAACTCCTGGTACCAGGGGATGGTCGGCCCGACGACGTACTTGATGCGCACCGACTCGGCGACGGTCGCCAGCGTCTGGTCGCGGAACACGATGACGAAGACGAGCGCGGCCGACGCCGCGAGCGGGGCCAGTGAGGCCAGCATCCCGTCGGTTCCGCGGCGCGCGGACACGATCCGCCCGATCGCGCGGGCGCCGACCAGCAGCGGGGCCAACGCGATGAGACCCTGCGGCGCGAGCGTGACCGAGAACATCGCGATGACGATCGCGATGGCGGCGGGCAACAGCCGTCGGGTGCCGATCGTGCGCTCGACGAGTATCCAGACCGCGACGACGGCGAAGGCGATGAGCGGTTCGGGCCGCAGCCCGTTGTTGAACGGCAGCCAGGCCGCGAGGAACGTCGCGCCTGCCGTCAACACCGCGACCCGGTTCGCGGCGACGCGCCTGCCGATCCTGGGCAGGACGGCGCGGCTGATGATGAGCCACGTCGCGATGGCGGCCGCGGTCGCGGGCAGCCGCATCCAGACGCTGTCGGTGCTGATCGCGGCGAGGTGCGCCAAGACGCTCTGATACCAGTCGAACGGCGCTTCGGTGGCGCCGAAGTACCGGTAGTAGTTGGCCGAGTAGCCGGCTTCCGCGGAGACCCGGGCGATCGTGAGGTTGTAGCCGTCATCGGAGGACAGGGCGCCGACGACGTGCCAGGCGAGCAGGCCGCCGATGACGCCGGCGTCGGTCAGCCAGGTCCACAATCCCGCCCGGGGGCGGCTGCGGGGCGGCCGTCTGCCGGATACGCGGTCGAGCAGGTACAGCGCGACGATCGAGGCGATCACGCAACCCACGCCGAGCACCATCACGAGCAGCTTGAGAGAAGTAGGTGAGGTGATGAACCGGGTGTCGACGTCGACCCGCGCCGAAAGCCCGGGCTGCGGCGCGACGTCGAGATCGGTGAACAGACCCGAGACCTGTGGGCGCTTGTCGACGGGCAGTGTCCCGGTTGCGCCGGGGATGCCGACGAAGTCGGCGCCGACGGCACCGACGTTCGCCCACACGCGGATCTCACTGCAGGCGCCGGAGTTCACCGCGGCCCGTGGCGCGACGGCGGCGACGGTGTCGCGAAATGCGACGTAGACGACGTCGGCGTTCGCGCGGACGAACATGCCGTTACGGCCGGCTTCGATACCGCCGGCGGGGTTCGTGGAGAACACGACACCGCCGTCGGCGGGCAGCGTCGCGACGGTGCGACACGGGATCGCGACGTCGAGTGACTTGGGCGCGCCGGCCACCAAGGGCGCGGTCACATCGGTGATGTTGCCGTCGGCCCCGGTGCCCTGCGGCCACAGGACCGTCGCAGTGGTCTGCTCGACCGGCAGCAGCGGAACCAATCCGCACAACAGCACGCCTGCGATGCCGGCGATGACGGCGATCAGGCGTGCGATGCGGGACGGCTGGTTCGCTGCGCTGTCTGCTGTTCGCTCACGCTGTTCATCGCCCGGCACGAGGGTCGATCGTAGGCGACCCACATGTGAGGGCCGGTTTCCCCTGCCGACCGGCTCAGCTCAGGCGCAGCGGCGCGGGGCTCCACAGTCCGCTGCGCGTGGCTGTCCCGAGGTCGAGTCGCGCCGGTTCGGCGTTCGGGTACCACGGCGTCAACCGCTGCAGTGAACCCCAGTCGCGGAACCAGTCGTCCTTGAGGTAGGTCGGCACACTCGACGGCCGCAGCAGCAGCTCCGAGATGCCCAGCGGGCCGCCGCCCAGGTAGTCCATCACCGGGGAGTTGGCCTCGGCGCCGAACCGGTCCGGCAGGATGCGCCACTTGGGCACCTCCGTCACGCCGTATTGGTGGCCGAACGGCCGCTGGCACGGGAACGCCAGGCCGACGAGCCAGTCGAGCAGCACCGGATCGGATGAGCCGACCACTTCCTGAAGGGTGCGCAGCTGCGGGATCCGCGGGGGTGTCAGGGCGATCCAGTGCTGTGGTGCGAGATCGTCGTCGGTGGCCACCAAACGGATCTGGGTGGCCTCGCGCGGGATGGCGGCCAGCGGCGCACGCAGGTTGCGCCATGCCGGCGCGGCTCCGACATCGGCGAACCCGATGCCGCCGCCCGGTTTGTTCGCCGCGGCGCCCTCGTCGGTGGCCCACTGGACAAGGACCTCGCCCGGATCGAAGCGTCCGGCCGCCGCGACCACGAGCAGCGGCCCGGCCTGGTCGCGATCGGGCAGCCGGTACCACGCCGAGCGCATGACCGCGGGCTGCTGGGTGCCAGCCCGCCAGCTGCCGAGCACGGGTGTGGTGGCCGGGTTCAGGCCGTAGGGCAGCCGGGCGCGTGAGCCGTTGACGCCCGCGGCCGCGGTTGTCCCGCCCTCGGTCCCCACCTCACTGCCGGTGACGGTTTCGGAGTCGGTGTCGGCGAAGTTGTCCGAGCCGGGCTGTTCCATCACCGGGTCGGCCGAGACGTCGGACGGTATGCCGTTGGGTCCGAAGCCCTGCGAGATGACAGCGCCGAGCGCCTCACCGGGTGGTTCACCGATGGGCGCCAGCATGCCTGCGTTGGCGTTCTCCTCGACCATGACGTCGTCGGCCAGCCCGCAGCCCTTGCCGGTGAGCGCTTCCAAGTTGGAGCGGCCGACGGACCAGGCGGGGTACTGGTTCGTCATCGCGAGCGTCAGGGACACCACCTCGAACATCACGAGCAGCCAGGCCGCGATCGCGAGCGGTGACTGCATGATGCGTTGCCATCGGCGCTGTGGTCCGTCCGGTGACTCGTCGCGGCCGCTGAAGTGGAACCACGCCGCGCCGAGCAGTGCCAGCACCGACAGGCCAAGCAGGATGGTCGTGAAGCCGAACTTCCACTCCGGGAATGAGTTCGACCACGGCACACCGAAGTTCGACACGTACCACCAGCCGTTGACGGTCGCGAACGACAGCGCCATCACGAACAGCACTGCGGCGGCGAACATGGACCGGTTGCGCCGGGATTTCATGGCCGCGGCCATCACCGCGACGGCGGCCAGCGCGCCGAGCGATCCGGCGAGGCCCGCGAACACGCCGAAGTGGTGCGTCCACTTGGTGGGGGTGAACATCATCGCGAAGAACGAGATGATCGTGATGCCGACGATGCGCCGGCTCGGCCCCGCCGCGGTGCCGGGGATCCGGCCCTTGCGCAGCGACATCGCGACCGAAACCGCGAGCGCCAGAAGCAGAGTCAGGACCGCGAACCGGCGGGCCACCGACCCGTCCGGGCTCGTGGTGAACAGGCGCGAGTAGCGGATGTGCTCGTCGAACCACGCGAGGCTCGGGCCGACCGATGACTTGAATGTGCTCGCCTGGATCTCGCCGGCGAGGGTCTGGTCGCGGAAGATCAGGATGATGGTCACGGTGCAGGCCGCGAGGATCGGGGCCAGCAGTGCCAGGTAGCCGAACCGTGAAGTATGGCGCGCGACAATGGTTTTCAGTGGTCCGACGGCGACGAGAAGCGCGCCGACGGCCGCGATGCCGGTCGGTCCGGAGAACAGCGTGAGCGCACCGATGATGATCGCGATGGCCACCGGGAGCATGCGGTTGGTGGCCACGCCACGCTCCACCGAGCACCAGGTCAGCAGGATGCCCAGCGCGATGATGGGCTCGGGCCGCAGCCCGTTGTTGAGCGGTAGCCAGAAGGCCAGGAACATGCCTGCGGCCGTCCATGCCGCGGCCCGGTTGACCTTGACCGCGTGGCCGAGTCGCGGCAGCACCTCGCGGCTGATCACCCACCAGCACGCGAGGGCCATCACCAGGGTGGGCAGACGCATCCAGACGCTGTTCGTCGAGACATGGGCCCACAGCGCGAGCAGGTCGTAGTACCAGCCGAACGGGGCCTCGGGGGTGCCGAACCAGCGGTAGTAGTTCGCCATGTAGCCGGCGTGCTCGGACACCCTGGCCATGGTCAAGATGTAGCCGTCGTCGGACGTGTTGGCGCCGACGAAGTGCCACCACACCAAGACCGCGGTGACAAGTCCGTCCAGCGGTGTCATCGACCACCAGCGCGGCGGCAGGAACCGCCGGTGGCGTACCCCGTCGGCGGTGTCGAGCACGTGCAGTGCGCCCAGCGCGATGATGGTCATCGCGACGCCGACGATCATCGCGAGCATCTTGAGCAGCGTGGGTGCGCTGCTGTATCTCGAGTCGATCGTCGCCGAGAACTTCAGGCCGTCCGGCGCGGGCCCGGACAGGTCGGTGAAGACGCCGACGATCTGCGGGCGGAAGTCATAGCCGCCGCGCTCGCCGCGCAGCGGTTCGCCCGGATCGTCGTCGTCAGGGCCTTGGGTGAGGCCGACGAACTCGCCGGTCACCTTGTCGGCGTGGGCGGTGAAGGTCAGGTACTGACAGGCCGGGCTGAGCACCTGGTCCATCGGGGCGCTGACCACCGGGGTGTTGCGGACGATGACGAGCAGATCGTTGTTGACCCGTTCGATCAACAGTCCGCGGTCGATCGCCTTGGGGGCCTGCTTGGGCACCGTCGACAGGAGCACCGACCGGCCCCGGTCGCGGGGATCGGCCAGGCCGGCGGCCGCCTGGCAGGGCACGGTGATGGTCAGGTCGGTCGCGACGTAGCCGATCAGCGGTGCGTTGACGCTCTGCCAGACGCCGTTCTGCGGCCAGTTGAGCTCGGCGGTGGTCTGCTTGACGGGCAGCAGCGGCGTCGCCACCGCCATCAGCACACCGAGCAAACCCGCGACAATCGCGATGAGCCGGGCGGTCCGGTGGTTGCTGCCCTGTGCGATCACGGGCTTTGATGCTAATGGCGCGTCTGTGCCGGAATTAATGGCCATCGGGAGTGGGCTTCCTGATCGCGAGCACGAACGGCCCGATGTCGGATACCTCGAATCGCGGATCGTCGAACAGCGCCGAGTCCAGCTGCACGTGATAGCGCCGCACGTTGGGCTGATTCGGGTACACATCCGAGGCCAGCCGCAGCGTGTAGGTGTCGTTCGCGCCGTGCCGCATCAGGAACACCGTCGGCGGCTCCCACGGCAGATCGTCGAGTGCTTTGACGAATTGGTCAGCGGTGCTCAGCGTGGCCCAGCCTTCGATGGCCTCGGCGCGCTTGTCGAACTGGGCGAGCGGGTTCGCGTAGTGCGACGTCAGCCCCTGAAAACCGTAGTAGGGGTAATACGACAGGAAGCTGTAGTCGGCGGTGAGCACGACAGTCTGGTTGCGGGGCACCCCGGTGGTTTCGAGAATCTTGGCGTCGATCTCGCGGTAGTAGCGCTCGGCGCCCGGTGGTCTCCGGTCGGCGCGCTGTCCGGTGCCGTCGGTGTCGGTGTAGGCGACGTTGATGTCGGGCCGCAGCACGTCGGGGATGTCCTGACTGAAGGTGACGGCGCCGATGGCGCCCACCGCGGTCGCCGCGAGGATGACGCGGCGCGCCGTTTCCGGCCGGTAACGCCGGGCGATCGCCAGCGTCGCCTCGATGAACCCGAACGCCCCCGCGGTGGTGAGCAGCACGGTCAACGTGGGCTGCAGCCGGAACGACAGCAACGTGGTGCCCGCAAGCGTGGTGAGCATCGACAGCAGTGACCACGCGTACACCGCGAGCACGGCGATGGCGAGCGCGCCGGCCCGCGTCGAAGTGCGCGCACGGACCACGAGCCACAGCGTGCCGACCATGCACAGCGCGCCGAGCAGCGTGAAGCTGAGCATCGGGAACGTCAGCTGTGCCCCGGCGTCGGGCAGGTAGTGCTGGGCGGTGCCGGTCTCGGCGGGTTCGCCCCGCAGCGCGGCGAGCAGGTAGGGCGCCCACGTGAGCAGCGCGATCAGCCCGGAGATCACCGCGATGACCGCGAGCCGCAGGAGTGGTTCGATGCTGCGGCGGGAGACGGCCAGGCACAGCGCCATGATGGTGAGAGTGAACGCGGCGTAGCCGAGCAAGAGGGTGTAGAAGAGCGCGGCGACGCCGAGGAAGATCCCGACGCCGACGACCGCGGCCCACCCACCGTTGCGGGGGCGGCCGCTGAGCCCCGACCAGGCCAGCACGAACACCGGAGGCAACAGCACCGTGATGATCGCGGCGTACGGTTCGGCGGGTGAGTAGGCGAGCATCGCGGCAGTGCTCGCCGTGGTGACGATCAGCGCGTACTCGAAGCGGATCATCGCCGACCACAACACGAATGCGAGCGCGACGGCGATCGTGATCGACACGATGGCCCAGGGTTTGAACATCTCCCACGCCGGGGTGCCGGTCGCCGCGGCGATGCGGCCGCCCATCCAGAACCAGCCCGCCGGATAGTACGGCGGCAGGCCGATGTAGGTCATGTCGTGCAGGCCGGCGGTGTCGGTGAGCCGCGTCAGGTATTCGGTGCGGAACTGCTGGTCGACCGAGATGCCGAACAGGTAGAGCTTGGTGGCGCCGAGCGGCATGGCGATCGTCACGACCGAGAATGCCGAGAGGAAGATGAGCGCAAACAGCCGGGCCAGGGTGCGGCGGCCCAGCCGCCAGATCAGCCCGGCGGCGAACAAGCCTGCCAGACAACCGAACTGGCCCACCGTGGTGAGCGCGTGCAGTTGGTTGGAGGTGTTGTAGGCGGGCCACTCGACGCGGGCGATCGCCGCGATCGCCACCCCGGCCACCGCCGAGGAGATCAGCACGGCGATCAGCATCTGGCCGAGAGCCCTGCCCGCCGGCGCCGCCCCCATCAGATCGGAAGCTTGCGGAAGATGGGCCGCGGAATATGCCGCAACACCATCATCACGTACCGGAACGCGCCCGGGGCCCACACCAGTTCTTTGCCTTTCGCCGCCGAGGTTACGGCCAGTTCGGCGACGTACTCCTTGTCGACGGTCAGCGGTGCTTCCTTGACGTGGGCGCTCATGCGGGTGCGCACCTGGCCGGGCCGGATGACGAGCACCCGGACCCCGAACTCGCGCAGTGCCTCACCGAGGCCGAGGTAGAACCCGTCGAGCCCAGCCTTCGTGGAGCCGTAGACGAAGTTGGATCGGCGCACGCGCTCGCCTGCTGCCGAGCTCATCGCGATGATTTGGCCCCAGCCCTGCTCGCGCATCTTCTCGCCGAGCAGCACGCCGACGGAAACTGCTGCGGTGTAATTGATTTCGGCGATCTGGACGGCCTTGCGCTGGTTCTGCCACAGTTCTTCGGCGTCGCCGAGCAAGCCGAACGCCACGATCGCCACATCCACGTCGCCGCCCGAGAACGCCTTCTCGATCACGGCCGGGTGGCTCTCGGTGTCGACGGCGTCGAAGTCGATCACCTCGACCGAGCTCGCACCCGCGTTGCGCATCTGTGTCGCGGCATCGTCGCGGCCGGGATCGTCGGGCAGCGCGGCCAGCACGACTCGGGCCGAGGCATTGCGCAGATAGCGCGCACAGATCGCCAGCCCGATTTCGGAGGTGCCGCCGAGCAGCAGAATCGTCTGGGGGTTACCTACGGCGTCGAACACCATCTAGCGCAGCTCCAAGCCTCGGGGACATCGTGACGAGGGTACCGTGCGAGTCCCGCTCCAACGCCGAACGCCCAGGCCGGCCAACTGGCCGGCCTGGGCGTCCAGGCACTTGTCCGGCGTTACTTCGCGACGTCGAACCGGTCGGCGTCCATCACCTTGACCCATGCCGCGACGAAGTCCTTGACAAACTTGTCCTTGGAGTCGTCCTCGGCGTAGACCTCCGCCAACGCCCGCAGCTGCGAGTTCGAACCGAACAGCAGGTCGACCCGGCTGGCCGTGTACTTCTGCGCACCGCTGGCCCGGTCGGTACCGACGTAGGTGCCGTCGTCAGCCGGCGACGGCGCCCACTTGGTGCTCATGTCGGTGAGGTTGACGAAGAAGTCGTTCGTCAGCTGGCCCGGACGGTCGGTGAGCACACCGAGCTTGGTGCCGCCGTGGTTGATGTCCAGCCCACGCAGGCCACCGAGCAGCACCGTCATCTCGGGCGCCGTCAGGTTGAGCAGGTTGGCCCGGTCGATGAGGTGGTACTCGGCCGGGTACTGCAGACCCTTGCCCGCGTAGTTGCGGAAGCCGTCGGCCTTGGGCTCCAGGTAGGAGAACGACTCGACGTCGGTCTGCTCCTGGGTGGCGTCGCCGCGGCCCGAGGTGAACGGCACCTCGATGTCGTGGCCTGCCGCCTTGGCCGCCGTCTCGACACCGACGTTGCCCGCGAGCACGACCAGGTCGGCGAACGACACGTCGACGCCAGCGCCGGCCTGGATCTCCTCCAGCTTGCCGATCACCTGGGCGAGGTCGTCGGCTTCGTTGACCTCCCAGCCGAGCTGCGGCTGCAGCCGGATCCGGCCGCCGTTGGCGCCACCGCGCATGTCGCTGTGGCGGTACGACGACGCTGCCTTCCACGCGGTCGAAACCAGTTGCTGCACAGTCAGGCCCGACTCGGCGATCGCGGTCTTGAGCTTCGCGACGTCGTCGGCGGACAGCGGCTTGCCTGCCGGGATGACGTCCTGCCACTGCCAGGTCTGCTTCGGCACGAGCGGCCCGAGGTAGCGGGTCACCGGGCCCATGTCACGGTGCAGCAGCTTGAACCACGCCTTGGCGTACTCCTCGGCGAGCTCCTCCGGGTGATCCAGCCAGCGGCGGGTGATCTTCTCGTAGATCGGGTCCATCCGCATTGACAGGTCGGTGGTCAGCATCGACGGGTGGGTCTTGCCGCTGCCCTGCGCCATCGGCACCGAGTTGGCCCAGCCGTTGTCCTTGGGCTTCCACTGGTGGGCGCCTGCGGGGCTCTTGGTGAGCTCCCACTCGTTGCTGTAGAGGATCTCCAGGAAGCTGTTGTCCCACTTGGTCGGAGTGTGGGTCCAGGTCACCTCGAGGCCGCTGCTGACGGTTTCGTTGCCGACGCCCGAGTTGGCCCAGCCGAGTCCCATCTGCTCAAGCGGTGCGGCTTCGGGCTCGGGGCCGTTCTCGACCTCGGTGGCCCCGTGGGTCTTGCCGAAGGTGTGGCCACCGACGATCAGCGCGGCGGTCTCGATGTCGTTCATCGCCATGCGGCCGAAGGTCTCGCGGATGTCGATGGCCGCGGCCACCGGATCGGGATTGCCTTCTGGGCCTTCGGGGTTCACGTAGATCAGGCCCATGTGGCTGGCGCCGAGCGGGTTCTCCAGTTTGGTGCGGTCGCCGTTGGCGCCGGCGTAACGGTCCTGCGAGCCCAGCCACTCGTGCTCGGCGCCCCAGTAGATGTCCTCCTCGGGCTCCCAGTAGTCCGGGCGGCCGAATGCGAAGCCTGCGGTCTTGAAGCCCATGTGCTCCATGGCCCGGTTGCCCGCGTAGACGATCAGGTCAGACCACGAGATCTTCTTGCCGTACTTCTTCTTGAGCGGCCAGAGCAGGCGGCGGGCCTTGTCCAGGCTGACGTTGTCCGGCCAGCTGTTGAGCGGCGCGAAGCGCTGCATGCCCTTGCCGCCACCGCCGCGGCCGTCCTCCACGCGGTAGGTACCCGCGGCGTGCCACGACATGCGGACGAACAGCGGACCGTAGTGGCCGAAGTCTGCGGGCCACCACTCCTGGGAGTTGGTCAGCAGCTCGTCGAAATCCTTTTGGAACTGCTCGAAGTCGAGAGTCTGCACGGCTTCGCGGTAGTCGTAGCCCTCGTCCATGGGGTCGATGGCCTCGGGATCCTTCTGCAGGATCTTCAGGTTGACCGCGTTGGGCCACCAGTCCCGGTTGCTGCCACCCTCGACGGGCGGCTTGATGCGCATGGGGCAGCCTGCGGCGGGCTCGGTTTGGGCTTCACCAATCGGAGGGTGTGTTTCGGCTTCGGCCATGACAAATCCTTTCCGGGGCTGTCGGTTAAGGGTGTTAACTACGTGGCGCGGTGGAGCATTCGGGGCAGAAGCCCCAGTAGACGACCTCGGCTTCGTCGATCAAGAACCCGTGGTCGTCGGACGCGGTCAGGCAGGGGGCTGCCCCGACCGCACAGTCGACGTCGGCGATGGCACCGCACGACCGGCATACGACGTGATGGTGGTTGTCGCCGACTCGTGACTCGTAGCGAGCCACGGAGCCGGAGGGCTGGATGCGCCGTACCAGGCGCGCTGCCGTCAACGCGTGCAGCGAGTCGTACACGGCCTGGTGCGACACCTCGGGCAACTCTTCTCGTACGGCGCGGATGATCGTGTCCGTGTCGGCGTGCGGGTGCGTGTGCACCGCACTGAGAACTGCCACCCGAGGGCGGGTCACGCGCATGTCGGCTCTCCGCAGCATGTGCTGGAAGTCCGTAGTCGTGGCCACGGAAAGAAGTCTTACTGCTTTTCTGGAATTAGTCAAGAATAAAGTTCTCGCCGACTTCGGACGCGAGCGAGAGCACTGCTCTTGACTGCCGAGCCCGTCAACAGGCACGATGAAGCCCTGGAATCAGAGCAGTGCTCTCGGAAAGGAAAAGTGGTGTCGCTGCACGTCATCATAGGAGCAGGCGCAGTCGGATCAGCCACCGCAACTCTGCTCGCCGAGCGCGGAGAACACGTGAGGATCGTGAGCCGTCGCGGCTCGGGCCCGCAGCACACCGGCATCGAGAAGGTGGCGGCGGATGCGACGGACGCCGATCGGCTCAGCGGCATCGCGGACGGTGCCACGGCGCTCTACAACTGCCTTAGCCCCGAATATCACCGATGGCTCACCGACTGGCCGCCGCTGACCTCCGCCCTACTGACCGCAGCCGAGCGAACGGGGGCGGTGTACGCGATGACCGGCAACCTTTACGGCTACGGCGAAGTCGACGGACCGATCACCGACAACACACCGCTCGCGGCAACACATCCCAAACTGAAGCTACGAGCCGACATGTGGCGTGAAGCCCATGCCGCTGCGGAGTCCGGCCGCATCAAGGCCGTCACGGAGGTCCGCGCAGGTGACTACATCGAGGCCAACTCGATCTTTACGTTCGTGCTGGACAAGCCATTACGGGCCGGAAGGCGAGCCTATGTGCCGCACGTCGGCGCACTGGACGTGCCGCACTCGTGGACTTCGATCGCCGATGTCGCCCGCACTCTCGTGGCCACTGCCACCGACGAGCGAGCGTGGAATCGCGCATGGCTCGTACCCAGTAATCCACCGATGACCATCCGCCAGATCGCCGAGAAATTCACTGACGTAATCGGTGCGCCCAAGCCGAAACTGACGTCGATACCCGGTCCGGTGCAATGGGGTTACGGGCTTTTCAACCCGTTCGTGCGGGAACTGGCTGTCACGCGTTACCAGTGGGTCAAGCCGTTCACGTTCGATGCCTCGAGCACCGAACGCACCTTTCGACTGAGGCCGACAGACCTCGATGCCGCACTGCGCGCGGTCAAGCCTGTCGGCAGATCGGCGGCCTAGAGAAGCTCCAGCCGGCGGGCCATGTCGGACACGAAGACGCCGTCGGGGTCAACTTTGCGCCGGACCGCGATCCACTCGTCGATGCGCGGATACATGGCGTGGAACGTCTCGGCCGTGGTGCGCGAATCCTTGGCCGTGTAGAGGCGCCCGCCGAATTCCAGGACGCGCTTGTCGAGATCGTTGAGGAACTCGTTCAGCCCGGCCTTGATCGGGAAGTCCACGCACACGTTCCAGCCCGGGATCGGGAAGCTCAGCGGTGCCTGGTTGCCGGGACCGAACAGCTTGAAGACGTTGAGGAACGAGTAGTGCCCCGAACGCTGGATGTCGTAGATGATGTCCTTGAACTCTTCGACGGCCTCGGTGGGCACCACGAACTGGTACTGGCCGAATCCAGCGGAGCCGTAGGCGCGATTCCACTCCCCGAACATGTCGAGCGGGTGATAGAACTGCGTCAGGTTCTGCACTTTGTTGCGGTATGTGCCCGACTTGCGGTACCACAACTCGCCGATCGGCACGAACGTGAACTTGTTGGCGAGCCCGTTCGGGAAGATGTCGGGCAGGGTAAGCAGTTGCGGCGCATCGAATTTCAGCGGATTTTTCTGCAGTTTGGGCGGCAGTTGGTCGAGCTTGGCCAGCGAGCCGCGGGAGATCGCGGCCCGGCCCAGTTTGGGTGGCTTGCTGATCGCGTCGAACCACGCGCTCGAGTAGGTGTAGTTCGACTCGCTGCCGTCACTGTGGAACGCGATGGTCTCGTCGAGGGTCTTCGTCACGTCGCCGTCGGCGATGAAGTAGGCCGTCTCGGTCGGCGTCATCTCGATCGTCGCACGCAGGATGATGCCGGTAAGGCCGTTGCCGCCCACCGTCGCCCAGAAGAGTTCGGACTCGGGTCCGTCCGGGGTCAGGTGGCGGACCTCGCCGTTGGCGGTCAGCAGTTCCATCGAGCGCACGTGGTTGCCGAAGCTGCCCGCACTGTGGTGGTTCTTGCCGTGGATGTCGCAGCCGATCGCGCCACCGATCGTGACCTGGCGCGTACCCGGCAGCACCGGCACCCACAAGCCATGGGGGAGTGCGGCTTTCATCAACTGGTCGAGGTTGACCCCGCCGTCGACATCGACCAGCCTGGTGCCTGCGTCGATCGAGTGGATGCGGTTGAGCGCGGACATGTCGATGACGAGGCCGCCACCGTTCTGGGCGTTGTCCCCGTACGAGCGTCCGAGGCCGCGCGCGATCACGCCGCGGCCACCCTTTTCGGCCGCGGCCACGACGGCCTTGATGATGACCTCGGGGTCACGGGTCGACAGCACGTGCGCATAGGTCGGTGCGGTGCGCCCCCAGCCCATCAGGCGTTTGGTGGTGGTCGGAAACTCGGTGGTTGCCATCGTCCCGAAGCGTACCGCGTCGGCGGTCGCGTACCCGATACCTAATGGGAGGCGGTCAGCTGCTCGTCCTGCGTGTTTTCCGGGGCCTCGGGACGTCGCAGGAACAGCTGGAGCAGCACTCCCAGCAGGGCGCATGCCGACATCACGAAGAAACAGACGATGTATCCGGCGTGTGCGGTCCAGCCGCCGCCCAGCGAGATCAGCCGGCCCATGAGCAGCGGTGCGATGCCGCCGCCGATGAACATGGCCGTGGTGATGATGCCGTTGGCGGTGGACACCGCGCCTTCTGGAGCGGCGTCGGAGGCCGCCGCGTAGTAGATCGGCCACACCGCGTTCGCGACCAGACCGAATGCCAACTGGATGACCACGACGAGCAGTGACGACGTGGCGAAGTAGAAGCACGCCACGCTGATCGCCATCCAGATTCCGCAGATCATGATGGTGCTCTTGCGTCCGATCACGTCCGACAGCGTCGGCCACAGGATCTGGCCCAGGATCCCGGTGAACGCGAAGACGACGCTGAGGCCCGCCGATTCGGCGAGCGAGAGTCCCACGACGTTGTAGAGGTAGGCCGGAAGCACCACGTTGATGCCCATGTAGACGATCTGGGTGAGCAGGGTGGTGAGCGCGGTGAGATTGATGCTCCGGTTGCGGAAACAGGCCGAGATCAGTCCTTTTCCGCCGGCGCTGCGTCCGAGGTCGTCGGCGGGCGGCGTGAGCCCCTTGGCGGCGATGTCCTCGTACAGCGTGGTGATGCGATCGGCGGTGGAGTAGCGGCCCCAGAAGATCATCAGCGGGACGGCGACGATCAGGCCGAGGAACAGCGTGTAGGACCAGTTCGACGCGCCGAACATCGCGATCACGACGGCCGCGGACAGACCGCTGAGCAGCGATCCGACGGGGTAGCCCGTGTGGTGCACGCCCAGTGCGAATCCGCGGCGCTCCTTGGGCCACCACTCCGCGGTGTTGCTGACGCCGACGGGCTCGCCCCATCCGGCGCCGAGGTTGACGCCGACCCGCAGTGCGATGAACGCGACCGCGTTGGCGCTGACGGCCTTGAGCCCCGAGACGAACGACAGTGCGGTGTAACCGATCACGAGTGGCACCTGGAATCGGGCGCGTTTCCAGCCGCCGCCATACCGGTCGCTGAGCGTCGACCCCGGGATCGCCAGTACGGCAAGCGAAATCATGATCAACGACGCGATCGCGCCCCACGCGTCCGGGCTGAAATGAAACTGCTCCGAGATCGTGGGCCCGAGCCGCAGGATGATCTCGCGGTCGTAGGCGTTGAGGATCCAGATCAGCCAGCACACGGCCAGTGAGATCCACGAGTATTTGTGGGTGTCGCGCAGAGAGCCGCGCGGCGAGGCAACTTTCATGGGAGATGTCCTTGAGGGTGTGATGACTATGCGCCGAAGCGGCTTTCGGGAATGCCGTGTACTCCGAGGCCGCGGACCGCGAACAGCGATCCGCGCAGCTGCCCGTCGCCGGGGAAGCGGGGCAGCGGCGGGCGTGCCATCGATGTCACGTAGAGGACGTCGAGGTCGGGTCCGCCGAACATGACGCTTGTCGGTTTCCGGACCGGGAAGTCGATGACGCGGTCGACGGATCCGTCCGGTGCGTACCGAATGATCTTGCCGCCGTATACCAGTGCCTGCCACAGGTAGCCGTCGGCGTCGACCGTCGCACCGTCGGCCGCGCCACCCGAGCTCGTGTCGACCCGGGCGAACGTACGGCGGTTGGCCACCGCCCCGGTGTCGAGGTCGTAGTCGTAGGCCCAGATCTCGCCGGTCCACGTGTCGCAGAAGTACAGCGTTTCGCCGTCGGGGCTCCAGCACGGGCCGTTGGAAACGGTGATTCCTTCGTCGAGCACCGCCAGCGAACCGTCCGGGCGGTAGGAGTAGAGCTTGCCGCTCGGTGACTCCTCCAAGGTGTCCATCGAGCCGAACACGAAGCGGCCGCGTTTGTCGACCTTGCCGTCGTTCAGCCGGTTGTTCGGCAGGCCCGGTTCCGGGTCGATCAGGTGCGTGATGGTGCCGTCAGCCAGATCGAGCCTGGCCAGTCCGTTCTCCAGCGCGACGATCGCGTTCTCACCGTCGCGGCACAGTGCCATCGAGCCGATCTTCCGACCGACATCCCAGGCCCGGATGTGCGTGCCGTCCGCGGTCGACCGGAAGATGCGGCCGTCCGCGCTGTCGATCCAGTACAGCAATTGCTGCTCGCAGTCCCACAGTGGCCCCTCGCCCAGCGTGGTCTTGAGATCGACGACGACGTCGATCGTGGGTGTGGCATGGCGGTCTGACATTGGGGGAACGTTAGGAGCGCATGCGGATGTTCAGCAACGTTAAGTTGTGATCTTGAGCATGGACACCGATCGGCAGTGATCGACCGCACTCGCCAGGTGGGATTCACCTCCCGATTGGGCGGGGAGGACCGCACACCTGCCGGTCTGCTCAACTTAACGTTGCTTAACGATTTGGGTCACACTTAACGTCGGGGCACCAACACGGTGGAGGAGGTGAACCGGTGAGAGCACGCGTATCGGCGGCCGACGTCGCGCGAGCGGTCGGCGTCTCGCCGGCAACCGTCTCCTATGTGATGAACGGCCGCGGCGGGGTATCCGAGCAGACCCGCGCACGGATCCTCGAGGTCGCCGAGGAACTCGGGCACATCTCCAGTGCGCGTGCCGATCGGCTGCGCTCGCATCAGACGCGCGTCATCGGCCTCGTCCTGACCGACATCGCCAATCCCTTCTACACCGAGATCGCCGCGGGAACGATCGACGCCGCCCGGGCCCGCGGCTACGAGGTGTTCCTCGCCCACACCCAGGAAGACCCGGATACCTTGCGCACGGTCGTCGACGCCATGATCGCCCGTCATGTCGACGGCGTCGTGTTCACCGTGCTGCATCCCGACGATGGCGACGTGATCCGCGCGCTGCGCAGCGCTCATATCCCACTCGTGCAGCTGTCGCGTCGAATCGAACGCATCGACGCCGACTTCGTCGGGATCGATGATCGGGCCGCGGCCTCGGAGATGATGGAACACGTTGTGGGCCATGGCTACCGGGACATCGTGACGATCGTCGGCCCGCGCACGTCGAGCGCCTCGGCGGCCAGGGAAGAGGGATTCGTCAACACCGCGGAATCGCATGGCATTCGCAGCATCGCCTCACATCGCATCAGCACCTATCTCAGTGAACGCGGCGGCTATGTGGCCGTCGAACAGGTGCTCGCACGCAAAGCGTTGCCGCACGTGATCGTGTGCGGCAGCGACGCCATCGCCCTCGGCGCGATCAGCGCGCTGCGCGCGAACTCGATCAACGTGGGTGAGGATGTCGCCGTCACGGGCTTCGACGGTCTCTACCCCGGCACATCCCCGCTCGTCGAACTCACGACCGTCAACCAACCGCGCCGCGAAATGGCCGAGCAGGCAATCGAACTCCTGACCCGCCGCATCGACGGCGCCGGAGGATCGTTCCAATCGGTCCTTCGCGCACACCAGCTCCGGATCGGCACCACCTGCGGTTGCCCGCGCAAACGCGCGGCGGCCGCCTGACACAACCGAAACACCGCCAATCCCTGGGCAATACGGCCCACGGGACTACCTTTCGACACCCTTGAGAAGGGGCTTTGCCATGGGCACGGACACCGAGCTGAACAAGCTCATCTTCCGCAAGCTGATGCCGCTGTTGATCGCGGCCTACATCATCGCCTTCATCGACCGCACCAACATCGGTCTGGCCAAGAACCACCTCGAAGCCGATCTCGGACTCTCCGCGGCCGCTTATGGTTTGGGCGCCGGGCTGTTCTTCCTGGCCTACTCGCTGTGCGAGGTGCCGAGCAACCTCATCATGCACCGCGTCGGAGCCCGGCTGTGGATCACGCGCATCATGGTGACCTGGGGCCTGCTGTCGGCGGCCATGGCCTTTGTCCAGGGGCCGGTGTCCTTCTACGTCCTGCGGGTGCTGCTCGGTATGGCCGAGGCCGGGCTGTTTCCCGGCGTGATGCTCTACCTCACGTACTGGTTCGGACGCGAACAGCGGGCCCGTGCCAACGGCGCGTTCCTGGTCGCGGTCTGCCTCGCGAACATCATGGGCGCACCCATCGGCGGTGCGCTGCTCGGCATGGACGGCGTGCTGGGCTGGCACGGGTGGCAGTGGATGTTCGTGATCGAAGGTCTGCCCGCGGTCGCACTCGCCTTCGTCGTGTACAAGTTCTTGCCCAACGGGCCGAACGACGCGAAATGGCTTGACCCGCAACAGGCCCGTGAGCTCACCGCGCGGCTGGCCCGCGAGCAGCAGGAGGGCGCCCAGGCCTCGGGCACGCACTCATTCGCGGGCGTGTTCCGCGACAAGCAGATCCTGTTGGTCATCGCGGTGTACTTCACCCACCAGATCGCGGTTTACAGCCTCACCTACTTCCTGCCCGGGATCATCGGGGAGTGGGGCGAGATGACCGATCTCACGATCGGCCTGCTCACCGCCCTGCCCTGGGTGGCGGCCGCGATTGGGACGCTCGTGCTGCCGCGATACGCGACCGACGGCCGACGCTCCCGCACGATGCTGTTCGGCGGCATGGCCGCCATGGTCATCGGATTCACGATCGGGGCGGTCGCCGGGCCGGCTCTCGCACTCGTGGGGTTCTGCGTCGCGGCATCGACATTCTTTGTCGTCCAATCGATTCTGTTCGCGGTCCCGGCTTCCAGATTGGCCGGCGCGGCTTTGGCAGGCGGCCTGGCGCTAGTCAACACGCTCGGCATCCTCGGCGGTTTCGTCGGGCCGTTCGTGATGGGGCTGCTCGAATCGGCGACCGACAACCCCTCTGCCGGGCTGTGGTTCGTCATCGCACTCGTGTTCATCGGTGCCGTCGTGAGCCTGAGCCTCAAGATCCAGGACGCCCCGGCGAACGTCACAGAAAAAGAGGTAACAGCATGAGCGACCGAATCCTCGTCGTCGGCGCAGGCGCCATCGGTGGCGTCACCGCAGCCCATCTCGCGCGCGCCGGACACGACGTCGTGGTGCTCGACGCCAACACCGAACACGTCCGGTTGATGAACTCGCCGGGCCTGCGGTTCGACGAGCTCGGTGAGACATCGCTCGTCCCCATCACCGCGGTCGACAAACCCGCCGATCTGCCAGGCAGATACTCCTACGCCCTGGTCACCCTCAAGGCCCCCTATCTCGACGTCGCGCTTTCGCCGCTGGTCGCCGGTGACCTGGTGGACACCTACGTGTCTCTCGGAAACGGGTTGGTGCAGAGCACAGTTGGCGACATCGTCGGCTCGGATCGGCTGGTCATCGGAATCACCGAGTGGGGCGCGACCAACCTCGGCCCCGGCCATCTCGCGCAGACCACGGTCGCCCCGTTCGTGATCGGCGAGGCCGACGGCAGCCGCGGTCAACGGATCGAAAAGCTGCGCGACGTCCTCTCAGCCGCCGCCGAGGTGCGGATCTCGTCAGGCATCGTCGGGCAGATCTTCACCAAGCTGCTGCTCAACAGCACGTTCTCCGGGCTGGGCGCGGTCAGCGGAATGCTGTACCGCGAGGTCGTCGCCGAACCGCTCGGGCGCGAACTCGCCTACCGGCTGTGGACCGAGGCCTACGACGTCGCCCATGCGGCAGGCATCGAACTCGACGAGATCGTCGGTGTGCAGCCGGACCAGCTCGTCGTCCGATCCGGCGCGGATCTCGAACGTGCCGATGCCGCACTGGACATTCTCATGAACCGGCTCGGCGCGACCAAGGCCTCGATGCTGCAAGACCTCGAACGCGGCGCGATCACCGAGGTCGACGTGATCAACGGCGGTGTCTGCTCGACAGCCCAGAAGGCCGGTGTCCCAAGCCCATTGAACGACCGCATCGTCGAGCTGGTGCACGACTGCGAGCGCGGGAGCCGGGTGCCCGGCAGAGCCACGCTCGAAGCCCTCGCCGAAGTTCCCGCCTGATTTCCAACCCGTAAGGAGCAACACCGTGAACGACAAGGTCATCATCACCTGCGCACTGACCGGCGGCATGACCGTGCCCGCCCAGAGCAAGGCCATTCCCATCACCGTCGACCAGATCGTCGAAGAGGGGGTCAAGGCGGCGGAGGCAGGCGCGTCCGTTCTGCATGTCCACGTCCGTGAAGAAGCGACCGGACGCCCGGTGGCCGATCTCGATTTGTTCGAGCGCGCACTGTCGGAACTCAAGAAGAACACCGATGCCGTCATCCAGCCGACCACTGGCGGCGGCCGCGGCATGACCGTCGAAGAGCGGGCCTCGGTCCTCAAGTTCCGTCCCGAGATGGCGACCTTCAACGCCGGAAGCTTCAACTTCGGGCTCTTCCCCGTCGCGTCACGTGATCTTCCGTTCGCCGACTGGGAACGTGAGTATCTCGAAGGCACAACCGATTACATCTTCAAGAACACCTTCGCGGACATGGCCTACATGGCCGAGCAGATGCGGCAGGCCGAGACCCGCCCCGAGATCGAGGTGTACGACGTCGGCCATATCTACAACCTCGAGCAGCTCGTCAAGGACGGTGTCCTGGAGCCGCCGTTCAACCTGCAGTTCGTCCTCGGGGTGCTCGGTGCCAACGCCGCCGAGCC
Source organism: Mycobacterium venezuelense (assembly GCF_054919535.1). Lineage (NCBI taxonomy): Bacteria > Bacillati > Actinomycetota > Actinomycetes > Mycobacteriales > Mycobacteriaceae > Mycobacterium > Mycobacterium venezuelense. The sequence goes on from NZ_JBONDW010000011.1 coordinate 189,482, forward strand.
CGACCAGCTGATCCACATGTTGCGCACCGCCGAACGGGTCTTCGGCAGGGACGCGTTCACGTGGTCGGCCGCCGGCGTGGGCTATCGCGGCGAGTTCAGCCTCGCGGCCCTGTCGTTGACCCTCGGCGGCAACGTGCGGGTCGGGCTGGAGGACAACCTGCGCGTCACCAGGACGGAGAACGCGACGTCGAACGCCCAGCTGGTGCAGAAGGTCGCCGAACTGGCCGCACTGTTCGATCGCGCGCCGGCATCACCGGACGAGGCACGCGCGTATCTCGGCTTGAAAGGTGCTGGGGCAGTCGCGTTCTGATATGACGTCGGCTCGGCACTGTCGAGCCGGCGCTGCTCAGCGCAGCCGGAAGATGACTGCGCGCTGCACCACGAAGTTGATGACGGTCGCGGTGCCCTGGGCGATCACGAATGCGACCGGAACGCGCCACGGCTTGTCGTCCCACGCCATGTAGAACACGTAATTGATACCGACCTGCACGGCGTAGGTCAGCGCATACAGCACGCACACCGCGATGAACCGGGCCTTGCTGGGCGGTGCCTGGAACGTCCAGCGCCGGTTGATCAGGTAGGCCGTGGTGGTGCCTGCGATGAAGCTCAACGTCTTGGCGATGTTGACGTGCAGGCCCGTCGCGAGCAGCGCGACGTAGAGGCCGAAGTCAACGATGGCCGACAACCCGCCGGTGACGATGAACCGGAACGCCTGGGTCTTGAGACTCAGTGTTGACGACATTACGGGTTCGGCCACTCCGGCAGCTTAGCGAGGGCCTACCGTGCGGGTGTGTTGCAGATGGTGCTCAACTACCTCGGTATCGCCGTGTTCGCGTCGTCGGGGGCGATGGTCGCGATCCGTAAGGGCTTCGACCTGTTCGGCATCGCGGCCCTCGGGGTCATGACCGGCGTCGGCGGCGGTGTGGTGCGCGACCTGTTCCTCAACATCAGCCCGCCGACGTCGATCCAGCACTGGCCCAACATCACGGTGGCCCTTGCGGCCACCGCGGCGGCAACCCTGACCGCGCGGCTGTTCATCCGCATGAGGCGGAGTGTGCTCACGCTCGACGCCGTCGGAATGGGCTTTTTCGCGACGTCGGGTGCCGCGATCGCCGTCGACCATGGGGCGAGCTGGTTCGCGGCGGCGCTGATCGGCATGACCACCGCGATCGGCGGCGGCATCATCCGCGACGTGCTGGCCCGCGAGGTCCCGATGCTGCTGGGGCCGGACGAGCTGTATGCCGTCCCGGCGATGCTCGGCGCCACGGCGTACGCCGTGATCGACTACCTCGGCCCGCAGTGGGTGGGTCTGGTCGTGGGCACCGTGCTCGCAACGGTGCTGCGACTGGCCGGGCTGGTGTTCCACTGGCGGCTGCCGACCGGGCCCGCCGATCTCATCGTGCGCGGGGATACCTAACGCAACACCTCGGCCAGCACGTTCACGAGCGCGTCGACCGCGGGCGCGAACGCGTGTTCGGCCGGCCCACCGATGCCCACGAGCACCCCGTCCGGATTCGGGATCGCCGGGTCGGCCATGGGGTGGCGCATGATCGCCAGCCCGTTCAACGCGATGCCTGCCTCACCGGCCCGGTGCAGCACCTCGGGTTCGGCGCCGTCGGGCAGCGTCAGGAGCATGTTCACGCCCGCGGCCAGGCCGCCGATACCGACGTCGAACCCGTCCAGCGCGGAAACCAGCGCGTCCCGCCTGCGTCGGTACCGGTTGCGCATGCGCCGGATGTGACGGTCGTATCCACCGGTGCTGATGAAGTCGGCCAGGGTCAGCGCCGTGATCGCGTTGACGTGGTATTGCTGTCCGCCCGCCGCGGCGATCACCGGGTCGATCAGCGCCTCGGGAAGAACCATCCAGCCGACGCGCAGCGTCTGGGCCATGGCCTTGCTGGCCGAACCCAGGTAGATCACGCGTTCGGGATCGAGCGCCTGCAGCGCGCCGATGGGCTGGCGGTCATAGCGGAACTCGCCGTCATAGTCGTCGTCGATCACGTAGCCGCCGGTGCGCCGCGCCCACTCGACGAGCGCGGCGCGGCGCGTCGGGTGCAGCGCCATGCCGAACGGGCTTTGGTGTGCCGGGGTGAGCAGTGCGGCGGGGGTGTCCAGGCCGTCGAGATCGCTCACCACGGCGCCGTGCTCATCGATCCTGATGGGCGTGGTCTTGATGCCCATCGCGGCCCATGCGTCGCGAAAGATGAAGAGCCCGTATGCTTCCACGGCGATCGGTCGAGTTGTGCCGAACACTCTCCCGAGCAGTTCGACGGCGTCGCGCACACCGGCGCAGATGACGATCGACTCGGGCGTCGTGCGCACGCCCCTGACCCGGCCGAGGTATTCGGCGAGTGCCTCCCGCAGTTCGACATGCCCGCGCGGATCGCCCATGCGCAGTGCGGACACCGGTGCGTTCAACAGCGCGCGTCGCGTCGAGGCCAGCCAGGCGGTGCGGGGAAACTCCGCGACGTCCGGGGAGCCGGGCATCAGGTTGTGCTTGGGAACGATGGTTATGCGCCGCGGCCGCGGCGCCGGCGGCGTCACCGCGGTTCTGGCGACCCAGGTGCCCGCACCTTGACGCGATGCCAGCCAGCCTTCCGCGACGAGTTCGGCGTAGGCCTCGGCGACCGTATTGCGGGCCAGGCCGAGATCGGCGGCCAGGGTGCGCGACGGCGGAAGCACGGTGTCAGTGGCCAGCCGGCCGGACCGTATGCCGTCCCGCAATGCCTTGATCAGCTGTTCCCGGGCGGTCCGGCTGCCCGGCTCGATCACCGTGCGCAGCTCGAGGTGCAGATCACGACTGCCCGAATTGGCCCGCGAATTCATGTCTAGATTGAACCATCTATGCGGGACTTTGGTGGCTAGCGTTTATGGCATGACGCAAACACTCGAACCCACCAAGGCCGGCGACCGGCTCAAGATCTACAAGACTTCACCGGAGCTCTACGACGCCATGATGACGTTGTCCAACGCATCGGCCAAGGACGTCGACCCCACAATCGCCGAGCTCATCAAGATCCGCGCATCGCAGCTCAATCGCTGCGCCTTCTGCCTCGACATGCACACCCACGACGCCCGCAAGCACGGGGAAACCGAGCAGCGGCTCGCGCTGATCGCCGCGTGGGAGGAGGCCGGCGACCTGTTCACCGAGCAGGAGCAGGCCGCACTCGCGCTGACCGAGGCCATGACGGACCTGAGCCACGGCCCGGTCTCCGACGAGGTCTACGCGCGCGCTGCGGCGGCCTTCACCGAACGTGAGCTGGGCCAGGTCATTTCGATGGCGGTGACAATCAACGCGTGGAACCGCATCAACGCCGCGGTGAAGACGCTGCCGCCACGCCGCTGACACTGGAAACTGAAGGGGTGCAGACCCGGTCCGGTGCGCAGATCACCGTGCACGGTGCCGTCGTGCACAAGCTGCACCGGCCGGGTACCGACCCGCGGGCGCTGGCCGCTCGGCTGACCGTGGCCCGTGGGCTCGACGTCTTCGTGACCCCGCTGTCGATCACGCCAGAGCGGATTGCTGACCGTTGGCGGACTCGTTGGCCGCTCATGGAAACCCTTGCTGCCGAACCTGAGTCGGTTCCGTGGGAGGAAATCGCGCGACTGCTGGCGCGGCTGCACAACGCGTCGTACGCGGGCAGGCTCCCCGCCCACGGCTGGCCGGCTCGGCTGCGTCGGGCGGTGGGCCGGGCCCGCGGGTACGACGTGATCGTGCGCGCCGCCGCCGGTCTGCCCGACCAAGCATGGCGGGCCGGTTCGGCCGACCGCCCGTGCACACTCGTCCACGGCGATTTCCATCTCGGCCAGCTGGGCCGCCGGGCTCCGGGCCCATGGCAACTCATCGATGTCGACGATCTCGGCGTCGGCGATCCGGCCTGGGACCTGGCCCGCCCGGCCGGGTTCTGGGCCGCGGGCCTGATTCCCGACGCCGATTGGGGCGCGTTCATCGATGCCTACCAGGCGGCCGGCGGTCCAGCAGTGCCGTCAGGTGATCCGTGGCCGGTGCTGGAACCGTTCGCCCGCGCTGCCGTCATTCAGGCCGCCGCGAACGATTCCGACGACGAGGTGCTGGCGGCGGCCTGCGCTCGGATGCCTCAGCTGGAGAAGAACAGCCGACCGAAGCCCTGCTTGCGGTAGTGCTTGTTGCCGCGATGGCCCCAGCCCGGCCCGTAGTTCGAGTGCCCGTAACTCTGGCCGTAGCCGGAGTGCGGCGGTGGCGGCGGGGGTGCGGACTGCACGAACCGGTTCTCCATCTGGGTCAGTGCCTCGAGCTCGCCGAAGTCCAGGAAGATGCCACGGCACGTGTCGCACTGCTCGAGATGGATGCCGTTGCGTTCATAGGTCTTCATGACCCCGGCGCACTTCGGGCACAGCAGGTTGTTACCCACGCCGTGTGTCGGAGGGGTCTTCGGAGGCTCATATGGCGGGATGCTCATATCGCCATAACGACCAAAGGCGCTGTGAAGTGCCTGTGAACTTTTTGGCTCTACTATGCGGCTGATGGGCGAGAGTCGGGTGCTGGTTGTTCTCTCGGGGCTTCCCGGGGTCGGGAAGACGACCGTGGCACGCCGCGTCAGCGAACGTCTGGGTGCGGCGCATCTGCGCATCGACACGATCGAGGCCGCGATGGTGCGGTCCGGACTCGTCGCGGCAGCCGGTGGCTGGGACAACGCACCCGATGCGGGATACCAGGTCGCGTACAGCGTCGCGACCGACCTGTTGCGGGCCGGGCACGACGTCATCGCCGACAGCGTGAACCCGCTTGCGGTCACCCGGCGGGCATGGGCCGCTGTCGCAGGAGAGGTCAATGCGGTCGCAATCGACATCGAAATCGTCTGCAGCGACTCGGACTTGCACCGCGAGCGCGTCGAGACGCGGACGTCGGATCTGGATGGACTCGTGGTTCCCACGTGGGAGCAGGTCATGGGCCGGCGGTATGAACCGTGGAGCACCCCGGTCCTTCGCGTCGACACCGCCCAAGGTGCGGGCGCGGCGGCAGAGGAAATAGTGGCGACAGTACGCGCACGGTTCTTGAGTTCCTGAGCGAACTCAAATGATGGGACGGGTTCTACGCCCGCGATGATTCGGGCGAGTCGACCGGTTCGCACGGCAGGCGCACTGCCTTGTCATCGGGGAGGCTCAGGCCATCTGTGGACGGTGGCAACCGTAGCAATCGTCGGCTCAGATCGATGAACACCGCTTCAACCCCTGGGACACTGAGTCGACCATCGGGTCGGTACCATCGCGAGACGCCGTTACACATTTCGATCAGCGCCAGTCGGGTGACGGTGGGGTCGGCCACGTCGAACAGGCCCTGTGCCACCCCGGCGGCAAGCGCGTCGGCGAACATCGACTCGTAGGTGTCCCGGAGGGCGACGATGTCGTCGCGGCGCGTTCCGGTCAGAGACCGTACTTCCTGGTCGACGACGGTCGCGGTGCGCGGGTTCAGCGCCGTGGTTCCGACGTGCGCGCGGACCAAACCGATCAGCTGCTGATCCGGTTGGGTGGACGCGGAGATCGCGATCCGGCCTCGGCGTATCAACTCGTCGAGGCACATGCGCATGATCCCGTCGAGCAGTTCCTCCTTACCGCTGGGCGCGTAGTGGTAAAGCGTCGCCGAGTTCAGGCCTGCCGCCGCGGCGAGTTCCCTGATGCCGGTTGCCGCGAAGCCGCGCTGGGCAAACAGGGCCACCGCCATACGCTGAACTTCGCGGCTGCGCGTGGCGTGGTCCTCCGTCATTGGGCTCACGTCCACATTGTGACAAGTCGGCAATAGGGTCTTGTGCTTCGCAGGCACGTGTTCGTACAGTTCCCAATCAATCGATTGATTGGGAGGCTCATGGCATTCCTGCGAACCGTCCTCGGTGACGTGCCGACCGCAATGATCGGTCACACCCAGCCGCACGAACACCTGCTGTCCGACATCGGCGCCACCACGCGGCGACAAGGCACCGCCCTGCAAAACCACGATCCGATCACCCTGGAGAACCTCTACGAGATCCGTCGCCACCACAGCCCGGTGGACGCGAAGATGACCGACGTCGGCGAGGCGATCCACGAACTGGGGCTCTACCGCGAGGCCGGTGGATCGGCGATCGTCGATGCCAGCAGTGTGGGTCTGGGACGCAACCCGGCCGGGCTGGTGGAGGTATCGCAGGCCACGGGTGTGCACGTGGTCATGGGCAGTGGCTACTACGTCGCCGACTATCACCCACCCGAACTGGCGGACCGCTCCCGTGACGACATCGCGCAGGAGATCATCACCGACATCTCCGACGGGGTGGGCGAGACGGAGGTTCGTGCCGGCTTGATCGGAGAGATCGGCCTCACGTGGCCGGTCGACCCGGTGGAAGCCACCGTGCTGGTCGCCGCGGTGGACGCCCAATTGGCCACCGGCGCAGCGCTGATGATCCACCCCGGCCGGGATGCCGCCGCGCCCCTGGACGCGATGGCACGGGTGCTCGCCGCCGGTGCGGATCCCACCCGGGTGGTGATGTCGCACATCGACCGCACGCTGTTCACCGCCGACGATATGAGCCGGCTCGCCGACACGGGGTGCTACCTGGAGTTCGACCTCTTCGGCCAGGAGTCGAGCTATTACCCGTACGCGCCGATCGACATGCCCAACGACGCCACCCGCATCGACCACCTGCAGCGCCTTGCCGACGCCGGATTCGCCGGCCGGCTGCTGGTGTCCCAGGACATCTGCTTCCAGACCCACCGCCAGGGCTACGGCGGTGAGGGATACGGACACCTGCTGCGCAATGTCGTGCCCCTCATGCGTCGCAAAGGCATGAGCGACGACCTGATCACCGCACTGACCATCACCAACCCACTCACCGCCTTAGGACTTGAAAGATGACCGCTGAACCCGTGTCCACCCGTCCCACGGCCCGGCCTGGTGAGGCCGGCCAAGAGCACCGCCCCGGCACCGCATTGGCCGGTGCTTCGGTCGGAACCTTCGTCGAGTTCTACGATTTCGCCGTCTATGCCCTGACGGTGCCGATCATCGCGTCGGCGTTCTTCCCCGACGGGAACAGCACTGCCGCGCTGCTGTCTGCGCTGGCGGTCTACGGGGTGGCGTTCGTCATCCGCCCGCTCGGCGGGATCGTGTTCGGCATCCTCGGTGACCGGATCGGCCGCCGGTCGGTGCTGATGGCCGTCCTACTGCTGATCGGCACCACCACCGCGCTGATCGGTCTGCTGCCGACCTTCGACCAGATCGGTTATCTGGCACCGGCTCTGCTGGTGACTTTGCGCCTGCTGCAGGGGCTTTCGGCGGGTGGCGAGGTGACCAGCGCGACGTCGTTCGCCCTGGAGCACGCACCGGACGGCCGCCGGTCGCGGTGGATCACCACGGTCATCGCGATGTCGGCGGTCTCGTCGATCGTCGGGTTGATCGTCGTGCTGTCGCTGAATGCCGTGCTTTCGGATGAGGCATTCGAGAGTTGGGGATGGCGCATCCCCTTCCTGATCGCCTTGCCGCTGAGCGTGATAGGCCTGTACATCCGGTTGCGCACCGACGAGAGCCCGGCGTTCGTGCGGGCCCGCGAGCAACAGGAACTGAGCTCCGCACCGCTGCGAGAAGCGCTTCAAACCGAGCGCGCCGCAATCGGATTCACCGCCGCCCTGGCCGCGATGAGCGCACTGGCGTTCTATTACCTCGTGGGGTACTTCCCGACCTATCTGCAGGTGACCGCGGAGATGTCCCGTACCGGCGCCCTCGCCAGCAATGGCATCGCGCTTGCCGTCTTCACCGTCGCCCTCATCCTGGCGGGTACGGTCGGTGACCGCATCGGCCGGCGCACGATGATCCGGGTGGGCGCACTGGCGCTCATCGTCACCAGCATTCCCGCGTTCTACCTCGCCGCGCTGGGTGGCATGGCCAGCGTTGCGGGGCAGGTCATCGTCGCGTTGAGCCTGGCGATCTTCGGCGGTGGCAGTTACGCCACCCTGCTGGAGATCTTCCCGACCCGCACCCGGCTGACCGGATCCGCGCTCGGTTACAACATCGGCTACGCGGTATTCGGTGGCACCGCGCCGCTGCTGGCGGCCTACTTCGTGGAGGCCAGCGGCAGCCCGCAGGCACCAGGGTTCTACCTCTCGATCATCGCGGCGATCGTAGCGCTGTGTGTCTGGAAAGTGCCCGAGGCGAAGAGCTTGAAGGTGCATCGGTGACGGCGGGCCCACGTAGTAGCGGACAATCACGATTGATGGAGGAAACACAGGTGCACGTCACAGACGCCCGGGTACGACTTCCCGAGGAGCTGCGTCCGGCGCCGGCAGGGGAGCGGGATCCGTTGTCGCACAGTGAGTATGACCGGGTGCTCGATTTGGGCAACAAGACCGTCGCCGGTACGACGCAGGCGCTGCTGGCCGAGATGGACGCCGCGGGGGTCGCCGATGCGATCCTGCACGCCGAGACCGAGACGCCGGTTCCGGCGGCCGAACTGAACGATGCGGTGATAAAGCTCGTAAACGAATATCCCGACCGGTTTTCCGGTGTGGGAACCATCGACATGCCGCCGGCACGAGCGGGTGTGGCGGCCCGCGAGCTCGACCGGATCGCTGTCGGGGGACTCGTCGGTGTCAACATCGAACCGGCCTTTTTCGGATTGGATATCGATGATCGGTGGCTGTACCCCACCTACGCCAAAGCCGAGGAACTGGGCTTGGTGGTCAACCTGCACACCGGGGTGAACTACGCGCGCAACGCGCCGATGCGCCACGAACGGGCCGAACTGCTCGATCAGGTCGCCTGCGATTTCCCGGATTTGCGCCTCGTGGCCTGCCATGGCGGCTGGCCACAGGTCGATGAATTCGTCGCGGTGGCCCGGCGCCATCCGACGGTGTACCTCGAACTCGGCGGTCTGGCACCCAAATACGTCGCTCGGGCTGGATCCGGCTGGGACGTCCTGATGAGCATGCTCGGGCGTGTGCTCAGCGATCGCGTGCTGTTCGGCACCGACTGGCCGGTCATGCCGCACCAGCGCGTACTTGATGAGTGGCGTGCGATGGGGCTCGATGATTCAGTGTTGGAACAGCTGCTGGGCGCCAACACCCGCAGCCTGTACTCACGGGGTCCGCACCAGAAATGACAGATCCGACCAACCTGGCCACGCTGCCGGCGCTGGTGCGGCGTGCCGCCGACCGATGGCCAGACCGCAGGGCTTTGGTCTTCGATCCATCCGGGCACGAGCTGACCTTCGCCGAACTGGCCGCCGCTGTGGCGGACCGAGCCGCGGCGTTGCGGCAATATCACCGCGTCGCGCGTGCCGACCGGATCGCCGTCATGCTGCCCAACGACGCTGACTTCCCCGTCACGTGGCTTGCTCTGGCCGCGTTGGGGGCGATCACGGTACCGGTCAACACGCGGCTCGGGGCGGCCGACCTGGCCGCTGTGCTGACGGATTCTCGAGCCCGGTTGATCGTCACCAATCCGCAATTCCACAGTGCCGCAAGCGAAGCCGCTCCCGCCGTACCGGTCGTTACGTTCGACGAACTCGCCGGCGGCACCTGTGACGGCCAGGCGCCCGAGGTGTACCCGGAGGACCCGGCGAACCTGCAGTTCACGTCGGGCAGCACCGGAAAGTCGAAGGGGTGCCTGGTCTCCCACGGCTACTGGGCCGGAATCGCGCGTATCATGACCGAATTCGGCCCCCGGCTGGGCCAGGACGACGTACTGCTCACGGCCCAGCCCTTCTACTACATGGACCCGATGTGGAATCTGGCCACCACCCTGTTGACCGGTGCGCCGTTGGTGGTGACCGATGGATTCCATCCGAGCACTTTCTGGGCCACCGTGCGCCGTCATCAGGTGACGTATTTCTACTGCTTGGGCGTGATGCCGGCGATGCTGCTCACCACTCCCGTCGACCCGGATGAACGCGATCACCGGCTGCGCTACATCTCGTGTTCGGCGATTCCGCAGGGCCGGCACGACATTCTGGAACAGCGGTTCGGGGCTCGCTGGTACGAGCTGTACGGCAGCACCGAGACCGGCATCGACATGATGGTCGAGGAAGCCGATCACGACCGGTGCAAGGATTCCGGGGCGCTGGGCACGCTGATGCCGAACCGGGACGCGCGGGTCGTCGACCCCGACACCGCAATGCCGGTGGCGCGTGGTGAGCGGGGGATCCTGCAGCTGCGGGGCACCTGGATGAGCGACGGCTACCCGGACAGCCCCGCGGCCAACGACGAGGCCTACCGCGGTGGCTGGTACCGCACCGGCGATATCGTGTCGGTCGACGCGAACGGCTACTTCATCTTTCACGGCCGGGCCAAGGACATCATCCAGCGCAGCGGGGAGAACATCGCCGCTAGTCAGGTCGAGGCGGTGCTGCAAGCCCACGACGAGGTCGGTGTCGCGGCGTGTCTGGCCGCAACCGACCGGATACGGGGTGAGGAGATCGTCGCGTTCGTGGTGCCGCGCGAATCCGGCGGCGACACCGAGGACTTGCTGCGGTCACTGATGAGCCACGCGGCAAGGGACCTCGCGTCGTTCAAGGTGCCGCGCTATTGGGTCGTGCGGGAATCGCTGCCGCTGACACCGTCGGCGAAGGTGTCCAAGCCCGCCCTGCGACAGGAGGTTCTCGGCCAGGTCTACGACCGGGTCGACTGTCGATGGAGCACCGCGGTCACCCTCGCCTGAGATTGCCTCGCGGTGGCATTCAAGCGACCGGTGGTTGTCGGTGGGTGGGCGTAGCATCGATCATGTGTTCGAAAGTTTGTTCGATATCGATCCGGGGGCGTCGGAGGAGCAGCTGCGCGCCCTGGTCGAGACGTACGAACTGCTTAAACCGGCCCTCGCGGCCGCCCAGGCCCGGGCCACGGCGTTGTGGGATGCCAAGCGCCGCGCCCGTGAAGCCGCGCAGGGTGTGCCGGCGGCCAAGCGGGGTAAGGGGT